>SUVG01000008.1 GCA_015062115.1 Elusimicrobium sp. | reverse complement strand
CGTCAAGTAAATTTAATGCTTGTGGTTTTGCGTGATGTACCGCTTACACAGGAATTAAATTTACTTGACGGCCGTGAAGTGAAAGGGCCCGTGTTGGAAGCCCATTTGGATAAATTTGCCATGGCTTTGCAGGAAATGGCGGAAAAACTTTCCCGCGCGGTTATTACGGGGGTTAATGCTACGGAAGGGCTAACTGCCACGGAAATGATGAGCCAAATCCGTAATCTTTACAACGATATTAAATCTTGGACAGATGCCTGCGGCGAAGAAGCGCAAAAAGCCATTGACGCGGCCGTTAGCGCATACGAACAAGCCGAAAAACTTTACGCTTCCGTTGAATACTACGATGCCGGAACTCCCGCTTTGAACTATACCGGCGACTTGCAAACCTTCCGCGTAATGGAAAGTTACAAAGCAGACGGCATGACTCTTAAAGTTTTTGTAAACGGGCTTTTGAAACGCCGTGGTACAACGGAAGATTATGTGGAAATCGTAAACCCCGATTTGGAATTGGGAGGTACCGAATATGGCAACACGGTGGTATTTAACTCTCCGCTTAATGTGGGAGATAAAGTGGTGTTTATGTTCTCTGACACTTTAACAATGCCGGGGGGAGAAGTGGCGCAAGCCGCCGCTTTAGCCGCTGAAAATGCACAAAAAGAAGCCACGCGTGCAAAAGAAGAAGCCGACCGGGCCGAATCTCACGCCAATACCTTTATCCCGCGCCAAATCGGCCAAATCTACTATTCCCAATCAAATAAAGACGAATACAACTTGGGCGCGGTTCCCGGTTGGACGGGCGAAACAAGAACAAAAGCCGAAGTACCCGGTTTATGGGAATTTGTGCAGAAACATCCGGAACGCCAAATCTCCGCGCAAGAATACGAAAGCATGCTTGCCGAGAAAAAGACGGTTCCTTACTATGTTGTGGATAATGCAAACCAAACCTTGCGCTTGCCGATGTACACGCGCTTTATTTCGGGCGTAGATGCCGATGGTAAGATTGGTGCGGAAACCGACAAAGTACGCGCTTTTGAAGGGTTGTTTACAAGTTTTGACAGACAAAGCGACAAGTCTAAATATGAGCCGCCATTCAAGGTGGAATCTCGGTGGAGTTCTCATGTGAAAAGCGGGCATGGTGACGAGTGGGGCACAATCGTAAAAATGGATATGTCTTTGCTCGGTGCTAACTTTTCCGGAAAGGAAACTGCTCCTGCCCATGCGCGTGAATATCCGTGGATTGTGTGCCAAACAAAATTGGAAGGTCTCTTGGAATACAACGGTGGTGTAATCCGCGTGAAAGGCTACACGGAAGCCCAATGGAACGCCATGGAAGAAAAGCCGCAAAACGAACTTTCTTTGATTGAGGAAACCATTGTATGAGCGTAATCATCAACGGTAAACGATATGTGGCCGCGTGGCTAAACGGTAAGCGATACGATAAGGGGTACTTTAACGGGAAACTCGTTTTAGTCACTCCTGACAATAACGCTTACCTGATGGCGGCCGATACGGTACACTTGCGCGTGAACAATGCCGATTTGCTTGCTTATGACATCGTGCCGCAGGTCGTACATAAACTACCTACCGATTTGGGTGCACTTCCTTTCAAAGTTTCTTTTGAAGTGCATAGCGACTTAATCGGGGAAGGACTCTGCTATCTGTTTGACTTCGGCGGCCTTTTGGACTGTAAATCTCACTACGGAACATTGGCTTTCCGATTCAATTGGCAGGAAAAACCGGATTGGCAATTCGTGCAGAAAGAAGCAATTGTGGACGGTTGGAACAAAGTAGAACTTGTTTCGGAAGGCGGTATTATTCGCTTGAAGGTAAACGGTTACTCTTGGGTACTGCTTGACAGTACGGTCAAACAGGAAGTGATGCCGATTGTGAACAACGGCCTTAAGCGCACCGGAAACATTATCAGCGGTACCGGAACAAATACTCATGTGGCGATGCTAAAAGAAATCGTATATTGGGGTGCTTTGGATTCATGGAAGATTGAGGTTAAATACACTCACAAGGACGGCGGTGGCGGGTATCCAAGTATTTTTGGCCCGTATTCCGGAAGTTTGCGAAATTGCCCGGAACTAGAAATTGATACGGCAAAAGGGAATCAATTATACGCAAACCTTTGCGCATCTAGCACAAGCCCTCTAAACGGCGGGAGTTATGTGGAAGAATACCTTGTTGACGGTAAGACTTACTACTTTGTGTTGGAATTTACCGGCACAAAATACTTGCTACGGGTGAGCGAGGACAAACTTACTTGGCGCGAACATATCTTGTACGAAGGGGCCGTCAAACTGTACAACGCTACAAGCGGAACTAACTTGATGTTAAACCTTCTGAACTCCCGTATTTCGGACGGAACGCGCTACTCCATGGGAAGCATCGACTTATCCGAACTTCGCGTGACGGTTAACGATGGGAATTCTATACGGCAGTTAGAAATGGAAGAGGTGTATCCCGTTTCGTATCCTCCTTTTACGGTAGGTGCGCTAACGGTCAAGCAGGATTGGGAAAAACTTACAAACTTCAAAGCAATTACTCTAGGAGAATAAACATGGCTACTACTAAAAAAATTACAGACTTAAATGAAGCCAGTAAGATTGGCATAAACGACTTAATGGTATTGGCACAAAGCGGGGAAAAGGAAGCGACTTCCGCCCCAGTGGGTGCGTTGGTAGATAAAGTGGCAACGCAGATTTCTGACGGGGCATTGATTGAGCATTTGGCAGGTTTGTCCAAACAGAAACAAATTCTTGCTAAAGCATTAACCGACAAAGGCGTGGAAGGCATTTCAGAAAAAAGCACATTGGACGAAATGTCCGGTGCGGTTAAAAACCTTGAAGTTTTGGGTGAAAAAACGAACTTAAAAGGTACGGTGATATATGGCAGTAGCGATAGCGGCAGTATGTTTAGTGATGCGAATTACTCCAAAATTTTGCCACTTGCCTTGCACCGTTTGTATGCGTATTTCAATGTAAAAACCAAAACTTTTAGCATTTTGAAATTTGGTAACGATTTTACTTATGAAACCTTGGCAAGTGTAACTCTAACCGATAGTTTTATAAACACCGATGCGTACTACAATTACATTGACATCTTTTCCAATACAGATGAAACTAAAATCGTGTTGCGTACACAAAGCACGGAGGGGTCTTATTCCTTTAGGTGTTATAGTTTTAATGTGACTTATGGCGAAGATGTGACTTTAGAGCAAATCGGACAGGCAGTCGGTTTTACGACATATTCAAACCAAATGGCGGGCAACGGAGCAGTTAGCCCTAACGGGGAAAAATTCTTTTCTTTCCAAAATAGCTATCAACGCGCTCAAGCGGTAGATTTTATTTCGGGCACAAGCACAGAAATTTCTTTCTCTTGTGATGATAACTACGCTTATGGGTATTCTCAAAAGGTGCTAGCGTACAAAGTGGACGAGAACGGATTTGGGGTTGCCGTATTTGGCTCTAACGGCACAAAAGCCGCGTACAAAATGCAGTTTGATTTTGTAAATAACGCGGTAACTTATTTGGGTGCAATTTATTTGCCCTCTGCAAAAATTTCCGACAGAAACCATAACTATTGGTACTGCCCTTACTACATTGCAGACAAAAATCTAATCATTGTTTTGATGGGGGATTTTGTCGAAAATTCCAATGTGTCCGTACAAAAAAGATACTTCCAATCCCCTGTTGAATTTATTGTGATGAATGCCAAAAACGGCGAAGTGCTATCTCAAATAGTGCTTAAAACTTGTATGAAATCGGACGAAGATAATTCAGTATTTCCAAAATCTGCAGATGTTTATTTTTGTGCGAAACTAGACAACGGAAGATATCTTTTTGGGGCCGCTAGAAGGGGTGTTGTTGAGTACGATGCGGAAACCAATACGATATATCGTTTTGGAACAGACGAAGAATTGTTGGAAGGTGATTTTCTTGGACAAGTAAGCGCAACAGCAATTGGAATCTTCCAATACCATCAAATCCCAATCATGTCATTTGATGCGACTTGCTTGTATGCTCATACGACAGCTTTGACCGATTCCAATTCTTTTATGTTGTCAGGTTCCTACTATCGTGCCGTTATCTATCCGCAAGTAGTATGGGGCGAACTGTACAAAAGAAACGGAAATGAAATTGTGCGGACTTCCTTCTTTGAACCTGAATTGTACGAAGCGGGAGCGTACGCGGAAAAGGATAGCGTGGAATACTTAAACCTGTCGGAAGCGGAGGGGTAAGATGATCAACAAAGCACAATCGTGGTTGATTATCCTTTCGGCTATCGGTGCGCTGGCGGTGTGGTGTGTTACCATGTATGGCTTGCCGCCACGAGTTAGCAAATTGGAAAGCCGCATGGAATACTTGGAAAAGAAACTGGTAACCACCGAGGTCAAACAAAGCATGATTTTGGATACGGTGGTGCGGATAGAAAGTTTTATCCTAAACCGACACGGGAGGGATTAGTATGCCTAAATTCTCTAAAGTAAGCCGACAACGGCTAAATTCTTGCCACCCGGATATCGTCCGGGTGTGTGAGGAACTTATCAAACAGTATGACTTCTCCGTCTTGGAAGGATACCGCGGAGAAAAAGAACAGAATAAAGCGTTTGACAAAGGAACTTCCTGCGTGCGCTACCCAAACAGTGCGCATAATAAAACCCCCGCTTTGGCTGTGGATATTGCTCCCTATCCTATAGATTGGCTGGATTTGGGGCGTTTTAGGGAAATGATTTACCGCTTTGATGCTGTGGCATGTATGCTACGAGATCGGGGGGAAATAAAAAGCCGCTTTGTGTATGGGGCTTTTTGGAAAACCTTAAAAGATTTCCCGCATATTGAAGTGAAATTGTAACCCCGTCGATTTCGACGGAATTAAAAAGGAGGAGTATATAAATGGAAGAAGTAATTGTAACTATCGTAACCTTTGTGGTTACCTTGGCGGATAAATTCCCATGGTTGGATACCGCACTGGCTATTGTAGGAGGTATTTATGTGGCCCTTCTATTATTGCAAGTGCCGGTAGTGGCCGCCGCTAAACTTACCAAAACCGAGAAAGACGATGCTTTTCTCGCCAAAATGTACGACTTTTTGACCGATTGGGGGCCTTGTTTCGCACCCGTTGCGGCCGTATTCAAAAAGAAAGTCGGTATTGAAGAAGAAACGAGCGCTCCGGTAGAACCGGAAGAAGTAAAAAATGAATAGTATGTGGCAAACAATCTGGCAAGTAGCCTTGGCTGTAGGGGCGGTGTGGACAATTGCCGCCCTTGCGGCCCGTTCGGCCCGGAAGGACGAACAACTAAAACAGAAACAACAAAAGGAGCGGGAAAGTGAAAAGGTTGATGAGATACTGGCCGATACTGGCGGCCTTGGCCGTGATGAGTGCCTCAAGCGGTTGCGCAACAGTAAAGACAAGTAATGCGGCTGTTTGCAAAATCCGTTTCGACTATACGGATAAAGGGGTGGAAGGGTTAAATTTGCAAAATCTGCGTGCTTTGGTGGCCTTCAAAGAGGTGTGTGATGGGGGAAAATGATAAGGTTGTTGCTCCGGCAAGAGCCGTAACGGGGCTTGCTGCTCCAAAAAAACGAAAAAGGATTCACAACAAATCCGGGGCCAACCCATGTGATTTTTGTTATTTTGATGAGTATTACGGGGAAATGTGCTGTGATTCTGACGGCCTACCGTGCCGGTTGGTTTGTCAACGGTGTAAAGATTTTTGAAAAATGCTTTAATGAAAAAAAGGGGGAATTATGGAAAGTAAAGAAAATTTAGAAAAACAGTTGGCCGCGGCTAAACAGGAACTAGCCGAAGTGAAAGGAACACCTTGCGAAGTATATAGCCGCGTTTGTGGGTATTTGCGCCCTGTTCAAGGATATAATAAAGGTAAACAGGAAGAATTTGCGCTTAGAAAGAAAATGGTTGCAGAGTGTTAGAAAAGGAGTGGCAAGCATGTTCTTTGGCTTGGACAATATTTGTAGAAGATTTTGAAGCATGACCAAACCGGATAAAATAACCTCTCTTTTTAATAATCGGCACTGTAGTAAAAATTGTAGTAAAATTATTTCTTTTTTTACTACTTTTGGTAGTACATAAAGGGGCTAAAAGTGGGGCAAAATACGACGACAAACACACAAAATTTTGTTTCTGTCCTCGTAAAATAAAAATAAGAAGTCTTGCCGCTCTCTGCGCATTGTTTTATCGTCTGAGTACTGCCAAATTTACTGCCAAGTTCAGTAAGTTTGGCAGTTTTTATTTTATATCTGTATTCCAGAAAAAACTTAGATGAAGGTTACGATAGGACAAGCGTTGGGTTTACAAACGCCTTCTTCCGGGGTGAAATGTTCGCAAAATTTCTTTTTTACCGGGTCTCCGTAGTGATAACAGGAAACCTCGCCCGACGAAAGAGGCATATTAAACAAAACATCTTTATAAGTAAATTGCAGACTGTTATTGTTCGGGTTTATGGAAAACTTGGTTCCGTCCGGCAAAGTAGCGTTGGTAAATTTTCCGCTGGTTTGAAATTTGGTTCCTCTGGGGAAACCTACCCTCATGGCGGCGAAATTATAACTATAATTGCCTTTGGTAGTATAATTCATCTTTTGGGCTTCGTGAATCTGTCTTACCCAAATCATATATTTTGTAAAGCGAGATTGTTCCACGGCACGTTCGTATTGAGGTAAAGTGGCTCCCGCCAAAATACCTATGATAAGTACCACTACCAACAATTCCACTAATGTAAATCCGTTTCGCATAAATCAAAATATTTTTTAAGTTATTTATTGTTTTAACACAATTTTATTATTTTCCAAAATGCTAAAATAATTTTATGAGAATATCCTTCCTTTCTCCGTTGGGGGCGGCATGGATTTGTTGGGCGATTGTGGGGCTCTCTCCTATCGTCGGCAAATATGCCATCGGGGTCATCAACCCGCCCCTTCTTGTATTTTTAGGTTCCCTTATCGGTTCTTTTATTTTGCTTCCTGCCGTTCTTAAACAACAGGAGTGGGGGAATATTCTTTCCGCTTCAAACCGTTGGAAATTTTTATTTATCGGTACCTTCGGCACGGCTTTACCGTTTACGATTCTCCTTTCCGCGCTCCATTACACCACTCCCGGAAATGCCGCCATTTTGCAACAATCGGAACTCATCTACTCTCTTTGCTTTGCCATGCTTTTTTTGAAAGAGAGTCCTTCCCGCAAACAACTTATCGGCAGCTTATTGGTCATGTTAGGGTCGGTGCTTATTTTGTTGAAAGCCCCTTATACGGCCCAGTGGAAAGGGGACTTGATGATTTTAGGCAGCACCTGGATGTTGCAAGCCGCGTCCACTGTGGCTAAAAAACTGCCGCAAGGAATCTCTCCGGCTGCTATCGGGCTTGCGCGGAACTTGTATGCACTGCCTGCTCTTGGGATTCTGCTTATTTGCACTTATGCAGGAGGGAATAAAGCAGTTTTTCAGCCCTCCTTTCAACTTTTTGCCGTCATAGGATATACGGGAGTGCTAAAATACGGGCTTGCCATGTGGGTGTGGTATCGGGCGATACGCGCATTAGATTTAAGCAAAGTAACAGCCATTTATTTATCTTACCCGGCTATGACCCTTCTTCTTTCCGCTCTTTTAGGCCTTGAAAAACCTTCCCCGGCACAAGTGGGGGGTCTCCTGCTTTCCCTGTACGGGGGATACTTGATTAGCCGCCATATTAAAAATAGGGGATAAAACCTTTCCCTCCCGCCTTAGAATTAGTACAATAAAGTATATGTTTAATATTGCACCCGTTTACGCCATTTGGATTGCTTGGTTTATCACGGCGGCCAACTTAGTGGCCAGTAAATTTGCCGTACCCTATATTACCTCCGCTTTGTTTATGTTGCTTACCTGCACGCTGGCGGCGGTGCTGTTTCTGCCTTATATCCACCGTACGAACGGGTGGAAAATTTTGCTTGATAAAAAAATTTGGCCCCGCTGTTTGGCTATCGGCACTTTCGGCACGGCTTTGCCGATGACGATTTTTATGATTGCCCTTAACTATACCACGCCCGTAAACGGAGCCATCTTAAATCAATTTGAAATTATTTATTCATTGATTTTATCCTATATTATTTTGAAGGAACGCCCGTCGGGACGGCAAATCGGAGGGTCTCTACTTATTTTATTGGGTGTAGGTATGCTTTTGTGGCAGGCCGGCACTTCGCTGCAACTAAAAGGAGATCTCATGATTATCGGCTGTTTGTGGATGTTCCAAGTCAGCCATATTTTTGCCAAAAAACTCCCGGCCGATATTCCGCCGCAGTTAATTGCAGGGGCGAGAGCCATTTTTGCAATTCCGGCGCTTTTGGTATTAGTTGTCGGGATTATGTACTTTCAGGGCCCGCTTCAATTGGACAGCCACCCGGCTTTATGGACGGCACTTATTTTTAGTGCAGTCGCCAACTATTTTTTAGGAAATACTTATTGGTACCAAGCAATCCGTAATATGGATTTGAGCAAAGCCACCGCAATTATTCTTTCTTACCCGGTGATGACATTTCTGCTCTCGGTACTGATGGGACAAGATAAAATCACTTTATACAAAGTGCTGGGTATGGTTCTCGCCATCGGCGGTGCATATATTGTAACCGGCATTGTCAAACAAGGAGATAAGAAATGAAAAAATTGGTGTTATTTGATTTGGACGGAACCTTAGTAAATGCGGGCGGTTGCGGACGGCGTGCCCTTATTAAGGCTTTTGAAGAACTTTACGGTGTAACTCCCGAATTTGACACTGCCCTCATTGCCGGTCGTACCGATATCGACAATCTATCCTTGGTGTACGGTCTTATCAAAAAAGGCAAAAAACCTACCGCCGCTGAACTGAAAAAATTAAAAGCCAAATACTTGGAACTGTTGCCGGTGGAAGTAAACGCGTCCGTCCGTTGCAAAAAATATGATTTAATGCCCGGAGTGGAAAAATTTTTGAAACTTCTTTCCAAAGAAAAAGACATCATTTTGGGTTTAGGAACCGGTAACCTGGAAGAAGGGGCCAAGATGAAATTGGAACCCAGCAAACTCGGTGCTTACTTTACAGTAGGCGGTTACGGGGAAGACGGCCATACCCGCGAAGAAATGTTGCAAGCCGCCGTTAAACGCGCCGAAAAGAAATTCAAAACCACTTTTGCGCCCGATCATGTATTTGTTATCGGTGACACCCACCGCGATATTGTAGCCGCTAAAAATTGCGGTTTCCACAATGCCGCTATCACCAGCGGTTTCGGTGATGCGCAACGCCTGCAACGCGCCGCCGCCGAATTGGAAATGCCTGACTTCAAGGACATCTCGATGTTCTGCGTATGGTTGGGAGTAAAAACCGACCCGAAAGGAGTAAAACGCGGAAGTTACATCATGCCTGCCAGTGCCATCGAACACGTTTTTTTCAGCCGCACCGGCATTGATGAAGACCGCTTAAAAATGCTCCGCATCAAAAAATACGAAGATTTAGAATCCGGCACGATTATGTAAGAGGGAAAACAAAATGGAATGGTACACCGCCGCTGAACGCTTTACCGAAGCTCTTGCCTCTTCCGACCCGACCCCGGGCGGGGGGGCCGCTGCCGCTCAGGCAGGGGCCATGGGGTGCGCGCTTGCGATGATGGCTATTGGTACCACGCTAAAGCGCAAAACCATTTCTCCCGATGTAAAAAACCGTTTGGAACAAAGTTTGAAACGATTGGGTGCCCTTAAAAACGAACTTAAATCTTATGTACAAAAAGACGGAGAAGCCTATGCCAGTTATTTAACGGCACGCAAACTTCCCAAGGAAAACCCTTCCCGCGAAGAGGCTATCCAAAATGCCTTGTTGTTTGCGGCGCGTGTCCCGTCGGATGCCGCCACCACGGCCGTAAGAGCCTTGAAAGAAACCGACACCATTAAAGACGATATTGCGGAAGTAATTTTGTCGGATGTTTTTTGCGCGCGCCACTTATTACAAGCGTGTGTGCGCTGCGCGGTGGAAAGTATTCGCGCCAATTTGCCTTATATCACCCACCCGGATCGCATCGCCGAGTTGGAAAAAGCAGTTACCGTATTTTTGAAATCTTGCTAGGGGAAAAATATGAACGAGAAAGCCACCAAACGCAGCGGAATGTTGGGCACCATTTACAGTATGTTACCCGGTATTGACGACGACTACGCCGCCAAACTGGTTTATACATTGGAAAATAAAAAAACAGTTCAACAACTACAGCAAAACATTGCCGATATTGCCGCCCAACTCAGTTCCGACTCCCCGATGACCGACACCATTGTCGCCCGCATTTTAATGGACGAAATTACCGTGCCGGCCGCCCTGCGCCAACTGCGCATTTACAACAATGCCACCTCCATTGCCGAACTCTGTGCCGCGTTGGAAATTCCGTCCGCGGATACGGGGAAACTCCTGGAAGTATATGCTTCTTTTTCTTCCAGAAAGTTCTTTGACGAAGAATTTGCCAATGCTCTTAAAGATGTGCAGGAAGACGGCGAAATGCCCGATGCCGACAAAGCCCTTTTTGCCGTTAATATCCTCTTGAAAAATGCGGAAGAAGTGCTCCTTTCCTCCGCCAAAACAGCCAAACAAAATAAAAAAGATATTTTCAAATGGGCCGATAAGTACCATCTTTCCGTTAAAACCACGGCAGAATTGGAACTTTTATACACCCAACCAGCCAGCATTTCTTTCAAGCAAGAAATCAAACATTTGGTGGAAGAACTCAAAAAACATAATGACGACGAACACCTCTGTGCTTCTTTGGCCGCACGGGTAATGTTGTGCCAAATCACTCCTAAAGATGCCGAGGATACCGCCACCCTTTCCAAATTATTGGAAGGTCGTTTGTTAGAAGAAGATTTAATGATTATCGCCTGCCGCTACTTAAAAGCCAAAACTCCGCAAGACATTGCCACCACTTTTGAAGCGGTACTAAAAAAACTGCCCCATGTGGCCAGCCCCGCCGAAAACCTGGGATTGGCCGTTCGTGTGCTTTTAGACGGCACTGCCGACAGTTTCGAACGGGCCGGGCAACAAGCCGCCCTTAAAAGAGACCGCGAAGTTTTGCGTCGCAGTTTAGCCAAAAAAGAATTATATGCCGGCTACGAATACGACCTGGCCGACCGCTTTGGCGGCAAAAAAACCTTTATTCAATTAGAAAGAGAAATGCAAGATTTATTAAATACGCTTCCTTATTGTGCCGAACCGAAAGATAATAAGGAACTCGCTTGCAAAGTACTCTTGGGATCCTTAAGTTTAGAAGAAGCCTCCAAGCAAGCCCAATACCTGCGCGACCTCAAAGCCCAAACGGTTACCCAGGGCCTTGCGCCGGAACTGATGAAAAGCTACTTAGGCACCAAACCGGCAGACGAAATTATGCGTTTCTTCGAACAAACACTTTCTTCCTATACCTTTTGGAAATCGGACAGGGAAAAACATGTTTTTGCCCTGCACACGCTGGTGGGGGAACTAAACGGTACGTACAATCGCCGTATTTCCCAATTTGTGTTGGATATGTTGGAAAACGGCTCTTCCCTCGAACTGATGACGGATATGCTGTCTAATATTCAGACGAGAAAAACCAGCCAGGAAGAACTTGATAACCTGCTGAATATGTATAAACAAGCAAGGGTATCATCAAAATCTTAATAAGATTTGAAAAAAAATACTGTTCAATCGCGCGGTAATTTGCTATCCTTTTATCGTGCTGTTTTGTATTTATTTTTTTCAAGGGTGAAAAAATATGAGATATTGGGTCTACATTAACGACAAAGTTGAAGGTCCTCACGATGAGGATAAGTTGGTAACGCTGCAAGGCTTTACCCCGGAAACGCTGATCTGCTCCGAAGAAGTTGCAGCCGGCGGCAGCCAAGAATGGGTGAAGGCTTCCAGTATTTTTGAGTTCGATCAAATCGAAAAAACGCTCAATCAACCGATGCCGGAGGCTCTTGCCACCGCCACGACACAACAACCGGCGCTAACCGCTACGCAAGCCCCTGTGGCGCAGGAAACTCCTGCCCCCGCGCAAGAACCTGCCCCGACCGCTAACCCGGTTGCCAATAACGATTTAGCCGCGTTACTGCTTGCCAAATTAGATTCTCTTACCAACCAAATTTCCGGTTTACAAACCAAATTGGACGGAATGCAATCTAAGTTGGACGAGGCCGTTAATGAAGCACACGAAGCCCGCTTAGCTGCTACGGCTGCTCAATCGAGCCAAGTCCCTTCCGACGTGCCGGCCTATATGCCGCCTTCCGACTTGGAAGACCGCAACAACACCATCACCCTTACCCGCCACGATATTGAACCGGAAGCGGAAGAAGAAACCGAAAACGAAGAAGCTTCCATTACCAACACCGAAAGCTTGGTATCCAAAGCGGAAAACATTGTGGCCGCTGCCAATAAAGAAGAACCTTTGGATATGCTTGGAGATTTAGCCTTGGAAGAAGCCTCCAAAGAAGCCAATGCCGAAGAATCTCTCGGTTCCACCCCGGAAGAAGAAGTCCTTCGTTCTGCTTTAGATTCTTTATATGGTGCCCAAGCCATACAGACCCAAGAAGAAAAAGAAAGCACCTTCCAAGATTTGTTGACCCCCAAACAAGCCGCCGAATTGGCTGCCTTGGCTGATGCCAAACAAACCAAAGAAGAAAAAACTTTGGACGAAGCCTTACAAGAAACGGAACCTGCTAAAGAAGAAACGCCTTCCGCAGATGAAGCGGCGAAAGATGCTTTACTGGCAGAACTGACCGCTTCCCCGAAGGAAGATGTATTGGATCAGGTAATCCGTGAAAAAGAAGAAGAAAAGAAAGGCGATACGCTGAAAGTCGCTGCTCTTTCCGCTGCTGCCGGCGTAGCCGCCGCGGCCGGTATAGCCTCCTTGATGGGCGATAAAGAAGAAAAAGCGGAAGAAGCCCCGGCCGAAGAACCTGTAGCCGAAAAACAACCGCTTAATTTGGAAGAAGCGGCCGAAGCCCCGGTGCTTTCCATTGCCCCCGATGCCGCCGAACCGGAAAAATTGGAAGAAGTTTTGCCGGCTGACCAAATGCCCGCAGATGTTCCCGCGGCTCCTGAAGCTGAAACCGTAGAAGCGGAACCCTCTGCCGTGCCGGAATTGCCTGCCGAAGAACCGAAAGAAACCCAAGAAGAACAACCGCAAGCCGAACCCGTTGCGGAACCGCAAGCCGTTGAACTTGAACCCGTTGCGGCACCCGAACCGGTACAAGAACCCGAACCCGTACAGGAACCCGAACCGGTACAAGAACCTGCGCCGGTAGAAGAGCCGGTTGCGGCACCGGCTGAAAGCCTTCCTTCTTTGGACCAATCCGATCCGTCGGCCGTTGCCCAACAAATCAAAGAAGATGAACAAAAAGATGCCACCTTCCAAGAATTGGTACCCAATGCTCCGGCTGAAAAACCCGAAGGTTCTTTGATTACGGAAGATGATTTGAACGATGCGTTTGCTGAACGCGACACTGAAAATCAAAGCGTAGAACAACTCTTTGGCTTGGATCAACAAAACCAAGAAACTCAACCGAACGAATCGGTTGACACCTCTGTTCCGGCCGCCTCGTTGCCTACCTTTGACGAACAAACCGCGGATCAACCGCTCCCCGTCGGCAACCCGAACGATTTAACGGAAATTGAACTCAAAGAAGGTTCTACCTATTTAATTTCCGACTTCGTACCTCCGGCCCAAGCGGACGGAAATGCTTTGCCGAAAGAATTAGGCGCGTTAGCGGGTGAGCAAACCTCCACGATGAATCCCAAAGCCGCCGAACCGGCCCAAGAAGAAATGGGAACTGAAATTCAAGAAATCGTATCCTCCACCAAACAAACGGAAAAACCGGTGGAAACCACCCAGTTGGAAGTGGCGGACGGTGTAACGATTTCCCAAGTAATTTTGGAAAATACCATTAAAACCAAACGCGGTGCCACCTTGGACATCAAAACCGTCCCCATGGTACCGGAACCGGCCCAATCCGAACGCTTACACTTAGATGACTTGGCCGATGACATCAACACCCAACACGATGTAAAACCTGCGGACATTAAACCCGCCAGCGGCAAAACCAAAGCCGTTGTGGGTGGGGTTGTTGTGGTTGTGGCCTTGGGGCTTATCTATGCCATGCTTGGTTTTATGAACTTGTTGCCGGCCTCTATCAATGTATTTGGTGATAAACAAGCCGCCGCCCAACAGGCTCAACAAGCCCAAATGGACGAAATGTTGGTAGATGAAAACACCTATCAGCAAGACCCGTCCGCGCTCGTGGACGCTGCCCCGGCTGACCCGACTACGGTTGTCTTGCAAGAAGTGCAAGCCTTCCCGTTGATGAACGGCTATACCTTAAAAGAGTTTATTGAAGCCAAGCACCCGGCTGCCGTTAACTTGATTACGTGGGAAATTTCCACCGCAGTAGACCCGGATAACTACTCCGTAATCGTTAAAGTTCCGCCGGAGAATCCGCAAAGTTTCAAAACCTCTTACCGCTTTAACTATAATGCGGTAACCAAAGCGTTGGATCCCACCATTTCCGATGCCAAAAACCTGTTAGATTCCGCCGCGCAAGGCGTGCCTGCCACCCAAGCCCCCTTGCAATAAAAAAACGGCTAACAGCCTAAATTTAACCCCGCGGCAAAAACTGCGGGGTTTTTTATGGATAAAAAATTTTCGTACTTTTACTCCCGCTAAAGGAATTACCAAGAACAATAAAAATATCCTGCGGTTTTTCCGCAGGATATTTTTTATTGGTTTATTAAGGTTTCCTTAAACAGAGAAATTACTTAAAACCGATGGATACCACCGTTTCCATGCCCACCGTTTTACACAGTCGGTGCTGACGGGGAGTATCGGCCACCACCACACATTGTTCTTTGCCGGGATAGGGGGAGTGATCCAACCACACCCGATAACCTCCGTCCAAAGGGGTGTTACGCTTTCCAATATAACCGGCAACATTTAAGTCGCTGTCTTTTTTCAAATCGTACCACTCCGTTTCGCAAAGAATCGCATTATCTCCCGCGGGGATAGTACAACCGGCGGGCGGTGCAATATCCAACTCATCAATAGCAGTGGGATAAGTTCCGTTAGCAAGATAATAAGTTTCCGCCGCTAGTTTTAGGGCTTTTACAACAGGCATCAGCCTGGCAAAACGGGCTTTATCTACCGCCGTGTGATATTGGGGCAAGGCTACCGCGGACAAAATACCTATAATTAAAACAACCACTAAAAGTTCAATTAAAGTGAAACCCTTTTTCATAAGAAGGCTCCTTATAATTAAATTGTATAAGCATAAAGGGAATTTGTTTCCTTATCAATATGATAATGGAATAAGTCTAAAAATACAAGAAATAAAAAACCCCTGCCGCCGATAAAACGGAGCAGGGGGGGAGAAAATACAAGTTCCAAACTATTTTACGGCATTTTTGGCGATGGTTTCCAACACGCGGAAAGTTTTTTCCGCCCACGCCAAACTGACCCACTCATACGGGCCGTGGGGGTTTTCGTACCCGGCAAAAATATTGGGGGTGGGCAACCCGCGCAAGGAAAGTTGTGAGCCGTCCGTCCCGCCGCGGATTTGCGCCAAATGGTACTCAATGTTATTTTCTTTTAAGGCCCCTTCCAACAAGTCCATGGCTTGCGGGTGTTCTTTCAGCACCTCAAGCATATTGCGGTATTGTTCTTTGAACTCTACTTCAATTTTGGCAGCCGGATACTTTTGGCGTTTTTCTTCCACCAAATCTTCCAGCATCTTTTTGTATTGTTCAAACTTACCCAAATCGTGTTCGCGCACAATGCCTTGCACAAGGGCACTTTCCAAGCCGCCTTCAATGTCTTTGAAAAGAATAAACCCTTCGGTTCCTTCGGTGGTTTCGGGCAGTTTATCTTCCGGCCAGGAAGAAATAATATCCGCCGCGATGCGAACGGGGTTAGCCATAAAGCCTTTGGCGCAACCGGGGTGACAGGCTTTGCCCGTGATGCGGATATCTACGGAATCGGCATTGAAACTGCCGCAGTCAATCTCACCCATGTCGGCCCCGTCAACGGTGTAGGCAAAATCTGCATTAAAACGTTCAATGTCAAAATAACCGATACCGGTGCCGGTTTCTTCGTCAATAGTAAACGCGGCTTTTAACGGCCCGTGTTTGATTTCGGGGTGTTCGGTTAAGTATTCGGCTAAAGTCATAATAATAGCGATACCGATTTTATCGTCCCCACTGAGCAAGGTGTTTCCGTCCGAGGTAATAATATCATCACCCACGCAAAGTTTTAAGTTGGGCGCGGTTTCGGGAGAGAGGAACATCTTTTTTTCTTCGTTAATGGTAATGGTTCCGCCGTCGTAGTTGGGGTGCAATACGGCGCGGATATTTTTGCCGTTATAATCGCAAACGGTATCCATGTGCGAAAATAAGCCGATGGTGGGGGCAGGTTTATCCGTATTGGCGGGGAGTAACCCGGTTACAAAACCGTATTCGTCCACTTCCACTTCTTGAAAACCAACGGTTTTCATTTCGCGGGCCAGCATATGTGCAAAAGTAATTTGATTGGGGTTAGTGGGTATGGCTTTGCTGGTCGGGTCGCTGGTGGTATCTACGGCAATATATCTAAGGAAACGGTCATAAATTTTTTGTTGTAACGGGTTCATAAATTTTTCTCCATAAAACGCTTATTTTATTATACAATTTATTGAGATTAACTCGGAGGGTTTATGAAAAAATTATTATTGTGTGTTGTTTCCGCGTGTTTGCTGACGGCTTGCGCCACCTTAAAAGAAGCCCAAAACTTGGCTAACTGCAAATTTGCTTTGAAAAGTGTGGAACTGGTGAACTACAATTTAACTTCGTTTGATTTTGATGTAGTTATCGCCATTACAAACTTAAATAAACAAGATGCCGCCTCGTTAAAACGGTTTGAAGGGGTTTTGACCGTCAACGAAGACCCCATGGCCAATGTAACCTTAAAAGATATCCGCATTGAACCCAATTCCGTCAAAAACGCTAAAGCGAAACTCAGCGTTCCCATGTCCCAATTTAGCACCAAGTTGTTAGGGCTTATCAGCATGGGTAGCGGTACTTTGGACTATCATTTAACGGGCACTATGTATTTTGAAGGCCCGATGGGGGTGGAAATCCCCATGCCGGTGGACATTGGCCGCGTCGGCAGTTACAACTAAAATTTAATCAAAATGAAAACCCCCGCTCAAACGAGCGGGGGTTTTTGGTTATATCTTTAGTTTTACAATAAAATCAGCCGTAATACCCACGCGGATAAAAAGGCCAGGCCCAGCGTCAGGCTGACCACGCGCAAGGTGTCTTTCCAACCGCTTTCACGCAACATCACAAAGAAGGTAGCCACACACGGCAAATACATCGCCATAAACACACAGGCCACTACCAACATTTCGGGAGCCAAGTGGAAGGGTTCCAACAAGGCAATAGAAATATCCTTACGCAAAAAGCCCAAAATAAGAAGAGGGGTAGTATCCGCCGGAAGGCCCAGCAGCATTTCCACCGGATAGCGCGAAATTTTGGTTATCCACGCGGTTAAACCGGAAAATTGCATTAAATCTACAAACAATACCCCTACTAAAATAAGCGGCAACGCATCACACAGATACTCTTTCATACGCAACCACAATTTGCGTAGTAACGGCCGCCATTGAGGCACCTGCCACGAAGGAATTTCCATAAACAATTCGGGTGTTTCGCCTTTCATCAGTTTGTTTAACACCGTCCCCGCCAAAATACCGTTTACTACAAGCGCACCAAACACCATTAACATATATTTAATGCCGTAGGGGGAAAGGATAGAAATAATCATGGCTGTTTGCGAAATACAAGGCGCGAGTACCAAAATAAGGGCCAAGGCAATCACTCTCTCGCGGCGCGTTTCAAGCACGCGCACACCCATTACCGCAGGAACTTTACACCCAAAGCCCAGCATGATCGGGAGAGACCCGTACCCGTGCAAACCTACCTTATGCAAAATGCCGTCCAACAGCACTGCCAAGCGCGGAAGATACCCCAAATCGCCCAAGAAACCCATTAACGCATAAAATGCAAGCACATACGCCATTACATCTACCAAGGCAATTTTTAAGCCGTCGGTTAATATCCCAAAAAAGGTTTCGCCGCCGTCGCCCACCAGTAACTTCCCCAAAAATCCGTCCTGCGCCGAGCCGAACAGTTTTTCCATAAAGGGGAAATAGTAGGCTTCATACAACGGATCCACAAAATTGATGATTCCTTCGCCCACCCAACGGATAATCATAAAAGAAAGAACCAGCACAATAAGCGCAATCGGCAGCCCCGTAATGGGGGTAGTGGCCCAACCTTGCAAGTGTTCCCAAAAAGAAGGGTGTTTGTGCTTAACCGTCTGCACTTTGCGGATAATACGCCCAATTTCGTTCCATTTTCCTTCGGGAGTGGGGGGAACTTCCAACTGGGTGGAAACTTCCTGCCGTTGGGCCAAACGGGCAGCTTCGTGCGCAAGTTCTTTTAACCCTTCCCCAGTTGTACCCACCGTGGCAATAACAGGAATACCCAACAATTTTTTAAGGGCTTTTATATCAATATGAATCCCTTTGCGTTGGGCTTGGTCAAACTTATTCAAAAGCAAAATAACAGGTTTTTTAAGTTGTAAAATTTCCAACAGAAAATATAGGTTCCGCTCCAAGTGCGAAGCGTCCGCCACACAGACGATAAAATCGTAATCTAACTCTTTGAACAAGTTACGCTTTTTCCCTTCAATTACCCACTCTTCTTCCAAGCGGTACAGGCCGGGAATATCAATAATATCGTACGCTTCGCCGTCAAACTGAGTTTGCCCGTAGTTTAGGCCGACCGTCGTTCCGGGAAAATTGGAAGATATAATACCAATACCCGTTAAGCGAGAGAAAATAAGGCTTTTGCCCACATTGGGGTTACCTGCAAGAAGAAAAGTGTTTTTCTTGGAAGTAACCACAATTTTTTTGGCGGTTTCGCGGCCGATGGCCACTTCGGTGCCGGATACATTTACCACCACCGGGCTAGACCCCTTTTTGCGTGTGATAAACTGCCCACGCACCAACCCCATAGCCGCTAATTTTTCGGCCATTTTGGCATCGGTGCGAATATCTTTAATTTGGGCGGTGTGGCCCGATTTTAATTGTTGAAGAGTACGAGAATTATCTTTTTCCATAAAAGTTAGTTATTCCTTACTTTTATATTTTACCACAATATCTCCCGCCGAGGCAATACCCTTTCTCCGACGAATAAAACGCAAAAGGAGTGTTTTTTTGTATAATTTATGTATAATTTAAGTACCATTTTAGGTATATAGGAGAAGATATCATGGCTTATAAAGTGAATCCGGATGTTTGCATCAATTGCGGTGCTTGCGAATCTGCTTGCCCCGTAGCCGCCATCAGCGAAGTGGAAGGCAAAAGAAAAATTGACGAAACCAAATGCATTGAATGCGGCGCTTGCGCCGGCACCTGCCCGGTAAGCGCGATTTCTCTGTAAGGAAATTGCCTAGGGCAGAATGCAAGACAAGTTGCTCTGCCCGGTAAGCGCGATTTCTCTGTAAGAAAATTGCGAGAAAATTTAACCGCCTCGTAAGGGGCGGTTTTTTACGGAAAAAATCGCCTAGGGCAGAATGCAAGACAAGTTGCTCTGCCCGGTAAGCGCGATTTCTCTGTAAGAAAATTGCGAGATAATTTAACCGCCTCGTAAGGGGCGGTTTTATTTTTCCTTCTAATATAAAACAAAAAGAGCAGGGGGATGTGCCCTGCTCTTTGTTCAGAACCGTTCGGGGGGTAAATCGAAAGGTTCTGGGGGATAAATCTTACGGTACAACCATACCTTTATACTCTTATCTTACATTGTGATTTGAAAAATTGCAAGTTTTCTTCAAAAAATAAAGGTTTATTTTCCTTTAATTCTTTTACATTACATAACTTTTAAAAAATTGTGTCAAAAATTCCTTTCCTCTTGCTATAATATAGTATCGGAGGGAAACACATGAAAAAATTAAGTGTCATTTTAGTTTTAGCACTGGCCGCCCTTCCGCTCTGCGCGCAAGATGCACAGACGGGGGACGACTACTACACAGGGTATGAAGGACTTGTCCTCGGAGAGAGCGCCCCGCGCTCCGCTACGGATGCTATTGCCGAGCACGCCACACAACCGATTCCCGGTGATATTTACCGCGGAACTTTGTTCGGCGCAGAACAAAAAAAATACGAAAGTACCACCTTGGGAAACCGCAAACGGGCAACCAAAAAATTTGTGTACGATACTTCTCTCGTGCGCGCCATTAAAATCAGCGATGTGGATCGCGTGCGCACTTTGATGTATGCAAATGTAAATGTAAACGAAAAAAACTATGCGGGTATTACCCCTTTAACCATTGCGGCCGAAAAAGGTAACATGGAAATTATCAAAATGTTAGTGGAAGACGGCAAAGCCACCATTAACGAAGCGTCCAGTTACGGCATTACCCCGCTTATTGCCGGGGCTGCCGCCGGGCAAGACGAAGCCGTGGGTTATTTGATTCAAAAAGGTGCCGATGTAACCGTGAAAGACGACTTGGGCAAAACCGCCCTTTTGTACGCTATCGGTTACGATAAACCCAAACTTATCAGCAACCTGATTAAACTTAACAACCAATCTATCAACTTGCCCGATAACGCCGGCAACACTCCGCTTATCTATGCCGCCCAAAAAGGGTTGCTTAACAATGTAAAACTTTTGGTTACCAACGGTGCCAATGTGGACTACCGCAACCCGGCCACCGGCCTTAGCGCGCTTTCCGCGGCTTCTGCCGAAGGTTACAGCGATATGATTCGCTACTTGGTAAAAATCGGTAAAGCCAATGTAAACTTGCCGGATCTCGCCGGCCGCACGCCGATTTTCTACGCCATCGAACATAACAAAACCGATGCGTTACGCACGCTTATCTCTTTGGGAGCCAACATCAATGCTCGCGACAACAACGGCACGACGCCTTTGATGCGCGCGACTTCTAAAAATCACAAAGACTGCGTAGAAATTTTGTTGAGAGAAAAAAAAACCATTAACCTCAACGAAAGAGACCACCAAGGCCGCACGGCATTGACATATGCAGTTTATTCCGAAGACTTAGGCCCGGCCCAAGAATTGGTAGCCGCTCAAGCCGATTTGAACATTGCCGACAACGAAGGCAACACGCCCGTTATGGCCGCTATTAAAGCCAAAAACGACCGCGCCGCCCTTCTTTTCGTGCAAAACGGGGCAGACTTAACCCAAGTAAACAGCAGCGGTAAAAATGTATTTTCTTTGACGGAAGAATTTTTACCCGCTTCTTCTACCGCCAATGTGTTGGCCGCTAAAAAGGGAACTATTGAAGAACAAGCCATGCAAATCCAAGCGCAAAAGTTGGCTGAAGTTCGCGCCTTGGAAGAACAACTGGCCTCCCAAGAAGCCGTTGTAAAAGAATTGCAAGAAAAACAAGAAGCCAAAATCAAAGCGGAAAAAGAAGCAGCCGAAGCCGCCGTTCGCGCGGAAGTGGAGGCCCAGTTCCAAGAACAGGCCGCCGCCTTGGAAAACGACCCGGAACTGATTCGCCTGCAACAACAATTGGAAGCCGCCAGAGCCCAAAAACAAGCTGCTTTGCAAGAGGCTATGGATCGCCAAGTTGCGCAAAAGTTGGGAAAAGCCGCACCGGAACCTTCCATGCTGGCCGAAGAAGTATCCGCCAAAACGGAAGAAGTAAAACAAGCGGCCGAAACCGCCAAAGTGCAAACCAAACAAAAAGTAAATAAAGCCAAAACAACGGCTAAAAAACGCCGCACGACGGCTCGTAAAAAAGCCACAGCCACCAAAGCCAAAGTGCAGGAAACGGTAGAAAAAGCCACCGTGGCCCCGCAAGAAATCAATATGGCAGACCTCTTGGCTCAATAAAAAAAATTAAATCTAAAAAGCCCCTCGCAAGAGGGGCTTTTTTTACACAAACATTTTTTAATTACAAAGGCTTTTTAAGGGCCCAGCCCAGAAAGGCCTGCCACTTTCCGTATAGTTCCATGGCTTCAGCCGAAGGCAAAGCGGGCTTTACAATTGTTGCACTTTCCTCTTTCCAAGAGGAAGAATCCCACCCTAAAAATTCCATTGTTTTGCGGGCTGCTCCCAGCACACTGGCTTGCGTATCTTTTTCCAACAGAATTTCCTTCTGCATAATATCTGCCTGGAATTGCACCAAATACGCCAAACGGGAAAGCCCGCCGCTGGCTTTTAGCGGCCCGTTAAGTACAAACCCGTTTGCCTGCAGATAATGGCCGATATCCGCCAGCAAATAGGCTACGGAGCGGACTACCCCGGCAACCCAGTCCTCGCGACGCGTAAGGGGGGATAAACCGCCAAATACGGGCGACACGGAAAAATTCCAATAGGGGGCACCCAATCCGCCCAGCGCAGGCAAAAACCACACAGGCGATTGGGCAGAATAACACCAATCGTTGAGTTCTTCGTCAGCAAAGGCAATTCCTTGCGTTTTTAACCAAAGCAATGCACTCCCTGCCGCGTTTACCGGCCCTTCCAAAAAGTAGCGGGGTTTTTCGTTTTCCGCAGATACCGCAAGAGAAGTAAGCGTGCCCGGCAAAATAGCATTTTTTTCACCCGCGTTATACAACCAAAAAGCACCCGTTCCATAGTTAATTAAACTGCCGCCTTGGGGCAGGTTGCTCCAAGCCGCGGCCATTTGCTGATCGCCACCCATAGCACAAACAGGAATACAAACGCCTTTATAATTATATGTTCCGTAGTCGGCACAAGAAGGTTTTAAGGCGGGTAAACATACCATGGGAATACCGAAAGCGTTGCAAAGTCTTGCACTCCAGGTTTGGGTACGGATATCCAAAAGAAGCATGCGTTGGGCCAAGGTAGTATCCGTGGCAAAAACAGATCCCTGAGTTAAGTGCCATACTAAATAACTGGCAATAGGCGCCACCAACAAATTCCCGGCATCGAGGGCTTCTTTTACCGGCGGGATATTTTTTAGACACCACGCAATTTTAGGCGCGGAAAAATAGGGGGTTTTATAAAGTCCGGTAAGCGCATGGACTTCTTCTTGGGTAACGGGCGCGGCCTCGGCTTCTTCAAAGGAACGGCCGTCTTCCCAAGTCAACACAGGGGCTAACGCCTTGCCCGTGGTTTTATCCCACAGAACAACCGTGGAACGCTGGGAAGAAACGGCAAGACCCGCCGCTTGGGAGGGGGAGGTTTCTTCCAAAACCTCGTTGATAACTTGTTTGGCTACGGACAGCATTTCGTCTGCCTCGTACTGAGAGAGCCCCTTGGCAGGACGGGAAGGAACGATATGAACCGTTTTTTGCAGGCGGATTTGTCCGTCCGCACTGACGGCCGCGGCACGAAAACTGGAAGTGCCCAAATCTACCGATAAAATATATTTTTCCGTCATTTTTTCTCTCCGTATGCAGGGTTATACCAACGGTTTTCTTTTAGCAAAGTGTAAGCCGCTTTATCCAAAGCAAGAAGTTTGTTTTCGGTTTCCCGTTCATCAAAATCGGGAGAAAATTTCTCTACCGATAAAATTTTCCCGCCGCTATGGCGCATGGCCCCCTGCTCCGTCACAAGCCCGATGTTCATACCTTCCGATACCAACGCCGCACGCGGGGCATCTTTCTCAAACAAGTCCCGTCCGAAAGAGGTATAAGCAGGGTTTAGGCCCGTTAAACGGTACAAAGTCGGCACGATATCCAACTGAGAAACCACATAATCAATCTGCGCGGGCTTAAGAATTTTAGGCGCATAAAAAACAAGAGGAATACGAAAGCGATTTTTGAGCGAAGGATCTTTTTTCCCTCCCGAAACATGATCCGCAACGAATACAAAAACAGTATCGTCAAACCAACCGTCTTTTTTGGCACGATTTATCAATTCCCCGATAGACCAGTCTGCAAACGACAAGGTGTTCAAAAACCCATGCTCCCACGAATCGTAAGGATGTTTATCAAACTGAGGTAAAGTGGAGGTAAAAGGTTCGTGCGTAATACCCGTAAAAAGCATTGCCAAAAAGTTGGGTTCCTTACGATTTTTTATTTTATCGGCCGCAAACATAAAGGCATCATAATCATAGCCGAAGGGGGCTTTTTCTTGATATTCCAAACGTTCGGGGATATCTTCCCACCCGTAACTTTCTTGCGCACCCAAATAAGAAGCCAACGTACACAGGCGGTAAGAATCACGCTTGGAGGTTTGGGCAAAAAAAGTGTAGTAACCTTTGTCGGCAAAATGCTTAGGCATGGGGGAGAAAGCCGTTAATTCCAACCCATAACCAAACATGGGTAAGCCCGGCACCAGGGGTACTCCCGCGAAAACGGCAGAAAAGCCGAAAATACTGCGTTGGCCCGTTGCATAAGCATTTGAAAAATTGACTCCGTTTTTTACAATCTCGTCAAACACGGGAGTGGCCCCAAACCCATTATGGGAAAGAGCATCTACATAATACGGGTGCCACCCTTCCAATAACACAACAACCACATTGTATTTCGGCGAGGAAACCACAGAAGAGGTGCGTTTGCGCATCAGGGGGAATTTTTCGTCCAAAACCGCCTCATCGGCAGAAACCAGTTGTTCTTTTGCATAAAGGAGGGCTTTATCCTGCGGATATTTGTTGGATACTTCCACCGCCCCCTTACGGCCGATTTGATAGGAAGTAAAAACTCCGTTTAACACCAAAGCCGAACCGGCGGGAGAAGAAACATATTTATACGCATCAGCCACACCCAGAGCTTTTCCGCTACCCAAGTGCCCGCGAATCCCCAAGAATATTAAAAGTAAAATGAGCAGCCCGGTAACGGTTTCTTTCTTCCAAGACCAGGCCCGCGCCTGATAACGGCGGTTTACATAACGGCCCAGTTGCCATACAAAAATACCGAAAAGGGATAATAAAATAGCCAAAGGGAGCCAAGTTTCCGTAAAAATATACGAAACGATAAACCCCCAATCGTTGGAAAGTTGCAAGATTTCTTCGGCAATATGGCGGTTAACCTTGGGGAAATAGATTAAATCAGCGATTAAAAAACCCGCCATAAAAATAAATTCCGCCGCCCATACGCACACCCAGGTCTTCACCCAAGCACGGGCCTTAACGGGCAGGTTTAAGAAAAATAAAACGGGCCCCGTTAAAAGAGCCACCATATAGTAATCAAAACGCAGTCCGTTTAGAAAGCCCGAAAGTATTTCTCCGCGGGAAAGGGAAGAAAAATATGCCCCGTTTAGCAGGAAAAGGGCTGCCCTTGCCAGCATAAATAAAGCAAGCGATGCCAACACCGCGCCGGCAGAAAATTTCAAGCGAAAATCTTTTTTCGAAGGATTCATACTAGTCTGCTTTCTCCAAGTTCAGGTTTATTTCTTCGGTTTTACGGGAAAATGCCTGTAATTTGGCTTTAGCCTCTGCCGGGACGGTAGCGTCCGTCAGTAAACCGGCCACCGTGCTTTGCGTGGGCACCAACACTTTGGCCAAAAGTTTAAGCGTACGCAACAATTCCACCACTTTTTCTTTATCGGTAAATTCCAATTTTTCCACGCGGGAGAGTTCGGCTTTGTAATTTTTACCGAAGTGACGTTCAAAATTATTTTTGCGCATCAGGTCGATAATCTCTTTTTGGAGTTGTTTGGCTTCTTGCAACAAATCACCGCAACGGTCGATTTTTTCACTTAAAATATCCTGCTCGCTTTTCACTTCCGGCTCGGCAACCGAGGGAGTGACGGAAGCGGCAGGAGGAAACGAAAGCGCACCGCGCGCAGCATAGCCCGTAGGGCCCGTATAGTCCTTTCCGGTAAAAACGGGGCAAAGGTTGCGATAATCGCACCAACGGCATTGGTTTTCTCCGGGGGTAGGGTCAAACTTACCGGCACGGATATTATCGGCAATTTTCAGGACTTTTTGCCAAAATTCCAAAATTTCCAAATCGGGGGCACGCTCAAAAGTCATTTCCGTTAAAGTGGGCAGGTGATAAAAACTCAATTCCCCGACCCGAAGTTCCTTCACGCTCGGGTCTTTCTGTTGCACGAGCGCTTTAATGGCGGGAGAGGTTTCCACCACTTTTTGATACATATACAACTGGTCCGGCTCGCGTTGAACGGTTTTTCCTGTTTTATAATCTAAAATTTTGATTTTCCCGTCGCCCAAGTAATCTATTCTGTCCAAAATACTGATTAAGTTTAGGCCGTCCATATCGAGCGTACTTTTCATTTCCACGGAAAGCGGATGAAAAAAATCTGCCGCATGCTTGGCATAGTAGGCTTCAATGATGCGGCGCCCTTCGGCAAACCCGGCGAGTTCTTTTTCTGCCGAGGCGTAACCTTTCTGTTCAAATGAGGTTTTATTCCAATGGTTTTCAAAAAAAGTAAGCGATTCGGCCAAGGTGGGAAAAACCAGGTTGGCCGGGTTATAAATATACTCCATCACTTCATGCAAGGCAGACCCAAAGGCAAAATAGTATTTGGGTTTTTCGGGCAACATGTGAATATAGCGAAATTTATATTTTTGGGGGCACTCTTTGTACATGCCCATTTTTGAATAAGAAAAAGAAAGGTTTTTAGCCATGGAAAACTCCCGAAAAATAGTTACTCTTATTGTACCATTTAGCAGCCCGGGAACGCCTTGTTTTTTCAATAAAAAAACCCTCGGAATAGAGCGGTTCAGTAAGTTAAATAATTTCTGCTTTCGGGTTCGTAAACCGGATTTGCCTCTTGGCGGTTTGGAGTTACTTCGCAAGAGCCGTGAAGCATTTTCTTAATAAAATAACGCTCTCCCAACAAAAAAGATATTTTATCCACTTTCTCAGGGTAACACAGCGGAAGCATGATAATAGCGTTTTTATTTTTTAGCTTTTCGAGGCGTTGCTCCTTTGATAAATTGGTTAAAACGGTAATCGGCACATTTTGCTTAAAATAATTATTGATATAAAGAGATATCATGGCCTCGTGAGCAACAGCAGGGTACCCTTCCTTCATCAAAACATACAGTTCCGTTTCCGTATTCGGACGGGTTTTCATAAAGTGTTCGGCAATACCTCGTCCGTTATCGGGTTCTCGATTTAGATTCCATACTAAATCTTTCCAAGAAGCCCCCAAAGTAAGTGCCCAAAAAACAAGAACCCCTACAAATACCCATCGTTTTTTTTCTACAAGAGGAGCCAATAAAAGGGAAAACAATACATAGAGTGCAGGAAAAGAGGCAATAAAAAAACGTGGAATAAGTAAAAAAACCTTAAACGAAAGAAGAGCCGCCCCCGACAAAACAAGTCCAAAAATACCGATACAAAAAAAAGAATCGAGCGTATAGGGTGCATATTGGGAAGTTCCTGCTTTTTTGTAATAATAAAATGCCAAAAATATAACACCCACAGCAAAAAGAGATCCTATCCACGGAACCCCAAAAAAGAACTGGTAAAAATACCATAAAGATTCAAAAAGGGTCAGTTCTTCATTGGCCCACCATTTTCCGCTAAAATGGCCTACCTGCACATTATGCAAAAAATTTGGAACCAGCCATATTCCGGCCAACAGAAAGACAACACCGCTTCCCACCACCAGAACAGTCTTTTTTTGCTTAAAATGCAAGGCAGCCAAAAACAGTAAAAACACACAAACGGAAAACAGCAACAAACCAAAATAATGCGTCCATGCTGCCACAACACCGGCCCCGAATAACCACATGTAATCTTGCCTGGTTCCGGGCTTAGTATTCTTAAAGCAATCCAGTATCCGCAGAGAAACAAGCGTGATAACTATAGACACTAATAACAAAAGCACATACGAACGAGCATAAGCGCCGAAAATGATATTGTGCCACATAACTGCCACGCAACCCAGAAACAAAAAACGGGCCGTTTTGCCATAGGCTTTCGGAAACAAAAAATAAGAGACCGCCAACGAGCAAACCGTAAAAAGAAAGGGGAACACTCTTAACCAAACTTCATGAGGGTAGGGGACCAAATGATTCCAACCCCATAACAGAATATTAAAAAGAGGAGGGTGGACATCAATTATCAACCAATCTTTAACTATTTGGCCTAAAGGCAGGTTGGGATTAGAGGTAATAACGGAATAGGTTTCCTCAAAATCAAAAGAAAGAAACATAGTCCCCAAACGCAATAAAACGCCTATCCCCATTAACAAGAAGCCCAATTTATAAAAAAATCCTGTTTTTATTTTTTTCATAAACGCTCTCCCACCAGGCAAATATCCAGCCAACCGTCCTTAGGTGCGTGGGGATTTAAGCAATTGAAACGGTTATGGCAGGCATTATAAAGCCCCACACAACGGGGCGATAAATTGCCTTTCAACGAGATAAGAAATTCATACCCTTCCGTCCCGTCGTACCAATGACGCCTCGTTTTACGGTAAGGCCCCACTTCCACCGATAAAACAGGTTCTTTTAGATGTAAACGCGCCCGCACCACGGAAAGCGGATAATCTACTACAAACGGGGAAATTCTTTTGGCATTTGGCGGAAAATTCAAAACATCTAAGGAAGGGGGAATTGCCTCTTGTCCATGCACCGAACGATATTCTTCTAAAGAAGATATCAAATGATTAAGTACACGGTTGGCTTCCGGTTTTTCAAAAACAAGCCATTTTACTTTAGGAGATAAAACAGGAAAATAGGGCAAGGTTAAACAAGCAAAAGCCCCTAATACCAAGAAAAGTGTAATAAAATCAACCAAACCGAACCTTTTTCTCACAGACGAATCCCATGTTGTATTTATTACAGTTTATCAAATAAAAGAGGGGGAAAAACACTATTTCAGGAAATAAGCCGATAAGAGTGTTATAAAACCAAGCAGTCTTGTTCTAAAAGCAACTCTTCCCACTCATCGAAAAAGAGTTCATCGTTCAGGTTGGTGGTATTGCGTTCAAAATCTAAAATGGTTACTTTTAATCTGCCGTCTGAGCCGCGGCGCAAATGGAAATTACGCGGGATATCCCCGTGAAAAAACCCCGCCGCATTGAACGCACGCACAAATCCGCGCACCTGCGCCCACTCCTCAGCGGTAATAGGTTTATCTTTCAAAATACTGAGCGACAATTTGGGGTTGTTCCAATGATATTGCTTAGAAAATGTAACTCCGCGCGTATCCACGACAGAAAGCAAAAACGGCGTGATGGCACGGGTTTGGGACTCTCGCACATAGCGGCGGAAAAAATCGGTATCAAAATCACTCTTGATTTTCTTTTCCACGGCAGGAGGAAAAGCCCTTTCGCCTTCTTCCAAAACAAGCGGATATTCAATATCTATCAAATCAAACTGAGGGATAAGATCTTTTACCGTTTCATGAAACTCTTTGGTACGCTCTATTTCGGAAAGGTTCCCCATTTTCAAATAGGCCACCGTATTTCCCATAGCATCGTCCAGGCTCCACACGGCATGTAAATAATCTTCTCCGACAATTTGTGTGGCTCTGTGTACAGATAAACGGGTAACGGAAGGAAGGACGGGGGGAACTTTTGCGTGTAGTATTTGACGGCTGAGAGCCAACTGCAAACTTTGGGCCAATTCCTGTTGCTGAACGGCGGAAAGCCCTTTTGTAAAAGACGGGTTGGCCATCGTATTTTTAATAAATTGTTCCGCAGTTAATCCTCCCACTTTACCGGAGGCCGAAACCACAATTTTTTTGGCAATATTCGCCTTAGGCTGCCCCAAACAGGGCAGAGCCAAAAAGGAACAAAGCATTAAAAAAATACATTTCGCAAAAATTCGCATATAACTCCGTAGTCTCTAAAGGGGCCGCTAATCCCTAAACAGACAAGCGCGTATTATTTTTCTATGCCACCCCAAAACAACAAGAATTCTTCCCATTTACCTAATAACGGAAGATCACGCGAACCGTTACCGCTTAATTCAAAATCCATTACCGTCACTTTCAAGCGGCCGTCCTCCCCGCGTTTTATAAAGAGGTTGTGATACAAATCCCCATGATGAAATCCTACCTCGTTCATAGCGGCAAAGAAATCCTTTATTTGCCCCCATTCCGCACGGGTCATCGGCTTTTCTTTCAGCCAAGCGGAAATTTCTGCTCTGGAAGGGTACAACATTTCAAAAAAGACCATACCGCTCGGATCCACCTTAGACAGCGTAAAAGGAGTTTGTACACGGGTGCTAAACTCGCGGAAATTTTCAGAATCTTGAAAATCGGGATCGGCAATTTTATCTTGAATTTGTTGCACTATTGCAGGGGATAATCCGGCATATCCCTCCGCCAACACAATAGGGTATTCGATATCAATTAACGGAAATCTGGGAATAAGCACTTGGGCAATTTGATGAAATTTTTTAGTCCGTTCCAATTCTTTAAAAGTACCTAATTTAAAAAAAGCATAGGTTTCACCGGTAAAAGATTGTAATTTCCATACGGCGTGTTCATATTCGTTTCCGTTCACTTGAACGGCTTTTTCCGCTAAGGAAAGTACTTTAGACCCCGCCAACTTACTCGGGCCGGGGATAGATTGCTTCATAATGCGTTGCAGAGAGGTTGTTAATTCTTCCAGCGACGGCACAACTTGAGCAGCCGGGCGCACTTTTGCAGCAGGAACCCCGGGTAATGGGCTCTGTCCGGATATACGCATCAGTTCTAAACGCAACACTTCCTCCGTTACCATTGGAGCCCGGATAAAAGACTTACCCGCCGCTTCCGCAGTTACCTGAGGAACTGTAGTAACGGCTTTTGCCGCTTTCACCATATTCTTTCCTTTTTGTGCAAAAACACAAAGGGAAAGGGTGAGTAAAATAGCAACTAATTGTATTTTTCTTAACATAATCACTCTCTTATTTATATTTTTTAGATTTTTCCCGACATTTTAATTAAAAAGCCAAACAACCTTCCTTACGAAGCAACTGTTCCCAGATATTAAGCATCACCAGATCACCGAACGGTTCGCCAACCATTTCAAAATCTAAAATAGAAAGTTTCAAACGGCCGTCCGCACCGCGTCTTAAGTGGAAGTTACGGGTTAAGTCTCCATGGTTGAAATTTTCTTCTACATAAGTTTTTACAAATTTTTGAAATTGTCCCCACTCCTCAGCGGTAATAGGCTCATTACGAAAGTACGCCTGGGCATCTTGGGAGGAAAGATATTCGTGTTGCCGGGCAAAGGTTAACCCTCTCGTATCCACTTTGGAAAGAACAACCGGTATTTTGACGCGCGTATCGACGTCGCGCACCCGAAGGCGAAAACGGAACGAATCCATATCCTTTTTTACTTGTTTTTCAAGTTTGGCAGGAAGTCCGCCATATCCCTCGGCCAATACATGGGGATATTCGATATCTATTAAATCAAAGTGGGGCAAAATATCTTTTACGATTTCGTGAAATACTTTGGTACGGGCAATTTCCTCTTCCGTCGTCATTTTTAAGTAGGCAATGGGCTGCCCGGGGCCGAACTCCACTCTCCACACCGCATGCAAATAAAATTCGTCTTGTACGATGCTAGCCCGGACGGCCGAAGCCAATACCTGAGGACTCGGCTGAAGAGGGGGAATGGGTTTGGGAGTTAAAACTTTTCCTGCCTGTTGTTCTGCGGAAATAGCCGCTGCAGAGGCCGCATGGGAAGCGGCTTGAACGGCTTGAGGTGTTTTGCGGGAAGAAAAAGTGACTGCCCGCTGTATGCTCTTCCACAAAGAGTGTTTTGCTATCGGCTGAGCATCGGCAGGAAAAGCCAAAAAACAGGTAGATAATAAAATGAATAAAGAATAAATTTTTTTCATAACGGGGCTTCCTTCTTTTTATTTTCCTAAAAAACTCGTGCAAATACAAGGGTATTTAGTCCTATAAAACATCTAGGCCCAACAGCATAAATAATGAAAAAACCCGCCCTAACGGGCGGGTTCTAAAAATACCCCCAATAGGAATCGAACCTATATCCCCTGCTTAGAAGGCAGATGCTCTATCCATTGAGCTATGGGGGCATAAATCTGTTGTATATATTTTACAAAAAAAATATAAAACATTCAAAAACTTCTTAATTTTTTCCTTCTTTTCTTGCCATTTCCCTATACACGGGAATTTTGTATAATGAGAGTAAGGTTTTTTATCTTCACAGGAGGGGTACTATGCCCGCGAAATGCACTAAAAAAGCAGTTTCCCAGTTGCAACAACACCGCTGCAAATTTCAGCCCGTGTTGCCCAATATCCTCAAAAAAGGCCCGGCTGCCGTAAAAGCCAAACTCGGCAAAGCCACCAAATCCGTGGCTGACCAAGCCAGCGTAAGAAAAATTTTCCCTAACACCTATGGTCTTCCGGAAATTACCTTTGTAAAAGGCACCAACAGCGCCATTGCCAAAAAAGCCGTGCGCGTAGGGGTGGTGCTCTCCGGCGGGCAAGCCCCGGGCGGGCACAACGTAATTGCCGGTCTGTTGGACGGCCTTAAAAAAGCCAACTCCAAGAATAAACTTTTCGGTTTCTTGGGTGGCCCCAGCGGCATTGTAGATAACAAATTTATGGAAATCACCCCGGCTTTGATGAAAGACTACCGCAACACCGGCGGTTTTGACCTTATCCAATCCGGCCGCACCAAAATTGAAACTCCTGAACAATTAGCCGCCGCCAAAGACAGTTTGATTGCCAACAAATTTGATGCGCTCGTGGTTATCGGCGGAGATGATTCCAACACCAACGCCTGCGTAATTGCCGAATACCTTAAACAACAAGGTGTCGATATTTGCGTAATCGGTGTGCCGAAAACGATTGACGGTGACCTTAAAAACAAACAAATCGAAACCTCTTTCGGTTTTGACACCGCTACCAAAATTTATGCTGAACTCGTCGGCAACATCTGCCGCGACGTTAACTCTGCCCGCAAATACTGGCACTTTGTGCGCTTGATGGGCCGCAGTGCTTCCCACATTACCTTGGAAGTCGGTTTCAAAACCCAACCCAACATTGTGCTCGTTGGTGAAGAAGTACTCGCCAAAAAAATGACCCTTGGTCAAGTGGTAGATAATTTGGCCCAGGTAGTTGCCAAACGCGCCAAAGCCGGCAAAAACTTCGGGGTTGTACTCGTACCGGAAGGACTTATTGAGTTTATTCCCGAAATGAAGGAACTTATCAGCGCGCTTAACGACTCCTTGGCCGATAACGAAGCCGAACTTGCCAAACTTTCCACCTTGGCGGAAAAGAAAGAATTTATTCTTTCCAAACTCCCGACCAAACTGGCTAACTTGATGAAATCTTTACCCTCCGGTATTGCCAGCCAACTCATGTTGGATCGTGATCCGCACGGAAATGTTCAAGTATCCTTAATTGAAACGGAAAAATTATTGGTTGAAATGATTCGTACCCGCTTGGCTGAAATGAAAAAAGCCAAAAAATATGACGGCAAATTCTCCGCCATTACTCACTTCTTCGGTTATGAAGGCCGCTGCGGTGTTCCGTCTTCTTTCGATGCCAATTACACCTACGCTTTGGGTTACAACGCGGCAGTGCTCGCGTTGAACAGATGCACGGGTTACTTATCTTCCGTACGCAAATTGACCAAAAAAGCCCAAGATTGGGAATGCGGCGGTATTCCGCTTACCATGATGATGAACATCGAACGCCGCAAAGGGAAAGAAAAACCGGTTATCCGCAAAGCCCTCGTGGAATTGAAAGGCGAACCTTTCAAATACTTGGTGAAAAACCGCGTCGCTTGGGCAGAACAAGACCTGTATGTCTTCCCCGGCCCGATTCAATTCTTCGGCCCCGCGGAAGTAACGGATATGACCACCGTTACCTTGCTGTTGGAACAAGGCAAGAAAGTTAAATAATCTGCTCGCAACAAAAAAGGCGGCCTCGTTAGGGGCCGCCTTTTTTAATATATTTTTTATTTCTCTTCTTTTAGGTATCTCCAAGCATCTACCGGTTCGTCCGTTATTTGAGGAATTCCATTCCACCTTGGCAAAGCATACGCATTGTAACCGGCAATTTCTGGATAACTCTGCAATTCTATTTCAACGGGTTGCCCCGTTTGCGCACCCAAACGGCTACAAAACCGCTTAGCCGCACGGGAGGTTTCATGCGCCAAGCAATAAGCCTTATCTGCCGGAGTTTCCACATAAAGCCCGTAAGGAACCGTATCCAACTTTTTAGGTACCGCCAGTGCCACCAAATATGCATTGGGGGGGAGAACTATTTGGCGGACGAAAGTATCTTGCGCATGATAAAAAAGGGTGGTATATAAGTTAAAGGGAGCGAACTCAATATAAGACTCGGGCAATTGGTCTTTCTGCAAAAGTTCCGCTTGCCAAGAGGAAATGCTCTTCAAAAACATTAAAGTACGCTCTGCCTGAGCCAGTTGCAAGTGGAGGGTGTACCCTTTCCACACAAAAGCTGCCCCCAGTAAGAAAACACTTAGAAGTAAAAGAATTTTTATACTGCCGGAAACTTGTTTCATATATGCTATATTATATAATATAGCGGCATAAGTAATACTGCCGACGGAAGGAGGGGAAAATGTCCCAACCGTGTAAAATAGCCGTTTTAATTCCTTGTTTTAATGAAGAAAAAACCATTGCCTCGGTAATTACCCAGGCCCGCAGTATCCTTCCGCACGCGGAAATTGTGGTTTGCGATAACGCCAGCACTGACCGTACGGCATGCATCGCACGGGAAAACGGGGCTGTGGTATTGCACGAAACAATCCCCGGGAAGGGCAGCGCCGTGCGACGATTATTTGCTGAAATAGAAGCCGACTATTACCTGATGACGGACGGAGACGAAACCTACGAACTTTCCTCCGCGCCCGAATTTCTGCAAAAAATGCAGGATGAAAAATTAGATTTTCTAAATGTGGCCCGTCAACACCGGGACCCTAACGCCTACCGCACGGGACACCAATGGGGAAACCGCTTACTGACTGCTGCTGTCCGCTTTTTCTTTGGGGATAAAATAAAAGATCTTCTTTCCGGATATAAGATTTTTTCCAGACGGTTTGTTAAAACCTTTCCGGCGCGCTCCCGCGGGTTTGAAATCGAAACGGAGCTGACCGTTTTTGCCTTATCTTGCCGAATGCCGCTGGCGGAAGAAAAAACGGCCTACTATCCCCGCCCTGAAGGCTCGCACAGTAAACTTTCCACTTACAAAGACGGCATCAAAATTCTGCATACCATTTTTCTGCTTATCAAAGAAGAACGCCCTTTTTTGTTTTGCACGGTACTGGCCGCGTTACTGGCCGTTTTATCTTTGATAATTGCTACGCCTGTGTTTATCACTTTTGCCCAGACCGGTTTGGTACCGCGCCTTCCGTCGGCAGTTCTTGCCACGGGGCTTATGATTTGGGCGCTTCTCTTCTTTATTGCCGGCCTGATTTTGGATAATTTGCGCCAAGCCGTACAAGAAACGCGCAGGATTGCCTATCTACAGCAAACAAACCAGAGGAAATAACTGTTATGTCTTCCTTTGTCCGTCTTTTTTCCGCTTATTTCAAGCACCGTCCCAACATGGCACTTTTTCTTTTCTGTTGGGCAGTCGGGTTTTTTCATATTTTATGTTCGGGGCCCGATTATTTCTTTGATATGCTTAACTATCACTTCTATAACCCGTATGCGGTATTGGGGGGAAGGATAGGGACGGATATTGCTCCGGCAGGGGTACACTCTTACTTCAGCCCGACGGCAGACTTTTTTTATTTCATTGCTTTTCAACTCTTGGCCAAATGGCCGTATATGTTGGCGTTTGTATCGGCTGTATGGTATGCAGTATCCCTCTTTTTTGTTCTTAAAATTGTGCGTTGGTTTTTACCCAAGGAAAAAAATTTCCTCTTTACAACGGCAATCCCCACTCTTTTGTTTTTCTTCGCGCCGGCAATTCTTACCCACGGAGGGTATAACACCACGGATATGAGCAGTACGGCCCCTCTTTTGGCCTCTCTTTACCTTACGCTTTCATCACGCAAATTACCCGCAAGCCCCCGTAAAAACGCATTTTTTATATTAGCCGGTATTTTATATGGCATCACCTTTGCCTTCAAATATACCAACGCTCCGCTGCTTGCGGGATATGTAATTATGTTTATGTTTTGCTTTTCTTCTATAAAAGATTTTTTTAAGTATGGAATCTTTTTTACGGTGGGGGCCCTGGGAAGTTTTGCCCTTATCGGCGGATACTGGTGCTATAAAATGTACGCCATGTTTGGCAGTCCTCTGTTTCCGTTTTATAATAATCTTTTCCACTCTCCTCTTTTTGAACCTATAGCGTTGGTAGATAAACGCTTTTTTATCGGGAAAAGCCTTTGGGAAATTATGCTTTTGCCTTTTACCTTTCTTTTTAACCAACCCATGAATACCATTGAGTTTAGATTTCGGGGTATCAGTTGGCTTATGTATTTCGCCGCGATTTGCTGCTGGGGGAAACTTTTACTCGGTAAACAAAAGAAATATTTCTCTGCCGAACTTAGATCGGGAATAGGGCTTTTGTGTATTTTCTTCTTAAGCGGTTATATCCTTTGGTTACTGCTCTTTTCTATTTTCCGCTATGCCATGCCTTTAGAAGCCGTAGGAGCGATTTTAATTACGGTTCTTCTGTCTGTTCTACCCAGACGAAAATATCCGTTGTTTTTCAGTGGGCTACTGTGCGGACTTTTCTGCTTTTACGGTTCTATTTTGCCTCAAGTTAAATTTTTCCCTAAAATGAATAGAATTTTAACGGCAAAGGGAACCCGGGAAAAAAGGCCCGAGTTAATGCGCGAAAATCCGCCTGCAATCCATAAAAATTCCGTCGTTATTTTACAAGGTTGGATGCTTTCTTATTATATTCCTTTTCTCTCGCCTTCGGCGCGATATGTGGGGGGATTGCAACCCAATCTTTACCACTACCCCGATGTTTTATCCCGCTTGGAGATTATAAGTACTTTTTCCGTCGGGCCTGATTTTTTCCGCCATCGTTTTGCTCCGCAAGTACACCAAGCCATTAAAGAAGCCAAACATGTATATGTGTTGATGCAAGATGTATCGCCTCAAATCTTTTTTCATGCCCCGCTGACGCACTACGGGGTACAGGTACGCCCGGACTCTTGCCGTTGGCTGAGCACGCCGTATATTTACAGTTCCATTTTATGCGAGGCAGACAAATTATGAAAGTGTCCGCTTTTAGACAATCTTTATTTCTTCTAACCGCTTTTTTATTGGCGGGGGTTGCCTACACTCTATTTGCGTGGAAGGTGGACTCTTCCGCCTTTTTGCTTAACACCTCTTTTTATCAAACAGGAACTTTCCTGGCGGGATTACCGCTTCCGCAAACAGGGCTTATTTGGCCGGCTTATAACCCGCTAAAAGATATCCCGGCTTATTTATGGGCCCAACAGGTTAACAACCACCTTATTCTATTATGGATAGGTTTGGGATTTTTGGCCGGGTTCTGTTTATGGGGGTTTTACAAAACATTTGAGCCTTTGTTTTCCAGTAAACAAAAGAATTTTGCTTGCCTGCTCTCGGCTCTCTTTTTAGCGGCACTTCCTTTGTTCTACGAACAACTGGGCTCCCTAAATGCCTTATGGTTTCCCTTTTTAGTTTCTTTGGGAGGCTTGGGCTTGATTTTACGAAAAAACACGGTAAAAGCCATTTTAGGAGGGGGATTTTTATTAGGAATCGGAGTCGGGCTTAATGTCCCGTTTGTTACGGCTTTTTTGGGCACCCTTTTGTTTATTGCCAGCGAAAAAAACATCAAAAATACTTTCTTTTTCTTGCTGGGAGGCCTCTTTGGATTTTGTGCAGCATTTTTACCTTGGGGAGTTGCTCTTTTTCAACACGGATATTCACTTTCCTTTAGCGATTTGGGGGAAGTTTTACCGCTTTATTCCTTTTCTTCTTACTTAAAAGACGGGTTAATCAACCTCTTTTGTTTAGTCGGCCCGTTAATGGGGGTGTGGCTGTTCCGCCCGCAAGGAAAAACACCTTCCAATCTTCTGTACCGTTACTCTTTTTCTGTAAGCGTTATGTGGATATTCGGGTGCGTTTTTTCGCTGTTTATTTCCCGCGGGCATACCTTCTTTTTTCCTTGTGATTTATTTTTTGTTCTCCAAGCGGCCGCTTTGCCTGTTTGGGCGGGACTGGCAACCCAAACCAAAAATAAAAATTTCTCATTTCTGGGCGGACTGCTGTTAGGAATTTGCTTTTGTTTTGCCCCGCACACACCTTCCAGAATAGAAACAGATTCCTTTATGCATGTACGATTTCCTTTTCAAGTTACGCAAAAAGATTCTGTTTTCCTGGAAACAAGAGCCCACGATTATCTGGTATCTTTTATCCCGAAAGAAACAACTGTTATCAATTTATCCCAAACACCCGATTATTCTTTGCCTAAAAAACATGGGAATCTATACCTAATCGCTCCCTTGCACCCTTCCAGGGAAAAATTAGAAGGGCCCCTCTTGTCTCGCTATTCTACCCCCGAAATTACTTTGCCGGAAATAGAACTGCCCGGTTGGACTTTACACGCCAAAAAATGCCTTCCCATTATAACAAACCGTTCGGCCTTTAACGGCTTTAACCCTATGATGTGTCTATTGGAAGTATCTTCCAACAGGTAAACCTGCATTTCAAGGAAAAAAATTAGGTCTAAAAAGCCTGTTCAAATGGGTCTTTTTGCCCATTGAGAAGATAATTTTTTTCTTTTATAATAAGAAATAAGAGGGACAGTTTATGAACTTAAAACAGATAAAACGCTTCTCGTTTTCGTTTCTTTTACTTACTGTTCTTTCCGGTTTTTCCTTTGCTCAAAAACCGGTTCCTTGGTTTTGGGGTGAACAAACGCTCTGGAAAACCTTAACCAAAGAGTCCTTTTCCGTTCCGGTTTCCCCGACAATTCTGCAGGCTTCTCTACGCATATCCACGGCCAAATACGAAGTAATAAGTACCCCCAAAAATTGGATGTATCACCGTTTTTCCCATAGCGGACTATTAAACGATGCGGAAAAAGAACGCCTCTTAAAGGCAGATTTTACTTCCGCCCCCAATATCCTTGGGAAATTAGAAGTCCTGCACGACAGAGACGCCGATTTATTTTCCTTTTTACAATACCAATTTGTTCCGTTAAATACGCAGGCTTACACCAAAAGAAGCGAACTCTTAAAAAATGCCTACGTCGAATTGGAAAACTTTTATCTTCCTTCACTTGTCTCCCGTTTTAGTCATTTATTTCCGAAAGAACAAGTGAAACTTTTATTGCTAGACCCGTCGCAACCGTCGATTTTTATATTAAACAGGGGGGAGATAGACAAATTCCCGACGCTTTCCTTAGAGGAGCAAAAAGCATATGCCCAAAGCATTATTCAAACGCTTACCCCTAAAATGCAAAAAATCCTGAAAACCCCCGTGGAACTTTTGCCGGAAGAAGAATTCCAAAATTATTATTTCCAAAAACTTCGCTTGAAATACTTTTCCTTGCTTTTGCAAGCCTTGGAAAAAGCTACCGTCCCGCGCAAAACCATTATTATCCGCGTACGAAAAATCCCGGGAATCAGTTTTCTAAAAGAAGGGCAAACTTTTATGACGGATGCCCAACGCTTGGGATTTCTTCATTTTTACCACGACAAATTCCAAACCTCTCTTTCCGGCGGAACGGCTCCCGACAGGGAACTTTTGGAGATAAAAACCGTTCTTGCCCAACAGGAAAAACTCTACAACCACTTTGCCGTAGCAGAGGCTTTCAATCTTCCTTACGAAACTGTTTTTGCCCGTGGAACATCTTGGTCTCCTCTCTATATTCCCAACGGGACAAAATGGGAAGAATATATTTCAACCACGGATATTTCTCTGCAAGTAGAACCGCTTATTGCGGACATACGGAACCAACTGCTTGTTATGTTGGCTCAAGAACCTACGGACTTAAATTTCTATGCTCGCTATTTCCGCCTAAAGCACCAATTAAGCGTGTATGAAACTTTACTGATTCGTAATCGCTTATTTTTAAGAAATTACTGATGAAACCCACACTCCTGCGTTTATTAAAAGAGATTCCGCCCGAAAAACGGCTTTTTCTGCTCGCGAAGGAGTGGGTTTTGCGCACCCTTTCAAACACGGCCGATATCCCCGCCGATTGGCTGGCATTTTTGTTTGATGAAAAACAAGGAGTTTACATTAAACATACACCCCTGCCCGTCGACTTTTCTTGCGGAGCGGAAGGAACCCACGCAGACCTAACCCCGGAAACTTTAGCCCTCGTGCATGAAACGCAAAGCATTTCCCGCAGGGAAAAGGGCCTTTATTACACTCCCTGGGAAACGGCCTCTCTTTTAGTACAACAAACTTTAAGTGCATTTTTGAAACACTCATCAGGAATTTCCTCTCAAGATACGGCCTCCCTATTAAATGGGAAAAATCCCTTTTCAACGGAAAAAAGCCAGCATTTGGATAATCAACTCGCCCGGTTACGCGTGCTTGACCCGGCGGTCGGGGCGGGGGGATTGTTAATTCCCTTTTGGCTTACATTGGCACACTTGCGCCACACACTAAACCCTGCACTTAGTTATGGGGAACTCCTTTTATTCATCTTAAAGCATAACCTTTTCGGGGGGGATAAAGACCCGCAAGCCCTGCACACCTTGCGGTTGCGGGCCGGGCTTACTTTACTGCAAGAAGGAGTTTTCTGTCCGCCGGAAGAAATAGGTACGCATCTTTTCTGCAAAGATTCCCTTTCCACTGACGAACAAGGAAAACTCGATTGGTTTGCGTTATGCCCGCAAGTGTTTCATGAAGGCGGCTTTGATATTATCTTAGCCAACCCGCCGTATGTAGGACAAAAAAATAATGCCGAAATTTTTAAGCACTTACGCAAAAACCCTTACTGGAAAACACGCCTGACACCTAAAGGAGATTTACTTTATCTGTTTTTCCATTTGGGCTTAGACCTGTTACGACCGCAAGGAATTGGAGGCTTTTTGACCACTTCTTACTATGCGCAGGCCGCAGGCGCGGAAGATTTACGCAACAGGCTTCGGCACGAAACCGCCCTCTTGCACCTAACGGATTTTGGGGAAGAGCGAGTTTTTAAACAAGCCCAAGGGCAACATAATTTAATGACCGTTTTTCAAAAATTCCCTTCCCTGCGCCCCTTCTGCCAAGTGGGGGGAAAACGCTGCCCCCAAGACGATTTATTCTCGGGAGAAAATCACTTTTTACAAATCTGCGCAGGCAAAGAGCCATCACTACAAACAGCCCTTTGCAAAATGGCCGCCGCTCCCCTGCGCCTAAAAGATTGCGCCCGCATTTCCAACGGACTCATGACGGGTTGCGACAAAATTTCTTCCGCCCATTTACAGCGCTTTGCCTTACCGGGAGTACAAAAAGGAGACGGTGTTTTTATTCTTTCTCGAAAAGAAAAAGAATCCTTGCCTCTTTGTGCGCAAGAAGAGAAGAAAATAAAACCCTTTTTTAAAAATTCGGATATCCGCTCCTATGTTCCGTCTCTTACCCCACGGTTTTTCTTAATAGACTTTTTCTGTCCGCAAGACCGCTCTTTAAACCCAGCCGATTATCCGACCCTTATCAAGCATTTAAGCCGTTTTAAGCCCGTTCTTTTGGCGCGTAAACAAAACAATAACGGGATTGATAAAGAGTTAAAAAAGGGAGTGTATTGGTTAGGCTCCGTACGGCGGAAAATGAATTTTGAAGAAGAAAAACTGGTGGTTCCGCACCGTTCACCCGTTAACACCTTTGCTTTTGCCCCCGGCCCTTGGTATGCCAGCTCAGATGTATATTTCATTTCCAACCCGACGAACTCAGTAAGTTTGTGGTACCTGCTGGGGCTTTTTAACTCGGCCCCCTACTATGCGTGGCTTTTCTACCGGGGGAAAAGAAAAGGACATTTATTGGAACTTTACAGCCAACCGCTAAGCGAAATGCCCGTCCCGTACGCTACGGCTTCTCAGCGAAGCAAACTGGAAAAAATAGCCAAGAAAATTTTTAAACTTAAAAAGCAAAATTCTCAGGCAGACACTTCTTCTCTGCAAGAAAAGACCAACCTGTTAGTTTGCCAAATACTGGGCTTCACTTCCCAAGAAACAGAAGAAATCAATCGGGTCTATCTACTCGAAATGAATAAAAAAAAGATATAATTTAGGGGTATTTTTCAATATTTTTTGGAGTTTCTCATGAACATTCGCAGACTTTCTTCATTTATATTTTTTAATTTACTGATTTGGTGTGTTCTCTCTCTGGCGTATTTTAAAACCAATGGGTTTTATACCGATACCTTAGGCATTGTTTTTACCTCTTTATTCATTCCGGGGCATTTGTTTTTGTTTGCGATTTGTTTATTTCTCTTAACGATTCCTTGGCTCTTGGTAGGGGAGAAAACCTTTAAAACTGTTTCCATTATTTTGGCCTCATTCATTACTCTTTCTTTAGCAGTAGACGTTTTGGTATTTTCTCAATACAGATTTCACATCAATTTGGCTATGTTGCAACTGTTCTTCGGCCCCGCCGGGAAAGAAATTTTTATCTTTCCGCCGTCCACTTGGTTTATTGTGGCTGGCGTGATAGCACTACTGGCGGGAGTGGAATGGGGGATTTGGGCCCTTTCCAAAAGATGGCCTTTTTCGGGAAAATGCGCCATTATCATAACGACCCTTTTATTTCTTGTTTGTGCAGGGTATAACTGCATGTATGCTTGGGGAAAATTTATGATGGTTCCCTCGGTCATGGCGCAGAGGGGGGTGCTTCCGTTTGCCAATCCGCTTTCGGCCAACAGACGCCTTCGCAAATGGGGTTTTGAACCCAAACGCAAAGCCTACACCATGCCAGCCCAAGGGAAATTAAACTACCCGATTCACCCTCTTACCTGTTCGTCTGCATCTACGCCCAAAAACATATTGATTATTTTGGTAGATTCTTGGCGGAAGGATTCTTTTAACTTGCAAGTAATGCCCAACCTTTATGCCTGGGCACAAAATCCAAAGGTCACTCAGTTTCAGCACCATTTAAGCGGCGGAAACGCCACCGAAGCGGGTGTTTTTTCTCTTTTCTATTCCTTACCTTCTTCCTATTGGAACGATTTTACTACCGGCCAATTAGGCCCGGCTTTAGTTTCGCAAGCCTTAAAGCAAGGCTACACGCCCGCAGTTTACAGCAGTGCCAAATTAAATAGCCCTACTTTTCACCAAAATGTTTTTGTTGAAATTCCCAATTTGCGAATATCCTCTCAAGGCGACACAAAATGGGAACGCGACATTGACGCCGTAAACGGATTAACGGACTTCTTAGACAAAAAGCCTGCCGACAAGCCCTTTTTCGGTTTCTTGTTTTTAGATGCCCCGCATGGGAGCGACTATCCGGCAGAAGATACCGTTTTCACGCCTGCCGGCGAACAAATGAACTATCTGCTGCTTTCTAAAAATACCGACCCGACCCCTTATCTCAACCGCTATAAAAATTCTGTGCATTTTATAGACCGCCAACTTGCCCGCGTATTTGACTCTTTGAAGAAAAACAACCTGTTGGAAAATACGGTTATCCTTTTGACGGGAGACCACGGGCAAGAAATCAACGATACACGCAATAACTTTTGGGGGCATAACAGTAACTTTGCCAAATACCAAACAGAAGTACCTCTTTTGGTATGGGATTCTTCCCGCAAGGGCAGTATCAAAGAATATACCACCAACCATTACGATATTGCCCCGACAATTATTTCGCAAATTTACGGTTGCACAAACCCGCCGCAAGACTATTCTATCGGCATAGATTTGTTTGATAATACCCCGCGCCCCTTTTCAATTATTTCCAGTTACACCAAGAAAGCCGTGCGAACCGGGAATAAAATAACCGTTATAGATGCGTATGGGAATTTGGAACATTACGACGATGAATTTAACCCTATCCCGGACGGGGCCGACCCGGCAGCCATGGCGGAAGCTTTCAAAACATTTGCCAAGTTTTACAACTAACTTGCATAGGAGCAAACATTTATTGTATTCTTTTTTTACAGGACGTACTATATTTTAGGAGGAAGTATGAACGCAGTGAAAACTTATTTCTTAGATGTTATTACCAAACACTATTTTGATTTCAACGGCCGTGCCGACCGCAAACAGTTTTGGCTCTACCAACTGTTCTATTTTATCGCGTTTGTTTGTGTCAACCTTCTCGTAATTCCTTTGGGTGAAAAAGCCGGAGTTGTCGTCAAATTGTTGATTACATTGGCCCTTTTCTTGCCCTCTTTGGGTATTATTGTGCGCCGCTTGCACGACATTAACCTGAGAGGGTGGTGGGTTCTTTTGAACCTGGTTCCCTTTGTAGGTTCGTTGGTCTTGTTTGTCTTCTGGCTTCTCCCCGGTACCGAAGGGAAAAACCGCTTTAACTAATTGCGTAAAATACCGCTCTGTTAACAGGGCGGTATTTTTTTGCCTTTTTATATAAAAATGAAAACAACTATTACACGGGAGCAAGCCCTTTCCCTCTTGCAAAAATATAACAAGGAGCCGTTTCATCTGCTCCATGCGCTGACGGTAGAGGCCGTTTTGCGTTGGTTTGCAGGGAACCTCGGCTACTTAGAACAGGCCGACTTTTGGGCCGTTTGCGGCCTTTTACACGATGTGGACTTTGAACAGTTCCCGCAAGAACACTGCCAAAAAGCCCCCGAATTACTGGCCGAAATAAATGCCGAGCCCGAACTGGTACGTGCCATTTGTTGCCATGCGTACGGCATTATGACGGACATAAAACCCGAACACGAAATGGAAAAACTCCTTTTCGCTACCGACGAACTGACAGGGCTTATCGGGGCGGCTGCACGTATGCGGCCGTCTAAAAGTACGCAAGACATGGAACTTTCCAGCCTGAAAAAGAAATTTAAGGATAAAAAATTTGCGGCGGGTTGCTCGCGTGAGGTTATCAGGCAAGGGGCCGAAATGTTGGGTTGGGAGTTGGATAAACTATTGGACTTAACTTTACAAGCCATGCGCGAAACGGAAGAGAAAGTCCGCCACGAAACGGAGTTATTGAAATGATAAAAAAAGCACTTTCTTATTTAACCGGCCCCCTTCAGCGCCTGCTCGATTTTAGAGGAAGAAGCAACCGTAAGGAATTTTGGTTATATACGATTTGGGCCATCCCCCTGTGGTATATTTTATTTTTTGTATTATTTGCGGGGGGAATAGCAACCTTTGGGGACAACCTTTCGTCCGATGCCCAACAAAGCTTGGGCTGGTTGTTGCTGTTTATTCTAACGCCTTTGATGTTGTTAGTCGGCTTGGGGCTTTTTTTAGCGATTTCTGCGCGCCGCCTGCATGACCAAAACACAAGTGCCTGGTGGTTACTTCTCTTACTGCTTCCCTATTTAGGGCTCTTCATCATAGGTATTTTAATGCTTTTTCCCGGAACTAAGGGAGAAAACCGATTTGGACTACCGCCCCTCTAAACAGTACGGGCAGCCTTTCGGGCTGCCCGTTTTTTCATAATTTCATTTCTTTTTCCAACTTATCAAAAAACTCACCGGCTTTTTCGGCAAAGTAATAATCGGTAATTGTATCCGTAAAAGCGGAAGGTTGCGGGTTGACCTCAATTATTTTGGCACCCCACTCCTTGGCTGTTATGGGCAAACTGCAAGCAGGCATTACCTGCCCTGCCGTACCCACAATAATCATCACATCGGCGTTTTGGGCCATTTCCAAAGATTTCTCATAGGCCCCTGCGGGGATACCTTCCCCATAGAAAACAAAATCCGGCTTTAGCACGCCCCCGCAGGAACAACGGGGGGGAACCGTTTGTAAATTTATCTCTTTTAGTCCGTATTTTTTCCCGCAACAAGTACAGGAAAGGGTATGAATCGTACCGTGAAATTCTTGCACATTTTTACTGCCGGCTTTTTGGTGAAGCCCGTCTATATTTTGTGTAATCACCCCGCGCACCATTTTTTTCTTTTCCAATTTGGCAATAACCTCGTGTGCTTTGTTGGGGGAAGATTCTTCCATATCCGTAAAGAAAATCTTTTTCATTTCTTCCCAACTTTGGGTGGGATTACTGTAGAAAAAATTGATTTCAATAAATTTTGGGTCGTATTGGTTCCACAGACCTCCTTGGCCCGTAAACGGCGCGATGCCGCTTTCCACGCTGACACCTGCCCCCGTAAAAACAACCCCATATTCGGCTTGTTTGATTAGTTTAACGGCTTCTATGAATTCGTTCATAAGGCTATTGTAACATTTCCAAGGCCTTTCGGCTTTCCTTTGGATATCCTTTTCTAATCTAAAAACAAGGTGGCCCGTAACATTTCACATTCCCTATACTTCTGTAGGGGGGATATTTATGCCCAAACAACACGCGCATCAAACCTTAAAAAATTATCTCTACAACACCTTGCAATTTAATAATTCAAGCAAGGTTACATGGGGGGTTAATGCCCTTATCATCACCCTCATTTTATTAACTGTACCGATTGATATGATAGAAAGCGTGCCCGATATCCACCCTTGGTTAAAACGCTGGGCTTATCATCTGGACTTAGCGATGACATTTGTTTTTGGTTTGGAATATGCCTTGCGCTTAATCGTCTGCACGGAAGACCCACATTTCTCCCGCCCCATAATCGGGCGCATAAAATATATGCTGACTCCGCTTATGTTAATAGATTTATTTGCCATTTCCCCTTTATTTATTTTCGGTTATGGGGCCATACGGTTGATGCGTGTCTTTCGTATTTTAATGCTGATGCGCTACACAAATGCTATCCAACTGATGAATACCGTTGTAGCGGAAAAGAAGGGGGAACTTTCTGTTTGCAGTGCATTTGTACTTATGCTATGGGTATGGAGTGCCTTTATGATTTATCGGGTAGAACACCCGGCACAACCGGAAGTTTTTCGAAATATGATAGATGCCATGTGGTGGTCTTTGGAAACCTTTACCACAATTGGCTACGGAGATTTAATCCCCATTACCTTGGAAGGCCGCCTGATAACAGGGGTAACCGTGGCTTTGGGGTTAGTGCTATTTGCCATTATTACGGCGGTGCTGACGGCCGGAATTATCCAGGAATTTAAAAAGTTCGAACATAAAAAAAATAAGCCGCAGGTATAACAAAAAAGGGAAACTTTTTATAAGTTTCCCTTTTTTAATCAGTCCCTTAAAATTTTAAGGTTTCACAAAACCGGAGCAGCCTGTTTGTTTGGCAGTAAACCCTAAAGTTTTGCAGAAAGAAGCATCGTCCTCATTGTCACAGGTAATTGTACCCAAGCAATCCTTGCCTGAAGAGCCATACCCATATCCCCAAATAGTCAAAACACCTTTAATACCACCGGAAGAAATGCGATAGGCTCTAATATCAGATTGACCAGGCGGGCAATAGCGCCATTCTTTTGTTTCATAACATTCATCGGCAACTTTAGTACCCGGAGGGCGAATTGTAAAATTCTTAAAATCCCCGGCTTGATCGCACTGTCTTTTATCGCGATGTTCAAGACGGCAAGATTCATATTGTCGGTACAAACTCCCCAAAGTAGAAAGAGCTTCCGCCGCGCGTGCTTTTTCCACTGATTTTTGATATTGGGGTAATGCCACCGAGGACAAAATACCAATAATAAGCACTACTACCATCAGTTCAATAAGCGTAAAACCCTGTTTCATGCTTTCTCCTTAAAACGAAATTATAAAATTACCTTAATAGTGTAGTATTTTTCAGCAAAAAAAGAAAGCACGGAATTTTTACAATTCCGCTCCTTCTAAAAAATAAGTAATACTGCAGAAATCAAGAACCTCCCAAGGCACTTTTGGAAACCGTCCATTCCCCCGGCAAAGAAGTACAAACAACTTTTCCTACCTGGGTACGCCATACACACGAACGTTCTATGGGTTCCGTAGTACTAATCTTAAACGACATATGATAATCTTCCGTTAAAAGATTTGTTCCGTTTCGGTAAATAGAATACATACAACGCCCTTCTACCGAGTTACTCGAACACCAGTTGGAAGAAATATTAAAGTGTTTACCCACCCATTTGCTGGTGGAAGGCCACTCCCCTTGCAAACCGATATCGCCCTCCGTTAACATATCGTGTAAATCCGATAAATTTTTAATCATTTCACCCCCTTGCAAAATCCTTAATTGGAGGGCCTTTTCGATCGTGTTCATGGCAGAAAGAGCCTCAGCAGAGCGAGATTTTTCCACCGCCGCCGTGTATTGGGGCAAAGCCACCGCCGACAAAATACCAATAATTAAAACAACTACTAACAATTCTATTAAAGTAAACCCTTTGTTCATAACTTTTCCTCCTCCAAAATATTGATTCTCTACTATTTAGTTTAGTGGTTAATAAATTAGAATTCAAGATTCCCCCTAAAAAAGCCGGGCCTCGTTAAGAGGCCCGGCTGAACTTGCTCCCTCTCTTTCCGATTAAAGGGAAACAAGCCCCCTTGTAAAGACATAGATAGCCACCAACGCACAAATAACCAGCAGAGATGCCACCCAACCTTCTCCCCGCTTAAAGACGGGGTTACCGTCCTGTTTTTGCTTGCGGGCCCAAATAAACACGGGTAAACCGAGTGCTAAGAAAATAACGGCTAAGAACAAATACTTAAGCCCCGCCGCATACACAAGCCACACGCCGTACACCGTGCCCAACACGGAGGTCAACAAAGCCGCCGCACGCCCTTTAGGCGTAATTTGAGCATACTCGCCGTCTTCGGTCAGTTTCCACAAATAAGCGGTACTGGCCAAGTAGGCCGGAAGCACCATTACCCCCGTAATGGAAAGCATGGTATTCCACGCATTGTTGGAAAAATACACCATCAAAATGGCCAGTTGCATTAGCGCACTCGTTACCCACAAAGATACGCTGGGTGAACCGTTTTTGTTTTGCGTGGCGAATTGCTTGGGAAAAGTTCCGTTTTCCGCCGCCGCAGCCGGGATTTCGGCCGTAATCATCGTCCAAGCGAGCCAAGAGGATAAAACCGCTACCAATAACCCGATATTCATCATCCACGCACCCCAAGGGCCGACTACTTTTTCCAAGACGCCCGCCGTAGAAGGGTTGGCAACAGCCGCAATTTCCGCTTGCGATAAGAAACCAAACGGCAAAAGCGAAAGCCCCATATAAATTACCAAACACCCTAAAAACCCGAGCAGGGTGGCTTTGCTGACGGCAGATTGGCTTTTTGCACGGTTGGAAAGCACCACAGCACCTTCAATACCGATAAAAGCCCATAAGGTTACGAGCATGGTGCTTTTAAGTTGAGAGGGCAAATCTCCCAACGATTTACCGTTTTCCGCCAGCTGACCCCAGAAGTTGGAATCAAACTTATCCAAGTGGAAAGTAAACAGTAAAATCAAGCAGAACAGTAAAAGCGGAACAAGTTTGCCAATGGTACCGATAACATTTAACACCGCCGCTTGCTTTACACCTCGCAAAACCACAAAGTTAAAACCCCAAATCAAAAAGGAACCGCATACAATGGACAATAAATTATTCCCGCCCGCAAAATAAGGGGGGAAAAAGTAGTTAAGCGCGTCCATGGTAATAACGGCATACCCCACATTACCGAAAATCTGGCAGAGCCAATAACCCCACCCGATTGTAAAGCCCACATAAGGGCCGAAACCTTCCCGAGCGTACATATAGATACCGGCCGTCAGATCCGGTTTCACGCGGGAAAGCACGCTAAATGTATTGGCAATAAAATACATGCCGATACCGGTAATCACCCAAGCCAAAAGCACCGCTCCCGCGCTGGCCCCGGCTGCCATGTTTTGGGGGAGGGAGAATACCCCGCCCCCAACCATGGAACTAATGACAATGCTGGCAAGGCCAATCACACCCAATTTGGCTGCTGTATTGTTTTTATCTCCCATAATATCCCCCAAAACGCTATTTATTTACCCCAAGCGTTACTTCACATCTACCGGTTTGGCAAATTTGAAGTTCAAGAAACCCATGACCGTTAAACAATAAGCAAACGGCTGGGTGATGTTGATGTAGTTATGCCAAATTTGGAATTCGCTGTGTTTTTCCACCCCGCGGATTTCCAATTCGTGGTTTAACGATTTATTCAGCCACATTTTGGCATGACCAGAAGCAATTTCATCATCAATGGGCGTGTCAAAATATTCCACATATTCAGCCGCCCAACCGCCGATTAACTTGCCTTCCTTATCTTTACCCCAGCAGATGCCTACCCCCGTGGCAATAGCCTTATGTTCTTCGATGCGGGCCCCGTTACCGGCCATGATTACTTCCAACACCGCTCCGTGATGAAAGTCCTTCACCACTTTATCTACAGGCACGATATTGCCGTATAATTCCTTCGGCAAAACCGAGGTATAAGGAACTACATTGAAATTTTCTATTTTGGCTTCCAACAAAGCAGAGTCGTAACAGAAAGTTTCAAAGGGCTGAGGCGGGATTCCGTCCGCCGCTTGCCCGGCACCTCCGCTGATAAAAGCCAAGGTTGGATATCTTGTTCCTAAAGTTAAATCACATTTTTCCATAATTATTCTCCTTTTACTGCTTTTTTACCCCACTACAACATAATCGTCGTACGCAACCCGACAGCCAACCCCATTTTTCCGTCTTCATCTAAACCCGGGTTGGGATAGAGTTGCAAGTCCGGCGTAATGGTCATAAATTTACCTACACCGATGTTCCATTGAAATTCCATTGCCATTTCGGTGTTGCGGCGGTCGGTCGGATAACCGAGCCCTTTACCGCTCAAACGATTGTAGGCAATACCCGCCACAATAGAATCGAGCGGATTTCTTTCAAACGGATCCAAATAAGCACCGCCCAATACAAACGAGTTTCTTACTGCCGTTGCACCATTGCTGGAACCGTTTATACGCCCGAACATGACCCACTTATCGCCCATATTCTGTTGCATATTAAACGACCAGCCGTTTACATTTTCGGGTTGTTCGTGCACGGACGGCTGATAGTAGTACATGAAACTGTATTGCCCTTGGCCCATATCAAATTCGGGCGTTAAAGACAACGAACCGAACAGCGTATATTTACCGCTGAAGGCGTCTTTAAGTTCAATGGTTTCACCGCTTACATTGGTAGCATCTTGATACCCGGCCGCAAAACTGATTAAATCGTTTTGCGCTTGCAAGTAACCGCCGAAAGAGGCCGAGGTGTACGCCGCGGACGCATTTTGCGACATGGCATAGTTCATCAACCCCGTTTGTTGGTTATCTAAGTATTCGGTACCGTCGAAGTTATAAAGCGGGAATTGCCCCACCGTTACCGACAACCAATCCATTTCTCCCGGCAAAGTATGCGTATAGGAAAACTGGGAGAAAATCTCTTGGTTGGCGGGATAGTCGTTAATCGGAACGGCAAAGTTGGAGCGGTCTGCCAAGGTAGCCGCGGAGGCTCCCCAGTAACGCACCAAATTGTAGTTAACATTTAACTGACCGGAACCAAAGGCCGTGTTTTTGAACAAATTCCAAGTCAAATACGGGTAGTAAATACCCTGAATAGAAGTTTGTTTGCCGTTTGGTGTAGAGCGTTGGGCCGTGTAGGAAATATCCATACCGATTTGTAATCCGGTTTTTTCAGCCAATTCTTTTTTAGCATCAAAATAGGCTTGCCCGGCATCGTTGAAGGGATGTTTCTCCACTTTTTTGCGTGAGGCCAAGCGCTGTTCGTGCTTGACCGGAGTTAAGACGAGTTCTTCTTCTATATCTTCCGCCATATAAAACCCTTGGGCGGAAACGGCAGAACAGGCAAAGGCCATCACTGCCGCAAGCATTGTTTTTGTTATGTTCATGTTTACCCCCGTAAACAGTTTCTGAACTGGATTTTTACTGCTTTACTGCTTGTTGCAACCGGTTGTAAGTCGGCTGTACTAAAAAAATACAAAGGCCTTCAAAAACGAGCAAGGCAAAATTTGGATTAGTTTTTTAGAAACGCAATAACCCATAGAGAGGGGGAAATAAAAAACTAACCCTTTTTTAAGCAGGAGAAAAAATGTTTTTTCGTTGCGTTCTTTTTTCGGTACAATATAAGAAGGTTAAACGGATTGAATAAAATGAAAAATATCTGGAACACTTTTTGGGATTTTTTAGACCCGTACCGCAAAGGCCCTTTATTTTGGAAATACGGGTGGAAAGGAATTTTGTTTATCATCTTAGGAACTTGGGGGATGTACGAGTATTTGATCGGCCCCAAGACTTTCGGTTTGGCAGGAGTTTTACAACTCTTTACTATTGGTATTCACGAAGCGGGACACCCCTTGTTTAGAATGGCTTTTTTAGGAAATTTCAAAATGACCATTTTAGGGGGAACCATTATGGAACTGGGCGTTCCTCTACTGGCATTTTTTATTTTTCTCCGTCGGGGAAAAGAAATTCAAGCCGATATTTGCCTCCTGTTACTTGCTATTGCCTGCTATAGTGTAGGCCACTACGCGGGTTGTAGTTTGGATCCGGTTATCGTTCTGCTTAATGCCACGGGACCGGAAGCCGTACCCGACTGGGATTACATGCATAAATGGTTCGGCACCGAAGGGTACGAGTGGCATATCCGCCATGCTTTTTACGGGTTGAGTGCCTTTTTAACCGTATTGGGGGTGTATTTATCTGCCACGCATTTTTGGGCTTGGAACAACCCCGACAAGCATAACTATAACGACGATACAGACGCCCATGACCGCTTTTTTATGAATTAGGAAGAAAAATGCTTCAAAAAATTTCCGTTTGCCTTTCCCGTCTTACCAAAGTGCCCGAGCAATTTATCCGCTTTTTAATTATCGGCACGCTCAACACCGCTTTTGCCTACGGGCTTTATGCGCTGTTTATCTTTGCGGGTTGCCATTATGCATTAGCCGTGTTTTTGTCCACGGTAATCGGCATTTGTTTTAGTTTCAAAACATTAGGCGCTTTTGTTTTTGATAACCCCGACAACCGCCTTATTTTCAAATTCTTTTCCGTCTATGTTGTGTGCTATTTCGTCAATGTGGGAATTTTGAAATTACTGACGGGAGCGGGTATGCAAAACCTGTATTTGGCGGGGCTTATCAGTTCGTTTTTGGTGGCACTGGTTAGTTTTTTCTTAAATAAATTTGTAGTATTTAGAAGAAAATAAAATTTTCCTTTTATTTTTTATAGAATATGTTATAGGATATAGAAAGATTATTAAGGAGTTAACAACATGAAAAAAACCGTATTTACCCTTTTGGCCGCCGCCGTATTGACGGCCGGCTGCGCCACCACCGGCACGACCACCGGTGCCACTTCCACCACCCAGCAAACCATTACCTTGGAACAGGCTTTGCAAAAATCGGCTGAAACCCGCCAAAAATTGTTGGAAGCCAAACAAGCCTATCAAAACGCCCAAAACGCCGCTGCCATTGCCGCCGGCACCAAAACGGCCGCTGATGTAGCCAAGGAAGCGATTGAAGAAAAAATTGAATCGGCCAAACAACAATTGGCTGATGAAAAAGCCGCTTGGGCGGAACTCTTGGGCACCAACTAATTGTTTGTCCCTTTACATAAAAAATCCCGCTTTCATCAAGCGGGATTTTTTCTTTGGTTTAGATTATTTTTTATCGTCGTTACGGGGGCCTTCTTTTCTCGGGCCTTTCGGGCCGCGGGGGCCTTTGGGGCCGTGGCCTCTTTTGCCTTTATGGTCAAATTTCCCGTCTTTGTGAGGGGCGGGGCCCATTTCGCCCTTAAAAAGCACATCTAAGTCCCCTTCGTCGGCAATAACGGCGTCCGTCTTTTTTTCCACCCAGGCTTGTTTGGATTCTTCCGTTTTTTGTTCTTCCAAACCCTTTTTCATTACTTCCAGGCGTTCTTGGAATTTGACGATTTGTTGTTCTTTGAATTTGATTTGCTCGTCACGGATACCGGCCACAATGGCGGCGATTTCGGCTTTTTTAGCGTCTTTTTTCTTACCCGGTTTGAGTTTATTGTATTCTTCTACCAATTTTTCCACTTTTTCTTCGGTGGCTTCCATTTTGGCTTTATGCTCTCTGTGGGCTTTTTTAAACTCGCTTTCTTGAGCGACTTTTTTACAGCGAACCGCAAAGTGTGTACGGCCGTCTTTAAAGGGATGTTTATCCCCAGCACAATCGTCCTTGGCAAACACAGGCAGGCACAAGGCGCTCATCATCATAACAACTAACAGTTTCTTCATATAATTTACCCTCCTAGAATTCTTCTTCAAACGCGGCCAAATCTTCCGCGAAAGATTGATATTCGGCGTCCAAATTTTCGCTCATGTACGCAATCACTTCATTTGCGTCAAAAGCGGCTTTGTCCGGTTGCAGGCCCATAAAAGTAACGAAAAGTGCTACTCCCAACAGAGCCGTGCTTGCAAATACCGGTTTCCAACCGGCTAAAAACGATTTTTTACGCGTCGTTTTGGAAAACAACTCCTCTACCACACCGGCAGGGGCCGCCGGGGCGGAAAGAGCTTCGTCCATTTGAGTAAGAAAGGCCAGTTCTTTTTGGCAGGAAGCACAATCTTTCAAGTGCTCTTCAAAACGGGCTTTCTCCGCTCCTTCCAACTCTCCTTGCGCGTAAAGCATCAAGTTTTCACATAATTTCATAAAGTTACCTCTCGGTGATTTTGCTTTTCCAGCAACTGGCGCATTTTTTTTACGGCGCGGTGGCAATCGGCCAGTACGGTGCCCAGCGGGCGCCCTAATAATTCGGCAATTTCCTTAAAGGATAAATACTGCCGCAAGTAAATCATTTCCCGTTGACGGGGGGGAAGTTGTAAAGAAGCGCGGCGAATCATTTCTTCCGCCTCTTTGCCGGATAATTCCTCTAAAGGGGCCAATTGGCCGTCTTCCAATGTTTCGTGAAAAACGGAGTTCCCTTCTTCATCGGTTTGATCCAGCGAGGAAAGTTTATATCGATCCCGAAAGAAATTAAACACTCTGTTTCGGGCCGTTAAAAACAACCACGACTTAAACTTCCCGCGAGCCTCATACTTACCCACATTTTTAAAGAACGAAATAAACACTTCTTGGAACAAATCTCCCGCCGCACCCTCGTCTTGCACGAGGGACATAATATACTGATACAACGGGTTTTTGTAACGGTACACCAATTCTTCAAAGGCTTTTTCGTTTCCTGCACGGAAAAGTTCTACCAACTGGTCGTCCGTCCGTTCGGTAAATTTATCTTCCATATCTGTATAACCCCAACCTTTTATTTTTTATTGCATTTTATTTTTTTCTCGTGAAAAATCACTTTTTTATACTGTAACAAACTTGCGTGTAAAAAGAAAATCTTAAAATAGGTTAGAAAAATTTTTCATTTTCTTAAAAAAAATTGCTATAATAATTGGGTCGTTTTTTTAATAACACTTTTTAACTGAACTTTTATGCAAAAACACGCTATCCGTCTTATTAGCCAAGTACGTTCCATGCTACAAATTAGCATGGTGTCTATTATTATGTTTAGACGGCGGGGCGTGGTTTGCGTAATGTAATGTAAATTTGAGATTATTAAAAACCACCCCGCTCGAAATAAAAGAGCGGGGTTTTTTGTGGACATTTTAATTTAGGAATTTGATAGAGATGAAAAAAGTTATATCGTTCGTTTTAGTTTTCGCTTTACTGGCTGGGCAACTTACCCCCGCGCAGGCACAAGTATTAAAAAATACGGCAAAAGGAGTGTCGGCCGCCGTAACCCTCGGCAAGGCACCTCTGCGCCCCGTCAAACTGCCTACAACCATCAATACCAATGGTTTACACCTTGCGCCGAACTTTTCTCCCGCTATTTACACCCAACTGGAAAGAAATATCAGCCGAGCAGTTCTCAAACAAAACACGGGATTGCAACAAGTCCGCCAAGCGTTAGATTTACCGGACTTCAAATCGTTAGCCGAAGGTATCTTAAAAGCAAAACACTTACCCGGGCATCATAATTGGTTGAGAACGGAATATGTTACGCTGGCCTTGCACGGTTATACTACCGCCGAACAAAATATCCAAGCTTCCTCTTACTGGAAACAAGACTTAACGGCTAAACTCCCGGCGGTGGAACTGCTTAAGGATCTTTCTTTTTCCCATGTTTTCCAAAACCACCCCGACGTTCTTGCCCAAGCAGCCGAAGGTTTGACGGACGCCTCCGCCTTGGCCCTTTTCGGCACCCGGGAAGATTTATCCGTACTGGAAGATTTCTATCACAAAGCAATCGGCACGCCGCTCGCGTTATCAGCCGCCACCAACTATGCCCGCGCCTGCTTGCGCTTGGCTGAGTACGACCGCTTAACGGCTTTTTCCCGCGAAACAAAAGGCAAATATGCCGCTCTTTTTCAAGGAATCGCGCAATACGCCGTATTACACAAATTGCCGCTTTCCCTGCCCGTAACGCCGGGCAAGGAACCCTTCTTAAATGAGGCCCTGCGCAGTTATCTGTCCACTTATGGCGAACATTCTGCTTTAAGTGCTGACAGCAGCCATAGTGCCACCGTATTATGGATGAACCTGACTGCCCCGGTATCCGTACGCTTGCCGTCCTTCACCGCGCCCGCGAAACAAGCCTCCAAACCGGCCGTTTTATCCGAACTGACCTTAACCCTGGATCCGTTAAAAACCTCTCCCGAACAGTTAAATACAGGTGCCGTTTCGCACCCGACTGCCGGCACGGAAACCACGGTTGAAGCCGCGCCCTCGGTTAGACTGCCCGAGGGAGATATTGCCCCTGTTTTGGATACTCCCGCCCAAAAGACTTCTTTGGTGCAAAAAGTACGCAACTGGTTAGGCCTTGGCAAAAAGAAACAAGCCGCACCTGCTATCGAAGAACCCGTAAAAGTAAATTCCGCTTTGCAACGCGCCAGCCTGTATTTGGCCTCTGCCGTGATGGGTTTGGAAGTAGCCACCCCGGTTATTTCCAACTTCGGCACAAGTTTCGGCCTTTCCCTGGAAGATAACATTTTGGTAGCCGTGGCCACCTATTTCCCGTATTCCGTGGGGGCTTTCTTCGCTAACTACTTAAAACAAAAAATCGGCAGAAAAGCGGCCTTAAATTTAGGACTTGGGTTAATGGGTCTGGGTTTTTTAGGCGGGGTAACCCTGTGCGGCCTGGACGGTTCCTTTGTGGCCGAAGCCAATGCCATGCTCCACTTCTATAAAACTTTGGCTTGCATTACCATTGCCAGCGTAGGGGGGGTGCTTGTACATAACTCCGTGGGCCCGATGATTACGGAAATCAGCAAAGGCGAAAGCGATTTAGTTCTCCAAAAGCGCAACTCCTATACCGAACTTGCCCGTGCGGCAGGTATGGCGGCCTCGTTTGCGTTCCCGTTTGTTTCCACGGCGGTTTTGGGTTTAGATTGGAGTTTAACCTTTGCCTTACCTATCCCGTTAGTGGCGGCGGCGGCCATCGGTATCAATAGCGGCAGACTCCCCAACACAAAACCTGTTAAGGCCCCGTCTTTAGCCGAAAAAACCAAGGCAAGCCTGTGGGAAAAAACCAAAAACAGCGAATACCTGCGCTTATTCAAAGAAGAAAAAGGGGTAGCTCCGCTTTTGACCGGGTTACTTATCATGAACGCGGTAGAGGTTTCTTTTAACAGCGGATTTCTGCTTCTTTTACCCTCTCTTACGCAAAATCCGTCCATGCAGTACTTATTCGGGATTGCTCAATTTGCCGTACCGTTCCTTTTGGGGCGCTACTTGGCGGGACACTTTTTGAAATGGTTCCCCAAAAACAATATGGCTATTGCCACCGCTTTGGGTGCGTTAGGCGGGTTTGCTTCGCTGACGGCGGCCCAAAGTAATGTATATTTATTGACGGCCTCGTTATTTGCTGCTGAACTGGGTATTTCCACCGCGTTTACCTTGGCTTTCTCCCGCACGGCCAAAAACCCCAAAACGCAAGACCGTATTATCTCGCTTATTGTAGCAAGCGCCATCAGTTGCGCCTTCGGCCCCATGTTGCTTACCGATTTGGCCCAACGCTTTATTGATGCCGGCCTGCTCTCTACTCAAGGGGCTACTGCGGCGGCCTTGTTAGGTATCCCGGCGGCATTAGCCAGTATTTCGGCCCTGCTCTTTAAGCGGGCAGACAAGGCGGCCCAAAATCCGCTCCATGTGCAACCCCAGCCCATAGAGAAGAACCCGACTTTATGGCAAAAAGTACGAAACTTCTTTAAGAAATAAAAAAAGGCTCGGTAAAAATACCGAGCCTTTTTTGTATAGTTCCCAAATTATTCGTAACGCAAGGCGTCGATGGGGGTAAGTTTGGAGGCTTTATAAGCCGGATAAAAGCCAAAAAATACGCCTGTCGCTGCAGAAAATCCCGCCGAAACCAACACCGCCCAAACGCTCAATTCTGCCTGTAAGGACATATATTTTGCCACAAATACGGTAAATATTACACCCAAAATAATACCTACCAAGCCACCCATACAAGATAAGGTAACCGCCTCGCCCAAAAATTGCATACGGATGTTCCAACTGGTAGCCCCGATAGCCATACGGATACCGATTTCGCGGGTTCTTTCCGTTACGGACACCAACATAATGTTCATAACCCCAATCCCGCCTACAATCAACGAAACCGCCCCGATAATTCCCAGGAACAAACTCATCGTAGTGGCAGTGCTTTTTGCCTGCTCCACGAAGGAGGCCATGTCATCTAACTGGAAATCATCTTTTCCCAGGGGGTGAATACGGTGAGTATTGCGTACAGTATTAGCGATATCTACTTTTGTGTTCTCAATGGCATTAAAATCATCTACTTTAATAACCACCCGGTCTAGCGCGCGACGATTGGAACTATTCCAGCCGGCATTCATTTTTACTTTTCCGGTTGTATAAGGGATCAGAGCCCCCTCGTCAATGTTAAACCCAAACCCGCTGGAACCCGTTTTTTTGGTTACGCCCACTACTTTGAAGGGGATACCATCTAAAACGACCGTCTTATTGAGCGGGTCAACATCTCCAAAAATCGTTTGTGCGGAAGTCGCCCCAATAATCATCACCTGAGCATAAGAAGAAATTTCCCGCTCCGTAAAAGCGCGACCGTTTTCCACAGACCAATCATACGCTTTTAAAATATCCGTATCGGTGGCCAACACACTTAACCCGACACTCGTATTTTTGTATTTAACATCAAAACTGGTTTGGATATAAGGGGCCGCAGCCGACACCCCGCCTACTTTCCGAATAGCAAGGACATCTTCCATCGTAACATCTTTGGGAGAGGAAATACTTTCATCTAAATCCCACGGCTGGCGCAAGAAAATAATGTTTGTCCCCATGTTGGAAAATCGATCCGCAATACTTTTTTTGGTGGCAGAACCCACGGCCAACACCGTTATTACCGCCGCCACACCGATGATAATTCCCAAACTGGTCAGCGCCGCGCGCATTTTGTTGGCAAAAATAGCTTTTAAGGAAATTTTGAAAATGGCTAAAAAACTATCCCACATATTATTTCACCTCATCGCTCACTTTCTTACCGTCTTTGAACTTGATTAAGCGGGACGCATATTCCGCGATATCCGGCTCGTGCGTAATAAGAATAATGGTTTTACCCATTTCTTTATTTAAGCGCGTAAAGAGTTCCATCACTTCAATACTCATTTTGGTATCTAAATTTCCGGTAGGCTCGTCGGCAAAAATAATGGGAGCGTCGCACACCAAACTGCGCGCAATGGCAACCCGCTGCTGTTGCCCGCCGGACAGTTGATTAGGCAAATGATCGGCGCGCTGTTCAAGCCCTACCGCTTTTAAGGCGGCCATGGCTTTTTCTCGGCGCAAATGAGCGGGCGTTTTGTTGTAAATCATAGGAAGTTCCACATTTTCTAAAGCAGTGGTACGCTTAATGAGGTTAAACCCTTGGAACACAAAACCGATTTTTCGGTTCCGCACACCTGCCAACTGGGCCAAATCGGTGGAGGTTACATCAATCCCGTCCAACATATAAGTCCCGCGAGTGGGTTTATCCAAACACCCCAAAATGTTCATAAAAGTAGATTTACCCGAGCCGGAAGGCCCCATGACCGCTACAAACTCGCCTTGCTCAATGGAAACACTCACCCCGTTTAGGGCGCGCACTTCCACATCACCTAATTGATAAATCTTATACAAATCCCGCGTATCAATAAGCGCCATAGCGTTACCTCCTAGCGGCGGCGGCGTCCGGGGCGGCCCATACCCATAGCTTGTGTGGGCATGGCTTTTAAGTTATTTTCGCCTACGATAACGACATCGCCTTCCTTAATTTCGCCACCGGTGATTTCCGTTTGTTTGGTGGCAATAATCCCAATGGTTACATCTACCCGTTTAGGTTCTTTACCGGGCTCTAAAGTCCAAACGCCCGTCTTTTCAAACTTCCCAAGATTGGTAGAGGGGGAGAAACGCAAGGCTTCGTTAGGTACCACCAGTACCCCTTTTTTGTCTTGCGTACGAATCGTAAGGGTGGCGGTCATACCGGGTTTTAAGCGCAAATCTTGGTTATCCACATCTATAATTACCGTATAAGTAGTGCTGGAAGAACCCGCCGAGGAACCAGAAGAATCTACATAGTTCGTGCGAACTTGGCGTACCGTTCCGTGAAACGCTTCTCCCACATAACCGTCCAAGGTAAAATCGGCCGATTGACCGGGAGCGATTTTAACAATATCGGCTTCGGATACTTTGGCCTCAATTTGCATTTTGGTTAAATCTTGCGCCACCACAAACAGTTCCGGAGTGGAGAAACCCGCCGTAATGGTTTGCCCTTCGCTTACTTTACGGGTCAGTACCATGCCGTCAATCGGGGAAACGATTTTGGTGTTAGAAAGATCCTTTTCGGCTGTGTCTAAATTAGATTGGGCTTGCACCACACGGGCTTGGGCAGAATTTAAGTTACTTTTGGCATTTACATAAGCAAGTTCATACTCTTCCAAGTTTACTTTGGAAACATAGTCTTTTTCGTACAAGGCTTGGTAACGCTCGTAGTTTTTACTTGCTAAGCGGTACGAAACCTCGGCAGAGGCCAAACTTTCTTTAGCGGAAGAAAGGCTGGCTTTGGCTTCTTCCAAAGAGGCTAAAATTTGGGTTTGGTCGATAACAGCCATCAAATCGCCTTTTTTCACTTCGCTGTTGTAATCTACATAGATTTTCAAAATCTCGCCGGATACCAAAGCCCCGATCTGAGTGGTATTAACAGGGTTAATCGGCCCGGAAGCTTCCACAATATCCATAATATCGCCCGTTCTTACCCGCACCGTCTTAAAAAGAGGAACAGACGGTTGGCGGAAAAGGATAGATTTAACACCCCAGGCTAAAAGCAAAAGCCCCACGATAACCAAGGCTTTTTTCCAAAACCCCAGTTGTTTGAATTTGCGCCACAAGCGGCCGCAAAAATTTTTAATTTTATTAAGTAAGTTTTTCATAGATTAGTTCGTCCCCATTGCTTGTTTCAAATCGGCCACGGCAGAAGCATAATCGTACCGGGCGGTTACCAGGCTCAGTTCGGCGTCCGTATAGGCTACTTCGGCATCTTTCAGTTCAATAATATCGCCGATACCTTCGTTGTATCTCCCGCGGGAAAGATCCAAATTTTCTTTGGCTTTTTCCACATTAAGTTCCGCTATCGGGATACTTTCCGCCGCTTCCTGCATTTTAATATATGCACTTTGCACTTCCAAAAATACATCGTTTAACAAACTGCGGTTATTATTCAGCGTTTTTTGGAAGGACAACTTGGCTTGTTTATAACCGTTATATGTTTTGAAAGCACTGAAAATAGGAATTTCCACCGAAGCCATTAACTTGGTTTGTTCGTTATCCAAGTAAAAATCTTCTCCGCTTTTGGAAAAACCTGCCGAGAAAGAGAAAGTGGGGAAAAACCCCGCTTTGGCTTGGTTTACTTTTATTTGGCTGATTTTCAAATTGGTTTGGGCCGATTGCACATCGGGACGGTTGGCATAGGCAATTTCCACCGCCACATTAAAAGGAGTTTCAAAAGGGGCAATATCGGCAATTTCGGTAATGTTTAGGGTGTTAGAAGTGGTTATCCCCATGGCATTGGCCAAATTGGCCGAAGCGGTTTTCACCAAGTTCTTTGCGCGAATTAAACGCAAATCTTCGTTGTTCAAGTTTACCTCGGCCGTGGTAACATCTACCTTCGGGCGCAACCCCAAGCGGTAGTATTCTGCGGCGCGTTCGTATTGGTCTTGGTACAAATCGCGCGATTGGGTACGGATAGCCACCGCCCTTTTGGCAGAAAGCAACGCATAGTAGTATTTTTTAATCGTGCGGCTGATGTCGTTAGTGGTATTGGTTAAATTCAGTTTGGCTTGTTCCAATTCCAAATTGCGGATTTTTACGCTACGCACTTTATCCGTAATACCGCTGATAGCCAGTTGCGCCTGGGCATAAAGTTGGCTGGAGCCGTGGTCGCTAGTGGGTAAAGTGTCGGCCTTGGTTACATTATAGCCTTGGCTGGCTCCGGCGGTCAGCGTGGGCAAAAATTCGCCCTTGGCCAAATTAACGCTGATTTGCGCTTCTTCAGCCGCTATTTGGGCACTAACGGCTTTAGGGCTGTTGGAAAGAGCAATTTTAATACAATCTTCCAAAGTAAGAATACCGTTGATGTCCGGCAGGGGGGTAGCCTGCTCGTCCAACGGGGGGGTATGTTTGTCTTCAGGCGATAAAACTTCGGTCTGCGGCACTAATCCCGAGGAGCGGAGCAAATCGTCCGGTTCTGCTTGCAAACAGAGCGGCAATAAAAGTAAAAAAAGCGGAAACAATTTTTGATAATTCATATTCATATTATATAATTTGCCCCATAGGGGTGGAAATAAAAATAAAGCGAAACAATAGCCGCTTATTATCAAACACTTCCGGTAGATTTTTTATTGCAATTTTTAAGGTAAAAAAACGCCCCGGCTTAAACCGGGGAGTTTTTTATTGCTTAGCAGGTAAATTTTTTGCGGAAACCGGCGGGAAAGAAGTCTTTTCAAACATACAAATATCCTCATCCAGCGGATACATTTTACAATAGGTGTTGGGTTTTCCCTCCAAACTATACATGGGGTTAGAGCAACAATCGCCGGAATAACAGTTACATTCGCGCACGGTCCCGTCCGGGTTGTAATAAATGACATCTACCGCTTGGCGATGTGTACCCTCGGGCCCCGGGCCTAAAACAAAAGTTATTTGAGAAACGGTACCCTCCGGGCCGTCATAAAAGAAAAAAGTTTTCTTATCATGACGAAAAGAAACGGTATCGTCCGGGTTAAGACCGACTACTTCCAACATTTCACCGGCCGGGTTGTAGGTGGTGCGGTTTAGCGCCCCGGTGGGAAACAGTTTATATTCCTCCACTCTCCCGTCGGAGCGCCGTTCCATTTTACAAGGAAAGTTTCCTTCACCCTTGCTGATACTAATATAGCATGCGGTATCAGAACGCTCAAAACGCAAACGGGGGGAAAGCGCGAGTTCCGCAAGCCCCTGAGGTGTGCCTTGGGAAACAAACTCTTCCTGTTGAGAAGAAGAAGAAGAAGAAGAAGAAAAATCTTGTCCAAAAGGAGTTGACGCCTCTTCGGTTTGGGCTACCTCTGCCGGGGTGGTTTTTTGGCCTTCTCCCAAGAATAAATAAAAACCGAAAGTCACCAAGGTGGCCAAAAACATAGCACCTATCACAACCACGGCCAACCCCATTATAAAACTACCGCGCTTATTCATAAAAACCTCCTGTAAAATACTTTTTTATTATAATAATTTTCTCAGCCGACCGTACGGATTATATATAATATGAATATGTGGAAACCTATTGTACTGTTGTGCGCCTCCAACCTGTTTATGACAATTGCCTGGTACGGACACTTAAAATTTAAGAGCCGTGCTTTATGGGCAGTTATCTTAATCAGTTGGGGAATTGCTTTTTTTGAGTATTGCTTGCAAGTTCCCGCTAACCGTATGGGAAACGAGTACTTTTCCGTTACGCAATTAAAAGTAATGCAAGAAGTTATTACCCTAGCCGTTTTTGCCGGGTTTTCAGCTTTGTATTTTAAGGAAACTTTTAAGTGGAACCACTTGGTGGGTTTTTTGTTTTTGGTGGGAGCCGTCTTTTTTATTTTTAAGAAATGGTAACCCGCCTAGGCCGAAAGGCCCCGGGAATATAGGTCTTTTGTCCCTTGTTCCTCCCGGTAAAAAGATTTACAATACGAGTATGAACAAATCTATTATTTCTCTTTTTATTATTTGTTGTTTTGCCCTTCCCGGGGCTGCCCAAAAATGGAAAGTCCTTCCCTCGACAATACAAGCCATACGCGGCGGGAAAACCGCCGTAGAAGTTTTGCCGAAAACGCATATAACGATCCCTGCAAGCCAGGCCATTATGGCAAATTCTTCCGCCCGCTTTTTATCTCAATACACACATCATTTGGCCCGCATTGAACAACTTAAGCCCCTGGCCCGCCCGGTGGAACTTACGCCTTCCGCGGTAAAAACACCCGATATAAACTCCCTTACGAAAGGAGCGGAGGGTTTTTCTTCCGGGGAACACAGCGCCTTACAGGCACAAGTAGAATTGAAAATGCAAAATTTCCAAAAAACAAGTATTTTGTACAGTTGGGGGAGGTTTCTTGTGCAAAACGGAGCTGTTTCCGCCGTTACGCCTTCCAAAATTACAGAAGAGTTAGGAGTAGTAATGCTGAAGGCCAACAACCAACTGTTTTGGATAGAGCCCCCGTTATCTATTGATACAAAAAATCTTTCTCCGTTGGAAATTTTCACCTACACTTCCTCCTTGCAAAAAGTACTTTCCGTTTTGCCGGTGGAAACATTGGAAATCTTCTGGGCACAAACCCCCGAAAAACTGGCTATTTTTACCTATTTAAGAGAAAATTTTGAAGCCGCCTTCAGCGAATTGGAAGCCGCCAACGATGCTTTCCTTTCCATTAAGCCTACCCGCAATTGGTTGTTTCAGGAATCAAAACAAACCCGTTTGGTACGCCAAAATTATCAAATCTCGGCAGCCAACGCTGCCTTGACGGCAGGTCAACTTTTGCAATTTATGGCCTCGGAAGAAAACGCGGTTTTTAGCAGAACATTTGCCGCATATCGCCAACTTTCTGCCGCCAAAACTTATAACATGACTCTTTCCGGCAAGTTTAACCAAATTTGGCGCAAAGGCCCTAAAGGCCCTCTTGAAATTTAATTTTTTAACAAGGGAAAACTATGAAAAATAAACACAGACTTTTTATTAAAATGGCCGAATTGGTGGCCGATCAATCTACCTGTTGCCGTTTGCAGGTAGGGGCGGTACTTGTGAAGGATAACCGTGTCATCAGCATTGGGTTTAACGGTACCCCTACGGGCCAACTGCATTGTGAAGACAACTTCCGCGATATTTACGAAGCCGAATACAAAGACCAGTTTGCCACTTACGAAGATTTTACCGCCAGCCGCACTTTCTACGATTTGCACGGTAAATGGTCTATTGAAAACGAACTCCATGCCGAACAAAACGCCATCGCTTTTGCCGCCAAAAACGGCATTGCCACCCAAGGGGCAACGGTGTACGTTACCTGGTCTCCTTGCGTGCATTGTGCTAAGGTAATTGTCAGCGCAGGCATCAAAAAAGTGTTCTATAAAAATATGTACGACCGCAGCCAGGAAGGCATTGTGTTCCTGATGAAAAACGGCATTGAGTGCCGCCAATTAACGGAAGAGGATATCGCCCCGGCCAAGTAGTGCATTTTACCAAACGCTCTAATTTTAATATAATAGATATATGACTAAAAAACAAAACACTACTCAACCTGAGAATCAAGATTTCATTGCCTCTTTTTTAATGGGCATCGTTAATTTTTGCAAAAAGAATAAACAAGGCGTTATTACCGCCGCCGTAATTTTGGTGTTGGCCGCTATTATCGGCTCTGCCTATAATGCCCACCAACAGAAAATTGCCGAAAACTCTTGGGCCGCTTATTACACCGCCCAAATTGCCATGGCCAAAGAAGGCGAACAGGCCGGTTTCAAGCACTTGGACGATCTTTCCGCCAAATATCCCGGCACCCATGCCGCCCAGTATGCCCAGTTGTTAAAGGCTGATGTACTGTATGCCAACGAAAATTTTGCCCAAGCCGCGGAAGTTTACAAACTGCTCGCCGATTCCAAAAATGAAACTGTTTATACGGTAGCCAGTTTGTCCCGCTCTGCCGCTTTACAAGCCGCGGGGGAATATCAAGCCGCCGCCGACGGCATGAACGAATTTATTAAAAACAACCCGAATAGTTTTGCTATCCCGCAAGCCTATTTGACTTTAGCCCTCAGCCAGGAATTAGCCGGCCAAAAAGCCGAAGCCTTGGAAGCCTATAAGTATTTATTGGAAAACTACACCAAATCTTATTTTGGCACGGTAGCTAAAGAAAAAATTGAACAATTAAATAAATAATAAACCGACCAAACCCCTACTCTGCACAGGTGGAGTAGGGGTTTGTTGTGCTTATATTAAGGAAAAACACTATGAAAAACATAATAACGACATTAGTAGTATTATTGCCGTTTGTCTTCTCCAGCACTGTTTACGGTGCCGGATTCGCGTTGTACGAATACAGCGCCAAAGGGACCGCCATGGGCGGAGCCACGGTAGCCAACGGGGCGGAAGCCGCCTCCTTGGCCAACAACCCTGCCCTCATCACCGAATTGGAAGGAACCCAAATCCAAGTCGGCGCGACGGCAGTAGTAGCGGATGCCACCACCACGGTAAATGGCGATAGCCGCTCCTTAAAGGATAACATTATCCCTGTACCGAATTTCTACATCACCCACAAATGGAGTGATGATATTAGTTTAGGTTTAGGCGGATTTACCCGCTTTGGTTTGGGTGGAGAATACCAAGATTATTCTACCTGGGCAGGTAGCACTTTAGCCTACAAAATGAATTTGGAAACCTTCTCCTTGACCCCGACCATCGCCATCAAAGCCAATGATGAATTCTCCATGGCTATGGGATTAGAAGCCATGATTATTGGATTTGAACAAGAAGCTATGCTCTCTCCTTTATATCAAAACTCCAATTATAAACTTAGTGGTTCCGGTGTAAACTGGGGGGGAAATTTCTCTTTCTTATATAAGCCTGAATGGGCTGAAAAATGGGCTTTGGGTGCTATGTACCGTACCAAAGTAAAAACGGATTTGACTGGTCGTATTCGTACGGGTGGATTCCCGGGATTAGCCTCTTACAACCTCATCAATGCTGATGTTATCGGTTCTATTGTTTTACCGGATAGCATTACCGCCGGGTTATCTTTCAAACCGACCGATAAATGGACTATGGAAGCCGGCATCGTGGGTACCTTCTGGAGCTCTTACGACCAAATCCTTATCCAATATACGGGTGAAGATGCCAATCGTCCGGTTATCCGCAACCTAAAAAAATATAAGGATACCTACCGTTTGAACTTCGGTACCGAATACAAAATCAATGATACTTGGGCCGTTCGCGCCGGGTATGTGTTTGATAAATCCCCCATCAACGAAAAAGCCATGGATACCATGGTTCCTGTGGATGACCGTCACATTGCCAGCATCGGGGCCGGATATGCAACCGATAACTGGACGATCGATGCCTATTACGGTCGCATCTTTGGGGAAGACCTCAGCGGGGTGTCCACTAGAGGAGAAACCGTTAAATACAGCCACGGTCATAGCGATTTGTACGGCATCACCGTTGGGTATAAATTCTAAAAGGAAGTTTTACAGTAACAAAAAGCCCGCCGAAAGGCGGGCTTTTCTTTTATAATTATTTCAAGCTTTCTTAATTAAGACCTATATTTCTCTAGGTCTTTTGGCCCTTGTTGAGTTTTTTGAAAAAAATTAATCTTTAAGTATATTAAGTATAGAGGAACGGTATACAATACATTCCTCAAGGAGATAAAACCTTATGTTTAAGAAGAAAAAGATGCAACATCTGTTAATAACAAGTTTGTTGGCTACATTGTTTTGCACCGTCTCTTTTGAAGTGAATGCACAAAAAGTTCCCATTAGAGTAAAACCTGTTAGAATAAAACCGGTACCCATGCCCACTACTCCTGTTTCCGTAAATCCTTGGGCCATAGGAGCTGGGGGATACATTCAAGTTTCGCCCGTCGTTAAAACCCCCAGCAATCCAGTCGTTTCTGCCGGTAAAATTACGAATGTTATTAATTTTTCTAACACGCGCACACCGCTTTCTGCCGGAAGAGTCTCTATTCCTTCCATAGATTTACTGGAAAAATCCGTAGCAGACGCCTTAGCAAAAAATACCACAAAAGATTTATTAGCCATTGAGTCTCTTAGAGATATTTTTATTCCTAAAGATTTTCCTGCTGATAAATTTTTATCCAGGAAAGGGATCTTATTTACTAGCATGGAATTAAGTGGGGGAGTCCTTTTTACTGAATTAACTACCCCCAATGCAGAAGAACCTTTCACTGTTATTATGCCCGAAGAATACCTTCCGTACTTGGTTCAGGGTTTTAAAGATAGGTTCCAAAGATTTAATTTCAACCCGCAAGAAGGCATTTTAACTATTAACTCGGGCTCCTCTATTCCGATTGAATTAGCATTCCGTCCCGATGCTAACTCTCCGATTTTGCAAATTGATGGAAAACCCTTCCTAAATGAACCAATTTCTTTAGAAAAATGGAATGAACTTACTAAGTTTATAAGAGTCGGAGCCAGCTTTAAATATGGAGAAGGGACCACGATTACTTTCTTTTCGTTAGATAATAACTTCTCATGGAAGTGGGATCCGGTATCTCCGATAGGGGAACCTTTGAATTTTTATGACGTAAAAAATTTTGAACTTTTTTTGAACGAACTAAAGGCAAAAGGAACACCATTAGAACCCATTGAATTAGGCGTCCTCTATCCCTCCTTCCAGGCAAAAGTTGAAAAAGCACTTATGGAAACCGGACTTCTTAATTAAACTACTATCTCATAGTTATTAAAAGCCCGCCTTTCGGCGGGCTCTTTTTTATTCTTAAAACTTTTCTTACAACACACCGCCCTTTTCCAAAAGTTTCTGCACCAGGCGGGAAACGGCATACTTGGGTAAATCTTTTGTCGCTATACGGATAAACCCTTCGGGTACTTTGGCGGAGGGGGGAAGAACAACCTTATATAAGTCCGCATGGATAACCCGGTGCGAAAGAACGTGCTTTAGAGGCCCGGCAAGGAGTTGGGGGGTATGTATGGAAAATAATTCTGTATAAGAAGTCGAAGCAATCCATTTTTTTTCCGGCAAAGCCCGCGGCGTTTCTACAAGGGGTGGCTCGTACAAATTCTGCCACACATCACCCGCCCCGCGCTTATGTAACCAAGTCTTGCCCCCTTGCTCTACATATATATAGTGAAAAAAGCGTTCCGTCACTTTTGTCTTTTGTGTTTTTACGGGCAGGCTATCCACTTTCCCTTCTAAATAGGCCACACATTTCTTATTATACGGGCACTCCGCACAAAGCGGGGCTTGCGGCGTGCAACAGGTGGCCCCAAAATCCATAAGCGCTTCGTTAAAATCGCCCGGATGTTTTTTATCCAGTAGTTTTTGGGCCAAAGCGGTAAACTCCTTTTTCCCGGAGGGGGAATCTATGGGAGTGTTTATGCCAAACACACGCGAAAGCACCCGATAGACATTTCCGTCCACCACCGCATAAGGCATATTATAGGAAATAGAGCAAATGGCCGCGGCGGTGTAGTCGCCCACCCCTTTTAACGAGCGGACTTCCTCGTAGGTTTCGGGGAAAACTCCGTTCATGCTTTTGGCGGCCGCGTGCAAGTTTCGCGCGCGGGAATAGTAGCCGAGCCCTTGCCAGTATTTCAACACTTCGTCTTCCGTGGCCTCCGCCAAAACTTGGGGGGAAGGGAAACGGTCTATAAAACGCAAGTAATACTCCAACCCCTGTGAAATACGGGTTTGCTGCATGATGATTTCACAAATCCAAATATGGTACGGCTCCCGGGTGCGACGCCAAGGCAAATCGCGCTTGTGGGTTTGATACCATTTCAGCAAGGTGGCGGAAAAATTTTTCATATCCCTATTTTACTATTTTTATAGAAAACGCACTTTCCCAAAGACCTAAAAAATTTAGCCAAACGCGCTAAAACATTTTAAGGGATACCGCTACTATCCCTTTTTAGGGATAATAGGAAATTAGAGGGCTTGCAAATTCAACCTCGTTTTTGCTTTTTATGTTTTTACGAGATTGGGAAACTTTTTATTCGCAAATTTGTGGTTTATTTTGGTTTTTTATTGCCTTGTTTTCAACAAGGGGAAAAATCTTTCTTTTCAAAACTGTCTTTCTTTTTGCTTTTTCAAAAGTATGTTTTTGGGCACATTTTACTTCAACCCCGGCCAAGAAAATCTAATTATAAGACTTATGTTAGATTTTTTATATGTTCAAATAGCATTTTTTGCCTGCTTTTTGCTTATATTTTTATTCATTTTTCGCCTATTTCTCGTCGTAGAAACAGAGTTGCCAACAGGTTTTGACATATAAAGACATTAAAAAGTTTAATATTGACATATGCCAAAATTTAATTTATTATATGTCTATATCGGGGGATAACCCCGGTGGATAACTTTTAATGCGAGGCTTATGTATATGGTGGAAGAAAATAAGCAAAACCTTAAAATTCGCTTTCGTTTTGCAGGGGGAGAAGAGTTTGAAGCAGAAGGATCGGCAGAGTTTATTGAAGAACAACGCCAACAATTCCTGGCTTTGATAGGTAAAAAGGCCTCTTCCATACCCGCAAACAAGCCTATAAAGCGGACAACCTACCCGCTTACAGCCCCGCAAGCCACCCAATCCGAAACACTAACACCTCCGCAAGAACCATTTGCGACCGAATTAGCCCTTCCGCGCCCGGCTTATTCGCAGGAACCCCTTATTGCCACAAGCCCCCGTATTCCGGCCGTACTGGCAGATAAACCCCACAATACGGCAAGGGCTTGGGAAATTCTCTTAAAAGAGGAGGGGGATTTGGTCATTTTGCGCAAAAAAATGCGCCTTTCTCCCCAAGAGGCGGCCTTACTGCTTGTTGCCGGGACCCGCGCCTTGTTACAAAAACCGCAATTTAGCGCATTATTATTAGCCCAAGCCATGCGCAAGTCCGGCTTTGCAGAGGGGAGACTGGACAGAATTTTGGCCGGGGAAATAAAAAACGGTTACCTTATATCCAGCGGCAGTAAGCGCAGCCGAAGTTACCAAGCCACTAATGAGGGCTTTGCCCGCGCTTTTGTGCTGGCGGAACGATTGGCCGGGGAAAGGGCCTAAAATTGAAAAAAGGCTCTTTGTTCGCTAAAATATTAATGACTAATTAACTTGACACGCATAAACTTTCCCGCTCGGATGCTGGCCAATGATTGGCTTATGGTGGGGCGATACTGGTAAAGGTTTTCCTTATGCCTTTGCGGGGCCACCCAAGTTAATTGGTCTTTTTTATTTCAAAACGGCCCGTTTTAGGCGTTCTGTCTCTACCCAAAGACCCTTTTTTTACTTCTGCTTACTTTTCATTTACTTTACTAACTTTATTTTTTATACAATATCCGCGCAAATTAGAAACCGGTGGGGGATAGATACCCTAAAACTCCTTAAATCGCATTTTTAGAACATCTCTTAATTCAAAATCACTCCAAATTTTGCTCCCCCTAAAATCTAATACACAGAATAAGATTATTTATCTTGTTTTTCTTTGCAAAATTGCATAAAAAAGATTTTTACATTACTTAAAAACCTTGTGGATAAGACAGGCAGAAATCCGGCATAAATCAGGTTTCCTTTTTGGTAAACGGGGGGTTATATGTCCGCAATATTTTACTAATGATAATTTTTATTATGTTAACTAATATACAAAAAACAAACAAAAAAACAACTCTATAAACATTATTATTTTTATTTTAATTTCTATTATTTTTTATATATTTTTTTTTATATTCTAACAAGTAATATAGATTTATTTTATTAGCACTCTTTGTTCAAAAAAATAATCGCAAAAAACTCTGTTTTTTTGCGGTTCAACGCTTAATTTTCAAAAAGTACTCTTTACAAAAACCACCTGTTTTGCGTTTTCAAAAAAGCAAAATTTACTTCGTTTTTTCCATTTTTTTATATTTTCTACCCCCTTCCCCCCTTGTTTATTTATGCAAAATTGCATTTTATTTTGCAAACAAAAAAACAGATCTTGTTTTCTTAAATTATCAAAATAACCCATTTTTTTGCATTTTTATAAAACGCCCCAGAACGATTTGGGGGTACCTGGGGTATGGGGCAAAACGAAATAGCGAGGATGGGCTTTTAGGGGTTTTTGGTATTTGCTCCTTACTTTATTAACTTTTTATATTTTTAGGCTTGTTAGTAATCTTCCAAGACCTTTTCAAAGAACCTTGGGGCCAGTTGCGCGCGGGCACAGGTAAAAACAGACACTTCCCTTACCCTGCGCCCTTGGAGATTACACGGCCATGCGGAAACTTAATAAGAGGTCTATAGCGTCTTTCCGGAGAGAGCATTTTATCCGGGGGGAATTGGAGAAACAAAGGGGATATCAAGATGATTTTGATGAAGTATGGAAAATTTTTTAGAGGGGAAATTCTATTACCTTTTATATAGGAGTTACAAAACAGGCAGAGAAAAGGAAAATCGCTCTATCTTAAAAGGGACAAGCCCCCCTCTTTGGCTAGAAAGGACAAAAAAGGGGGAGAAACCTTTTTTTGGTTTCCCCCCTTCCTTACAGATAGTTCTAAAGTTTTGATGAAAATTCGGAATAATAATACGACGCCTGAGTCCCTTTTTTGCCGGCTACACTATCACAAAATTTTCTTGTAAAATCGGTTGCCTTGTAGGACAAGCACCACCGAGTTCCACTTCTCTCAAGTGTAAAAAAGACTCTGTATCTGTATTCATTCCATCTTTTTGTTTTTCCAACATCGGCCCCACCAAACCAGTTAGTAGCACTATTTACATCACCAAAAAACGAAATATTAATACTTGCAGGAATTTGTATATCCAATTCCGTCAGATCTTTTGTGTATTTACCATTGGCCATATAATAGAGTTGCTCTGCTCTAAATAGCGTGTTTCCGATAGTCACATATTCAGAAAATTCCGCCTTGGCCACCGCCATATTATATTGCGGTAAGGCCACGGAAGCCAATATCCCGATAATCAATACAACAACCAATAACTCTATTAATGTAAAACCTTGTTTCATAATAACTCCTTTTTCCCTAAAAGGGGAATGCTATTTCTTCCTTCGGTTAGCGGCTTTCTGTTTAACCTTTTGCATAATAGAATCCTTGGAAATAGGATCGCCCAATCCCGCATTAGCGGCAGAAGGATCTTGCGCTTTGGGTACTTTGAAGGCCGCTGCGGCGGCATCTTTGGCGGCTTGCTCCTCGGCACTGGCAGTACCCAAGTTGTTAGGAGAGGCAGAAAAATCTTTGGCCTTGGGCGGTTGGTATCCGCTCATAGAGGTTTTGGTTTCGGCCGAAGAAACTGCGGTTTTTTTATTTTTAGATTTACCCTTTTTATCCGCGCCTTTCCCGTCGGCAAGTTCTACTGCCCCCGGGCGGGAAACAGAAACCTCGGTCGTCGGGCGCGAAACGGAAACTTCCGTCTTGGGGCGGGAAACTTCCACCTCGGTTTCGGGACGGGAATTTTTTACCGTCGTAGTGGGACGGGAAACAGCCGTTTTTGTTTCCGGGCGGGAAACCTTTACCGTAGTAACAGGACGGGAAGATGAGACATTAGTGGTAGGACGCGAAACCGAAGTATCCGTTTTCGGCCTGGAAACAACCGTTTGCGTGGTGGGATGCGCCTGTGCAGTTAACCCCACCAATACCAAACTTCCCACTAACAGAAATCCCTTATTTATATACATAAAAGAGCCCTCTTTGGGTTATTTTTGAGCAGGTTGTTGCCCGGCAGCGGCCGCGTTCATAAGCGCAGACATATCCGGCATACCCGGGATATTCATACCTGCAGGCATACCCGCAGCGGCACCGCCCTTGGCACCACCGGCAGGAGCCCCGGCTCCGCCACCCATCATTTTCATCATTTCTTGCATACCTTGCATTTGTTGCATTACATTAGCCATTTCGGCAGGCATAGCCGCTTCGGCGGGTTGGACCGCTTTAGCAGCATCGGCCGCCCCTTTGGCATTGTCTTTCTTTTCTTCTTGTTTGGGGGCTTTTTTGCCGGATTTCAATTTATCTTTAGCTTTGTCGGCCTTGGCATCGGGTTTAGATTTGGAAAATTTATCCGTGGCACCCGTTTGAGTTTGTTCGCCTTTTTGCACAATGGCCGCAGGGTTTGTTTGAACGGCTTTGGTTTCTACACCTTTACCCCATTGTTGCCGAGAGCCGTAATTACTGAAAGTGCGCGTTTTTACGCGGGAACGGGCCCCCGGAACGGAAGAATTTTCCCCGTCATCTTCACTTTCTGCCCGTTGGGCACCGAATTGGGGACGGTTAGGCGTGCCCGCCTGATAAGCCTGCAATTCCACCGCTCCCCCTACCAGAAAAAAGGACATTAAAAGCATTAAAAATTTCATATAGTTCCTCCTGAAAAGTACTTCTTTAATAGTATATACTTCTAGGGATAAGTGTCAAGGGGAAAAGTGCCTTTTTCTTTCGGTTCTTTTTATGCTAAACTGTAAACAATGAAATCTTCTGTTTACGACGCAATTATTATCGGGGCCGGAGCCAGCGGGCTGCTATGCGCGCGGGAGATTGCTTTGCGCGGACGGAAAACCCTTTTACTGGAAAAGGAACAAACCGTCGGGCGGAAAATTCTGGTTACCGGAAACGGGCGTTGTAACCTGACAAACACCCGTGTTTCGCCCGGTTTTTATCAAGCCGACAAAACCCTTATCGCCAAAACATTGGAACAATTTTCCTACGAGAAATGCCATGCCTATTTTGAAGATTTGGGCATTATTCTTACCGAAGAAGCCCTAGGACGCATTTTTCCCCTTACCGGCAAAGCCACCGCCGTAACGGACGCCTTAAAAATAGCCGTGCAGGAAGCCGGGGCGGAAATTATAACCGGGGCGGAAGTGGTGCGCGTAAAAAAAGGGAAAACTTTTTCCGTATCCACCGCACAAACCACCTACCAAGCCAAACGGGTCGTGTTGGCCTGCGGTTCGTGCGCGTATCCGCAAGTAAGCGGAACGCAAAGCGGATATAATTTAGCCAAAAACTTGGGACATACCATTTTATCCCCCCGCCCGGTGTTGAGCGCCGTTTGCTTAAAAGAAACGGCCCTTGCGCGTCTTTCGGGTATTCGTCAACAGGTGCGTTTGCAAGTGTGGAAGGGCGACTCCTCTGTTTGTGAAACAGAAGGGGAACTGTTATTTACCAACTACGGCATCAGCGGCCCGGCGGCTATTAACGCAAGCGGGGAAATTTCCCGATTGCTTACAAAAGGCCCCGCCAAACTGACCGTAAACCTTTTTCCGCAAACAGATTTTAATGCTTTTTTTCAAGACCGTCTAAACCGTTTCGGTCACCGAAAACCGAAAGATTTTTTTGCCGGTATGCTACACGAAAGCATCAGCAATTTACTGATAGATTTTTTGGGGATAAGAAAAAATATCCCCATGAAAGAGCAATTTCCCAACACCTTAAAACGCATCTTTGAAACCCTTACCGCATGGCCCGTTACCGCCGTATCTTTACGCCCTTGGCAAGAGGCTATGGTTGCGGCCGGGGGTGTAAATTTGCGGGAAATAAACTATAATACATTTGAGTCCCTTAAATGCCCGGGGTTGTTTGTTACGGGCGAATTGTTAGATGTAGATGCCCAAAGCGGCGGATTTAATTTACATTTTGCCTGGGCCAGCGGATTTATCGCGGCACAGAACTTATGAAGGAGAAATAACTATGGCAGAAATCGTCAGAAAAACTACCAGTAACAACGACCCCTTGCATGTGGGGTTTATCCGCACTTATTATATTGACGGAAAAGAAGTTTACAGCGAAACGCTGGACAAAAACTTAGATATTGAAAAACACACCGGCACCATGCCCGACGGTACCGTAAAAGAATATTTTGAAAACGGCAAAACCTATTTTGAATGTGAATTTAGAAACGGCGAACGCAACGGCGCGTGCAAAATCTACTTTGACAACGGCAAAGTAAGCATTGAAAAATACTACGAAAAAGGTATGTTGCAAGGAAAAGCCCGCGTGTACCACCCCACCGGCCGTTTGTATAAAGAATTTTCTTATGTAGATGATATCCAAGACGGCAAACAAGTAAAATACTACCCCGACGGAAAAGTGTTGGAAACCGCCGAATACCACAAAGGGTACTTAAACGGTGTTTGTAAAGTCTATACGCCCGACGGCGATTTGCGCTCCGAATGCACCTATAAAAACGATAAAATCATCGGCGATAAAATTATTTATCACCCCAACGGAACGATTGCGCTTATCTCCCCCCACAAGGACGGGAAACCCAACGGCGTAACCAAAAAGTTCAACGAGACCGGCGAACTGATTGAAGAGTGGTTTTTTGAAGACGGCATTTTGACACTCAAAAAAATCCATTAATTGATGCATTTTTCTGACGATAAAAACCCCCGCTTTTCAGCGGGGGTTTTATGTTACAAAAAATTCATATTTACTAACTACGATTTTGAAATCCTTGTGAAACTAAAGACTTACAAACACTTTTGCCTAAATCTGTTGTTCCAACACAAAATTTAATATTTTCTCCGTCTATACTAGGATAAGTTTGGAATAATTCATATTCTGTGTTACTGTATCCAGAGGAGCTTGTACTACAATTACCTTGACAACGATAAGCACTTACTCCCGTATTATCATCAGCAGGAAGATATGTAAAATTTTTTGTGGTAAATTCCGGGCCACAACAACCGCCGGTTTTCCAAGTTCCGCCTGCAAGTTGTATATCCCAATTTTCCGGGTTTGCATAAGAATCGGTATTTCCGGCAAGAATAGCCATTTCCACATTTTTTACAATAGTCTGCAGGTTGGTAATGGCTTCCGTAGCGCGAGACTTTTCCACCGCTTTTGTATATTGCGGCAAAGCCGTTGCAGATAAGATACCAATAATTAACACTACGACCAAAAGTTCTATCAAAGTAAAACCCTTTTTCATACAAAACCTCTTATAAATAAGTTTTCGGCGAGCAAACAACATTTTAATTCTTCCTGCCTACCGATTAGGTACATTGTAAGAAAAAAAAAAAACGGGTCAAGGCTTTTCAAAAAACAGATAAAATATAAAAAAGGAGATTTTATGATTAAAAAAACTTTCCAAGTACGCTTTGATGAATTAAACGCCCAAGGGAATATCCCCACACAAACCTTGCTGAAATACTTTCAGGAATGTGCCGCATTAGACAGCCAACAACTTAATTTCGGTTTTGCCGATATGCAACAAGCCAACACCGCTTGGGTGTTAACCCACATGCAAGCCCGCGCCTTACAAGCCGATATTGCGCAACAAGATGTTACGGTGGAAACTTGGCACGCTTATTCGGACAAATTACTAAGCCGCCGCCAATTTATTATTTACGGCCAAGACGGAAATAAAATTATGGAAGGATCGTCGTGGTGGGTAATTATTGACATCACACGCCGCCGCCCGGTGCGCACCCCGCAACACTTGCTGGATATGAACCCTGCCGAGCGCGAAGAACTGGAACCCGAAGGTAATTTTAAGGCGGCCCTTCCGTGCAAAACGCCTACTGCTGCTTTGCAAATCATCACACGCGAGGAAGATTTAGATATTAACACGCATGTTAACAACACTCACTATGCCGCGTGGGCCCTGGAAAGCGTACCGGCCGAAATAAAAAAAGGTAAAAGATTGGAACAGATTTTGCTTTCCTTCAAGACGGAATGTAAAGAAAAAGAAACGCTCCGCGTGGAAGTGTACCCGGAAAGTGAAACCTCTTTTTGGCATGTACTCGTGCGGGAAAGTGACGGCAAAGAAGCCGCCCGCGTATATACGCGTTTTGCATAGCAAACATACTATCACCCCCTGCTACTCACGCAGGGGTTTTTTACATCTAGAAAAACAACATAAAAAGGGGAACGAAGGTTTCGTTCCCCCCCAGCCCCCTATGAGTAATTGTTTGGCTGTGCAGATTATTAAAAGCGCATACCTAACCGCAAGGCGGCGGAATGGAATTGCAAGCGTTTATCGCGATCAAAGAAGGTAAGGTCTTTGTCGTTAATAAAAGCATAGGCATAACGGTATTCCAACCCCATAAATACGCTGGAAGTTAAGTCGTACTGCAAACCTAAGCCGATATAGGCGGAAGCCCCCCATTTATCCTTATCACTGCTACCTGTACCGGAGTGGTGGGTTTTCATGCGCGCATTCATCATACCAACGCCCATAGGCATATATACTTGCAGACTATCCCAAGCGTTGAAAGTATATTTACCGGCTAAGGCAATATTATGGGCGTAAATATCTTCATAATGGCGTTCGGCCATAGATTCGTGGTACGTTCTGCCATGCGGGTGAAGCATCATATAATCAAGCCCCCACGAAAAGTGCGGAGAAACTTCCTTCAACACACTGGCTCCGGCGGCTAAACCGTTGGTACTGTAACGGTCGCCCAGGCGATCTTCATTCATGCTAAGCCCCATACCGGCCGCGAAGGAAACTTCCATGCCTTTTTCGTTAGCGCGCGCCACTTTACTGGGCGTATAGTTGCTGTAAATTACCCCGCCGGTGGTTTTGCTGCCTTGTGCGTTGGTAACGGTTTCTTCCACAATACCGTAATCGGTGGTACCTTTTTTATCGGTTACACTTACATCATAGACATTGGTGGTGGTCGTCGTTTTGTTTACTTTCAAAGCAGGTTCGCCTTTTTTAAGGGCGGCGGCGTTGGCCTTTTGGGTGGCTTGGGCGCCCAGTTTTTCTTGATAAGCCTTGGAATTGGCTATGGTTTTTTTAGCCGCGGCTTTTTTAGCATCGGCGGCTTTTTTTACATTTTGGGAAGCCTGCGTCGGGTAGGTTACTTCTTCCCCCACTACCGCAACACCGTCAGGCCCGCTCACTACGGCTGCTTCGCCATAGGTTATACTGCCCTCTTGGGCAAAAGCAAGAGCCGTACAAAATAAAACGGCCCCGGCAATAAACATCCATTTTTTATTCATGTTATCCCCCTAACTGATAATACAGTTACTTACTACATTTTCATTTTAGCCAGCCTGTTTTTATTGGTCAACGCAAAAAACTGATTAGTTTTTCTTCCGTACGCGTAAAAGAAATTTGACATTGTACCCCCCAAATGGTAGTATATTAGTGTATTAGAAAGAGCGACTTGGTAACAAGTCGCTCTTTCCTTAATAAGGTTTTAACAAGGAGTAATTATGAGAGACCCGAAAACCATTGAACAAACCGTGGCGAAAGCCTTGGAAAACGAACAAGTGGAATTGGTGGATCTTGTCATTCAAAATCAAGGCAAGAAAAAACTGCTCCAATTTTTCGTGGATAAAGTAGGCGGCGTAACGCTGGACGATTGCGGCGAACTGACCGATAAAATCGATTCCATTTTGGAAATGGAAAACCTGATTGACGGCGCTTATATTTTGGAAGTGTCTTCCCCCGGAGTGCACCGCGTACTTAAAAAACCGGCTCACTTTAAGCAATTTGTAACTCACCGCGTGAAATTGGTGCTGAAAGTACCGTTGGAAGGCCGTGGGTTTTTCACGGGTGTCATCGCCGAAGCGGGCGACACCGAATTTACATTAGACGACGGAACAAACCAATTCCGCTTCGCCTACGACAATATTAAAAAAGCAAATTTGGACCCTGTCCTTAAATTTTAACCAGACACAAAAGGAGAACAACAAAAATGGAAGGAACTGCAAAAGATTTAGTCCTCGCCTTAGAAGGCTTGGAAAGAGAAAAAAATATTAAACGCGCCGATATCTTGAAAACGATTGAAGACGCCCTCGTTTCCGCACTTCGCAAAAACTTGGGTAAAACCGCCCAAATCAGTGCGAAAATCGATGTAGAAAACGGCTCTATCAAAGCCTTTCAAACCCTCAATGTAGTGGAACTTGTTACCAACCCGGAAACCGAAATTGATGTGGAAGGCGCCAAAGCCTATTTGAAAGACCCCAAAGCCGGCGATGTGGTAACCCACACCTTGGAAGTGGAAGATTTCTCCCGTATTGCCGCGCAAATTGCCAAACAAGTGCTTATCCAAAAAGTACGCGGTATTGAACGTGACAACTTTTACAAAGAATTTAAACCCCGCGAAGGCGAAGTAATCACGGGTTCCGTGCGTCGCTTTTCCGACCGCGATATTATCGTGGACTTAGGGAAAGTGGAAGCCATCTTGCCCTACTGCGAACAAATCAAAAAAGAACGCTATGCTAACGGTTCCCGCGTAAAAGCCATCATCACCAAAGTACTCAACCAAAACGACTTGGCCAACATCGGTGATGACCCGGTTCTCGCCCGCTACAAATCGGCCGCTTTCAAAATGGATAAAGGCCAACGCGGGCCGTATGTCATTTTGTCCCGCGCCAACGGCAAATTCTTGGAAGAACTTTTCAAAGTGGAAGTGCCGGAAATCAACGAAGGTATCGTGGAAATTAAAAATATCCAACGCGACCCCGGCTTCCGCGCCAAAGTAATGGTAAAAAGCATTGATAACAAAATCGACCCTATCGGTACTTGTGTAGGTATGCGCGGGATTCGTATTCGTGCCGTTATGAACGAACTCTCCGGCGAACGCATCGACCTTATCAACTATTCCGATGATGTGTCCACCGTTATCATGAACGCCTTAGCCCCGGCAAAAGCGGACTTTGTAAAAATCGACAGCCTCGCCGAAAAACGCGCCACGGTAATCGTACCGGACGATCAATTGGCTATTGCTATCGGTAAAGATTGGCAAAATATTAAACTCGCCTCTAAACTCACCGGCTGGAACTTGGAAGTAAAGAGCGAATCTCAAAAAGCCCAAGAAGGAAAAGAAGCCACTGCCGCCGTGCAAGCCGTTTTGGCTGATGTAGAAGGCATCGGCCCCAAAATGGCGGAAGTGTTGCAAAAATCCGGCTTTACTACTGTGGAACAAATTGCCGAATTAGAACCGGAACATTTGTCCACCGTGCAAGGCATTGGGGATAAAACCGCCGCTAAAATTATTGAAGGCGCCAAAAAGTATTTGGCAGAAAAATCTGCCCAGCCGCAGGAGGCAGTGAATGACGACAACCAAGAAAACAACTAATACCGAAGAAGAATCTACTGCCAAGAAAAAGCCGGCTGCCAAAAAAGCCACGGCCAAAACCGCCGCGACTAAAAAAACAACCGCTAAAAAAACGACGGCTACCAAAACCGCCGCCAAAAAGACCACGGCCAAAAAAGTAACCGCTACCAAAAAAGCGGCTACTAAAAAAGCAGAGAGTCCAGTTGTAGAAGAAAAAACGGAACAACAATCCGTTCAGCCGGTGCAACAAGCCGCCCCTGCGGTGCAAGAAGCGCCGAAGCCGGAAGTAAAACCGGCCCCGGCCCAACAACCTGCACCCAAGCCGCAACCGGCTCCCGTCAACGAACCGAAACCGGCCCCGGCCCCGCAACCTGCGCCCAAGCCCGCGGCTCAACCGCAGGAAAATCGGCCGCAACACCCGGCTAACACCAACCGTCACGGCCAGCAAAAGCCCGTTCAACCGCAGGCCCCCAAAAAAGACGAAAAAGTAATTCGCATTGTGGGGCAACCGACCGTAAAAGAATTGGCTGAAAAAATGAACATCAAAACCAATGACTTTATTAAAAAATTGATGATGATGGGCATTTTCGCTACCATTAACCAACGGTTGGAAAAAGACATGATTGAACTAATCGTGGACGATTGCGGTTTTAAGGCAGAACTTGTAGAAGAAGATTTGAACCAAGAAACCTTGGCCCTTATGGATACCCAAGACGACCCGGCCTCCTTGCAACCCAGAAGCCCTGTCATCACCATTATGGGTCACGTGGACCATGGTAAAACCAGTTTGCTCGACGCTATCCGCAAATCTAATGTAGTAGCCGGAGAAGCGGGCGCTATTACCCAGCACATTGGTGCGTACCGCGTAAAAACTCCGCGCGGCACCCTTACCTTCTTGGATACCCCCGGTCACGAAGCCTTTACCGCTATGCGTGCCCGCGGTGCCCAAGCTACCGATATTGTAGTGCTTGTTGTCTCCGCTACGGACGGCATCATGCCCCAAACGGTAGAAGCCATGGAACACGCTAAGGCTGCCGGTGCCCCGATTATCGTGGCCGTTAATAAAATCGACTTGCCCGGCGCCAATGTAGACCGCGTTAAACAAGATTTAGCCGCCCGCGGACTTGTGCCCGAAGAGTGGCAAGGTACCACCATTTTCGTAGAAATTTCCGCCAAAAAGAATATCAACATTGATAAACTTTTGGAAATGATTGCGCTGCAAGCCGAAATGATGGAACTGAAAGCCAACCCGGACAGACCCGGCGTGGGTGTTATTTTGGAAAGTAAACGCGATAACAAACGCGGTGTAGTGGCTACAGTACTGGTACAAAAAGGCACCATGAAAGTGGGCGATCCTTTTATCGTAGGCACAAACTCCGGCCGTATCCGCGCGCTTATTGATGAAAATTCCCAACGCTATCAAAAAATCGGCCCCAGCGTTCCGGCTGAAATTTTAGGTATCAACGGCGAACCGCCGCAAGTAGGGGATACTCTCTACATTATGCCGAGTGAAAAAGAAGCCCGCTACGCGGCCGAAAAACGCAAATTGGCCCAAAAAGAAGACTCGCAGGCCCACCGCAAGCAAGTGTCTTTGATGAACCTGGCTAAAAACGACGAAAACGGAAACACTGTCAAAAAACTCAGCCTTATCTTGAAGGCCGACGTGCAAGGTTCTATCGAAGCCATTAAAGATGCGCTCTTGCGTATTCCGTCCGACGAAGTGGAAGTGGATATTATCCTTTCCGCTCCCGGTAATGTCAACGAGTCCGACATTTTGCTCGCCAAAGCCTCTAACGCGGTTGTTATCGGTTTCCATGTAGATGTGGAACACAAAGCGCAAGCCGAAGCCGAACGCGAAGGCATCGAAATCCGCCGCTACACGATTATCTTTGAATTATTGGAAGATATCAAAGCCGCCATGGAAGGGTTGTTGGAACCCGATGTGGTGGAAACAGTCGTGGGCACGGCAACAATTCGCAAAGTAATGAAACTCAGTTCCGGTTTGATTTCCGGTTCGTTTGTAGAATCGGGTACCATGATTCGCGGGTACGAAGTGCGCATTAAACGCAACGGTACCGAAGTGGGCCATGGTAAAATCGGGGGCCTTAAACGCTTCAAAGACGATGTAAAAGAAGTGGAAAAAGGCTATGAGTGCGGTATCCTGATTGAAGGCTTCAAAGGCGTTGCCGAAGGCGACACCATTGAGTGCTTCCGCAAGGATAATGTAACCAGACGCATTACAATGTAATCTCATAAAAATGCCCTATGCTTCGGCATAGGGCATTTTTATTTGGAGAAGGAAATGACTTTTATTACGAGACTACTACAAGCCCTCGGTGGGGCGTGTTTCCCGGCTTTGGGCGTATGTACCACCTGCCTGCTGGCGATGATTTATTCCTTGGTAACCATGACGATCGGCAGCGGAGAAATGGGCCCCGGGCTGACAATTCCCTTTTTGATTTTGATAGCCTTATTAGGCGGCCTGTTAGTAGGGTTTATCTCTTTTATTATTTTGCTTTGTGCAGGATTTACTTGGAAACTGACTTGGTGGCTGACGGGAATTACAACCGCCCTTACGCTGATTATTTACATCATTATCCGCCTGGAAGCATAAAAAAAGATTGTAAAAAAAAGGACATAAGAAATTTTCTTATGTCCTTTTTTTATCTAAAATCGGTTATTTTTTAAGCGTCTTGGCCGCTGTCGGTTTTGCCTTACATTTGGCCATTAAATCAGCGGGAGATTCAAAGCCCAGCAAGTTTTGTCCGTTGGTAAGAGTTCCCGGTTTGGCACCCATGGAAACCAAGTACTTATACATTTCCCGGTTGCAATCTAAAGCGGCAAAACCGAGAGGAGTAAAAGTTTGTTTTTGACCGGGGCGGCGAGCCTTATATTCAAGCATCATGGCCAAGCGCCCTTCCCGACGGGCTTGGGCCACCAAATGTTTCAACATAACCATATCGTTATTGGTAACCGCAATATGGAAAACATTTCCTCTGCCCGAAGCATCAAATAAGCGAGAACCGTTATCCAACAAAAAATCTACCATATTCGTTTTTCCGTTTAATACGGCAACCAACAGGGGCGTATCGCCTGCTTTGTTCTTATTAAACACAACGGCTTTATTTTGATCCAGCACGCGTTCGGCAAGTTCTTCGTCCCCTTCCGCGGCGGCCTTAAAGATATCGTCGTCCGTAACGGGTTTTTCGGGAGCGGTTTCGGTTTGAGTGGGCAGTTCGCGCCCTTCGGCTTTGGCTTGGGCAGCCAAAGCGGCATTATCCTGCTCAATTACGCTGTTCTTTACTTCTACCAAATTCTTTTCAAACCACGGCAAAACCTGCACGCGCTTATTTTTTTGTGCCACCATGTAAGGCACTAGCCCGTCGTTAGCAGAAATGGTCGGGTCGGCATCGGCCGCGAGCAAACGGCGAACAACCTCTTCATACCCTTTAGCCGCCCCCCAATAAAGCGCGGTTTGCCCTAACTTATTTTGCATGTTTACATCTAACGGAACTTGCATCATTTGAGGTTTTAATAACTCGCGAATAACACCGGGGTGATTGTAACGAGCAGCATAGATAAGGGGCGTATTTCCATCGTTATTGGCCGCATTTACATCAGCTCCGTAGGCCATTAAAGATTGAACCGTCGGCACATCTCCAAGCGATGCGGCAATAATCAAAGGAGTATTGCCTTTTGTATTTTTAACATTGGGTTTCACCCCCCCCTTAAGCATGGCGAGTACACCCATATAATTTTTCTTGGCAACGGCACGGAAAAGATAGTCCGTATTCAACCCTTCTTTTACACCGCTGGAAAGGAACAAATCGATAAACTCCCCTTTTTGTTTTTCCAAAGCCAAAAACATGGGAGAGTGATTATAGTTATTCTTCACATTGATATCCGCACCGGAATAAACCAAGAGGCGCGTAATTTCGGCATTATCCCCGTATAAGCTGCGGAGGATAGGGGTATCTTTTGTAAAGGCATTTCTTTTATTTACATCAGCCCCGGCGAGAATCAACTGTTGTACGGCTTCTAAATTTCCCATAGATACTGCTGCCAACAACAAGGTATCCCCTTTTCCATTTACCATATTGATATTGGCCCCTACTTGTTGTTGGAGAATATCCAGAAAAGTTTGGGTATCTTTGCGTTGCAAGGCCGCGGTGGCTTGGTCGGCAATTTCGGTGGAAGTTTTGACGGAAACAATTTTATCGTATTTGCCGGGCTTACGACTGCTGGGAGAATAACCGCTTTTGAAGGTAAAAGCGAGTAACAAAAAGACAGGAAGAGCAGCAATAAAGGCCAAAACGAGCCACGGTTTGGCCATCAAAGAGGAACCCTTAACCGGCACTTTCTTTTCCGATTGCAAGGAAACACGGGAAGAAGGTTTTTTGGTAGGGAGCATAAATCGTCCTCTTCTATTTTTTCATGCGTTCAAAAGCATCTTGGGCGGCGGCTTGTTCGGCCATTTTTTTGTTATGCCCTTTGCCAACCCCCAGTTCTTTATCCGCCAGGCTCACTCGAACGGTAAACACTTTGTCGTGTTCCGGCCCAACGGTTTGAATTACTTCATAAGTAGGAGTTTGTTGCCCTCTTTTTTGTAAATACTCTTGCAACAAACTCTTAAAATCGCGTGTATCTTGCGTAAGCGCTTGGGTTTTAACCCACGGCAACACCACGGACTCCGCCGCCGGATAACCGCCATCTAAATAAATAGCACCCAAAACGGCTTCCACCGCGTTAGAGATAATACTGTCGCGCTCTCTCCCGCCGGTAGCCAATTCCCCGTGGCCCAGGAGCATATACTGCCCCAAGCCCAGTTGCTTACCCCAAAGATACAGGTTCCGCCTGGAAACAAGGTTAGATTTTATTTTAGAAAGCACTCCCTCTTCTACATGAGGGCATTGGTTATAGATGTAATCGGCAACGATTGCACCTAAAATACTGTCTCCCAAAAACTCCAAGCGCTCGTTATGTTTGGCGCTGCGGCGTTCCCCGGCGTAGGATTTGTGAGTGAGTGCTTCCTTTAAAATATCCTTATTTGTAAAGCGGTAACCGATAATTTTTTCAATACCGGTATACACTTTATTTTTTGGCGTTTTCTTCGATATAGCTGATGGCTTCGCCTACCGTTTTGATTTTTTCGGCTTTTTCATCGGGAATTTCAACATCAAATTCTTCTTCCAAAGCCATGATGAGTTCTACCGTGTCCAAGGAGTCGGCACCCAAATCGTTTACGAACTGGGCTTCCGGTTTCACTTGGTCGGCTTCAACACCCAACTGTTCTACGATAATATTTTTTACTCTTTCTTGCACGTTTTCTACAGACATTTTAGTCCTCCGTAATTTTTAAGGGGCTTACCCTTGTTTACAATATGTAAATCTAAATATAAAGCCCGCCGTTGACGGCGAGAACATGCCCCGTAATATACGAGGCGTCTTCGCTGGCCAAAAACATAACTGCTTTGGCGATATCCTGCGTTGTTGCAAATCGTTTAAGAGGCACAGCTTCCAAAGCCTTTGCCTTTACATCTTCGGGTAAGGCGTCCGTCATAGCGGTTTGCACAAAACCCGGGGCCACCGCATTTACACGCACGCCGCGGGAACCGAATTCCTTGGCAAGCGTTTTGGTAAGCCCGATAATGCCCGCTTTACTGGCCACATAGTTAGCCTGGCCGGGGTTACCCATTTCCCCCACAACGGAAGAAATGTTAACCACATTGCCGCATCTTTTTTTGAACATCACTTTAAGCGCGGCTTTGGACATTAAAAACGTTCCTTTCAAATTCACGGCAATTACATCGTCCCAATCTTGTTCGCTCATGCGGACGGTTAAATTGTCTTTCGTGATACCAGCATTGTTGACGAGCACATCTAAAGAACCGAAAGTCTTAAAAGTGTTTTCCACAAAAGAATCGCAATCTTCACTGCTGGCAACATTTACCTTTTGCACATATACTTTGCCGCCGAAAGCCGAAAGTTTTTCGGCCGCTTCTTTAAGGGCAGTTTCACTTGTGCCGCACACCGCCAAATTGGCCCCGGCTTTGGCAAACTCTTCAGCCAAAGCATAGCCGATTCCGCGCGTGGCGCCGGTAATCATTACATTTTTCCCTTTGAAATCCGCCATTAGTTTTCCTCCTGGTGAATTTCTTGTTCAATCGCATCGAAAGTAGGTTTAAGGGCTTCCATTTTAGCGGATACATCGCCGATGAAATCTTTTTCCACCAAGCGAGCGGCCGTTTTCAATGCGTTATAAATAGCGAAATCGTTAGATTTTCCGTGAGCGATAATCGCCACGCCGTTGACCCCCACTAAGGGAGCCCCGCCGTAGCAATCGGGGTTGGTGTGATTTTTAACAGCCTTAAAAGCACCTTTGGAAAGAAGGGCGCCCAAAATGGCAAGCGGGCGTTTTTTCACTTCGCGCTTAATCATGTTAATCATGGTTTTGGCTAACCCTTCCGCCATTTTTAGAACGATGTTGCCGACGAAACCGTCACAAACGATTACATCCGCATCACCGGTGTTCACATCGCGGCCTTCCAAAGTACCTCTAAAGTTTACCCCGATTTCGCGCATATGCGGAATCGTGTTTTTTACTAAAAAGTTCCCTTTGGTTTCTTCTTCACCGATAGACAAAATGCCCACCGACGGAGCGGGGATATCAAAAACTTTCTGCATATAAGCAGAACCCATGACGGCAAATTGCAAAAGGTGAATAGGTTTGCAATCGGCATTGGCGCCGGCGTCTAACAACAAACTTACCCCTTTATATGTGGGCATGGGAGAGGCAATAGCAGGGCGTTGTACGCCTTTGATGCGCCCCATACCAAACAAAGCAGCCACCATGGCCGCACCGGAATGCCCGGCGGATACAAACGCGTCCGCCTGGCCCTTGCGGACCAGGTTAGCGCATACCACAATGCTGGCGCCTTTTTTATTGCGACACTCTTTGGCGGGTTCTGCACCCATATCAATGGTGTCGGGGGCGTGGACAATGGAAATATTTTTCGGCATATCCGCATACCCATGTTCGCGAAGTTCACGACGCAAGACGGCTTCGTCCCCTACCAAGATAATCTCTAAACCGAGGTTCTTGGCAGCTTTCAAAGCTCCCTCAACATTGGGTTTTGCGCCGTAATCTCCGCCTAAGGCGTCCAAGGCTATTTTCATAACAGGTGTTATTTGGCTTCGGGGGTTTCGGTTTTGGCTTTAGGGGCCACTACCACTCTGTCCTTATAAAAACCGCAGGTCGGGCAGACGTTGTGAGGCAGTCTGGGAGATTTGCAGTTCGGGCAGGCCACGAGTTGGGGAAGTTCTACCCCAGAGTTGTGAGATCTTCTCATGTCCCGGCGGGAGCGAGTGTGTTTTTTCTTCGGATTCGGCATTGGTAATACTCCTATTCTACTCTAGTAAAGTGCTAGATTAATTACTTAAATTTTCCTTTTAATGCTGCAAAGGGCGACAAGTTTTCCGGCTTGCAATCGCACGAAGCGATATTCAAATTTTGCCCGCAAAGAGAACATAAACCTTTGCAATCGGGCTTACACAGAAAACGGATATCTTCGGTCAACGCAAGCGTTTGCCGCACAAGTAACATTATATCAATTATTTCGCCCTTGATGCTATAGGTTTCCAAAAATTCTTCGCCAAAAGGCTGGGTTTCCCTCTGTAAACAACGGGCACATTCCACTTCGCGCTCGCCGTTTATTTTGCCGCGAACCAGTATTTCTTTGCTGGCAACAGAAAACGAAAGTTCCACCGATACTTGGGTAATTTTATTCGGCGCGGCAAAGATATCTTCGAAATATTTTGTGCTTAGTTTGGCAGAACAATCCAATCCGCCCATGCGGATAATATCGGCCGTCTTAAATTGTAAATCCTGCGGCACATCATAATCGTGATACATAGAATTTTCGTTCATATTATTATTTTACCAAAAAGGGAAATCTTTTTCTAACCCGTTGCGAGAAAAACTAAAAAGGCCAAGCCAAGGAAATTTCTTTCACAATGGTTTCGTGCTTTTCAAAAGAGCCGGAAACAGATTTTTCTTCCAAGGTCAGCAACGGCGGAGAAACCTTTTTTAAGGTTTGGAACATTTCACCGCGGGGCTTCCCTTTTACATCGGCACAAAAAGTAATTTGAAAAGACTTCGCCCATTTATCGGCGGAGTGAGCCCCATGCAACACATTACCGTCCAACGGGGCTTTTATGGAAAAAAGATGGGAACCTGTCCCTTCCAACCGATAAACAATTTCTTTCCAACGGAAGGTATGAGTATCCAAGTTATGGCTTTCTTTTATCTTGCCGTTTACGGCACGACGGTTGGCAGAAAAATTTAATTTTCCCATTTTATCAAGAGCCGTCCAACATGCTTCATAAGCTTCTTGCGGGACATGGACGGATACCACCTGCCAAACCAAATCGCTGTTTTCCGGGCCGACAGATTTGAAAACCTGTTCCGAAACGAGAGAATCTACATATTCCCCCACACGCGTTTGGGAATAAAAATCCGCGGCCGTCGCAAAATGGGCATGAGCTTCCTGTTTGAGGGAAATTTTTTCCTGCTTGGCTTGGAAGGCAGCCCGTTCTACCGCGCAGGAAAGAGATTCGGTTTGCGCCCCCCACAACGGGGCAGTTAAGCAAAACAACACAGCACATAAAATTTTTTTGTTCATAATTTCTCCAAATTAGAATCTATTGAGTATTGTAAAAAACTTTTTTCTTAAAAAACAGGGTCTAAAGGCCTATCAACCGTTGGGACTTTTTAACTACCTAAACTTTTCTTCCAACTTTCTTACATTGATGATTCCGTTTCCTTGTTTAAGGTCGGGCACACCGGCTAATTTTTCGCTAACGGATTTTAACACTTCTTTCACTTCGCTTACCGTGGGGTAGCGTCCGTGTTTATTTTTGAAACCTTCCACCGCCAAGGCCGCCGCCGCGCTGACAAAACCCGCCGCCACAGAAGAACCGCTCATCAAAGTGTAGCCGCCGTCATTAGAAGTGGTGTACACACGATCCCCGGGAGCAATAAAGTCAAGTTGCGGGCCGAAGGAGGAGTGGGAATATACATTGCGTTGATCGCTCGCCAAAGCACCGACTGCCAAAGTGGTATCCAGATAGCGGGATAATGTACTCCCGGGAAACCGTCGTTTCCCGCCGGGCAGACAATCACAACGCCCGAATCGTGCAAACGGTTGATGGCATTTGTAAGCGGAACACTCCCCCCGCCCGAAGCACCATAACTTAAATTAACCACGGCAATTTTTTGATTCGGGTTTTGTTGGTTGTAGTCGAAAATAGCGTTGAGTGCCGAAGCGGACGCCTGCGGGCCGACCAAACGGCTCCCGTCGTCGATTTTATAAACAAGAATTGCCGCGTTTGGGGCTATCCCGGTAAAACGAAGTCCGCGCGCACCGATAACCCCCGCCACACCGGTACCGTGATTTTTGATATCCGTAATAAAACCGGACATGGTAAAATCTTGTCCTTGAATATTTTTACCGTTAAATTCGGGGTGGGACATAATGCCGCTGTCCGCCACGGCCACGGTTACACCTTTGCCGGTTAATTTTTTTTCTGCAGGGAATAACCGGTAAGCCCACAAATTATCAAAGGCTTCCGGTTCCGGGGTAACATCTATCCAGGAAAATTCCCCGTCCTCGCTTACGCGCATATTTCGCGGGCCTAAAAATAAGGT
>SUVG01000007.1 GCA_015062115.1 Elusimicrobium sp. | reverse complement strand
GAATTTTTCTGCAGGGAATAACCGGTAAGCCCACAAATTATCAAAGGCTTCCGGTTCCGGGGTAACATCTATCCAGGAAAATTCCCCGTCCTCGCTTACGCGCATATTTCGCGGGCCTAAAAATAAGGTATCGGCCGCAACAACCGGTAAAAAAACATTTATTAAAAACAGGAACAAAAGTGTTTTTTTCATAGGTTAATTTTTTTAATAATGGGACGAAGTACCGCCGAAAAAGGGCGCACGGTAACTTGCAACACGGGCGAGGTCTGGCGGCGTTTTAAGTCCGCTTGGTTTACGCGGGTTAATATATCCGTTACCATGCCTGGTTTGACGCGAAATTTTTTTGTAATTTCTTCCGCCGTTAAATTATCTTCCAAGTAAGCACGCAAAATTTTATCCAACACGGAGTAGGGCGGAAGGGTGTCTTCATCTTTTTGGTTGGGCGATAATTCCGAAGTGGGCGCACGATCAATAATACCCTGGGGGATAATTTCTTCTTCCCTATTTATATATTCCGCCAATTCATAAATTTCGGTTTTATACAAATCGCCGAGCGGTTGTAAATTTCCGCCCGAATCACCGTAAAGCACCATGGAGCCCACGGCATTTTCGCTTTTGTCGTCCGTGGAAATAAGCATGGCATTATATTCGGCGGCCAACGCCCCGAGAACGGCCGTACGCAGGCGGGATTGCAATTCCTGCTGGGTTACTTCTTTGGGTTTGGAAACAATATGTTCAAACACCTCGTTCGTTTTTTCAAGAACAGGGTTTACCCCGACTTCTTCTAAATTAACACCTAAATTGAGGGCTAATTGTCCGGCCAGGGTTTTGCTCAAATCGCTTGTGCAGAAAGAAGGCAAAGAAACACAGTGCACACTTTCCCCGCCCAAAGCACGGGCCGCCAACACAGCCGTAACGGCGGAATCAATCCCGCCGCTTAACCCAAACACCACTTTATCAAAACCGCTTTTATGGGCATAATCTTGCACACCGAAAGTCAACGCGGAAAGAAGTTCCCCCTTCTCCTCTTTTTTGTAGATAATAGGCGTATATTTTCCGTCCGTATCAAAAGTCAACACCTGTTCGCGGAACAGTTCCCCCAACAAAACAAGTGTACCTTTCTTATCTGCTACAGCAGTAAGCCCGTCAAAAATCATTCCGTCCCCGCCGCCTAACAAATTACACAGGCAGGAAGGCACCGCATACTTTTTGGCAAATTTTTTAAGGGCATCTAAGCGCGTGGTAATGTTTCCTTTTATATAAGGGCGGGCAAGCAGGAAAAGGACTGTGTCGGCGTCCGGGTCGGGCTGAAAGTCTTGCGGGTCGGTCAGGGTAATTTGAATATTTTTCCCGTTTAAGGAAATAAGTTCCGAATCAAAAATCTTGGTAATTTTTCCTTTATATATATAAGCGGCAGCGGTGGTATGGGCTTTTCCATCTTTTTCCAGATATCCCAGCACGCATGGAGTATTTTTGATTTCCTTGGCAATTTCTTTCAAGGTAACAGCGTTCTGCGTTTGAAGACATTTATCATCAAACAAATCAAACAGAGGGCAACCGCACAAGGCCGCTTCCGGGAACACAAACAAATCTGCCTGCGGGGCCGGGGCACGCAAAAGTTCTACTATTTTGCGGCCGTTGCCGCTTATATCCGCAGAAAGCGGATTAAAAGAAACCAAGTTGATTTTCATAAATTACCTCTGTTTTTATTCTAGCAATTTTTATTTCTTTTTTTATTCCCCTAATCTTGCGGAAAATTGCTAAAATAAAGCATAAACTTAAACTATTTTGGAGGAATTGTAAGAAATGAAAAAATTACTCGCAGTTGTAGTCTTGTTTTTGGCAACGCTTCCGGCTGCGGCCGAAACGGCTGTTTTTAAGCTTTCGTTGTGGGATCATTTGGCTTTAGCCACTCCCGCAAACACGCAAGATGTAACAGGCGTAGATTTTGGTATTATGTCCAACACGGCTACCGTTACCGGTGTTCAGTTAGATTTGTTAATCGCGCAAACGCAATACGAACTCAAAGGTCTCAGCTCGGCTTGGATTGTTAGCATGGTTGGTGAAACTTACGGTGCCCAAGCGGCCCTGCTTACCAAAACCGAAAAACTGACAGGAGCCCAGTTGGGTGTTGTCAACATGGTGGAAAACAGCGGCACGGGTGTTCAATGGGGTTTCTTTAACAAAGCCGAATTTATCCATGGGGCCCAATTAGGTTTTGTCAACTATGCCCGTACGATTGAAGGATTGCAAATCGGTTTAATCAACATTGCCGAAAACGGTTGGTTCCCGGCCATGGTTTTTGTGAACGGACGCTTTTAGTAGGTATAGAAGTAAATAAAAGGAGAAATATACATGAAAAAACTAGCAGTGTTATTAGCCTTTGTGCTCTGCGCCGCGCCGGCTTTTGCTGAAAGCGGTATTGTAAAACTCTCTTTGTGGGGTAAAAGATTGGCTATCGCCGCTCCGGCGAACACCCAACACATTACCGGGTTGGAACTCGGTATCGGTTCGGATACTGATTACCTGGCCGGTGTTCAGTTGGACTATGTGTACGGTAAGGCCGGCGAAGTGAAAGGGGTACAAAGTGCTCTTCTTTCCCGCTCCAACAAATTGACCGGTGCGCAATTGGCCGCTATCAACTTATCCGAAGGATATTTGAAAGGCGCCCAACTCGGTTTCTATAACCAAGCCGAAAGTTTGACCGGTGTACAGTTGGGTTTCGTGAACAATGTAAAAAACATTCACGGGTTGCAAATCGGTTTGGTAAACATTGCCAAAAACGGTTGGTTCCCGGTAATGGTACTTGTAAACGGCCGCTTCTAATTTATTTAGAAACACATGAACCGCGTACCACTAGGTGCGCGGTTTTTTTATTTATGGTATAATATATCAGGTGTAAATTGAGCGGGAGAGCGAAAAAAGTTCGTAAATCCAAGCCTGTCCCGACGACACCAACGGCCAAAGCCACCCGGGTAACCTCTACCCAAATTTAGGCGGCGGCCACAGGAGAATAAAAATGAGCAATGTATCTATGAAAGCCATGCTGGAAGCCGGCGTGCACTTCGGTCACCAAACTTCCCGCTGGAACCCCAAAATGGGTCGCTTTATCTTCGGTGAAAGAAACGGCGTCCATATCTTAGACTTACAAAAAACCGCCAAAGAACTTAAAAAAGCCTGCGCTTTTATTAAAGAAGAAAGCAAAAAAGGTTCCAAATTTTTGTTCGTCGGTACCAAAAAACAAGCCCAAGAAGCCATCCAAGCAGAAGCCGCCCGCTGCGGTGCCTACTGCATCCATGAAAAATGGTTGGGCGGTACGCTTACCAACTTCCAAACCGTAAAAAAATCTGTCGAAAGACTTAACGAATTGGAAAAATGGGAAGCCTCCGGCGTGTTCAAAGCCATCTCCAAAAAAGAAGCCAGCAGACTCGGTAAAGAAATGTTGCGCTTGCAAAAATTATTGGGTGGCATCCGCGATATGAAAGTATTGCCCGATGTGGTTTTTGTAATCGACCCGGTTGATACCGCCGGTGCTGTGCGCGAATCTTACGCGCTCGGAATCCCGGTAGTAGCCGTGTGCGATACCAATGCCGACCCCGATATGATTAGCGTTCCGGTTCCCGGTAACGACGACGCCGCGCGCTCCATTAAACTTTTCTGCGCCGCTATCGCCGATTCCATTTTGGAAGGTAAAGCCGAATTGGAAGCCGTAAAAACCGCCGAAGCCGCTCCCGCCGACAACCCGGTAATGGCCCAAGCTTTTGAAACTGCCATGTTGGCCGCTGAAAAAGCCGAAGAAGCCAAAGAAGAAGTTGCCGCCGAAGAAGTAAAAGCGGAAGAAGTGAAAGCGGAAGAACCTGCTAAAGAAGAAGTAGTGGTAGAAGAAGTAAAAGAAGAAGTAGTAGCCGAAGAAGTAAAAGCGGAAGAAAAACCCGCCAAAAAACCGGCCGCTAAAAAAAGAACCACTACCAAAAAAACCACGGCTACCAAAACCAAAAAAACCGTAAAAGCCAAAGCTGAAAAAGCCGAAGAAGTTACGGAAGAAAAAGCCGAAGAAGCCAAATAAATTTGCTTCAGGGGAGGTTCCCGCCTTAAAACGGGGACTTCCCGCCAGTTTTACCTTCACTTAAATAGGAGAAACAAATGTCTTTAGCCGAAGATATTAAAGTTTTAAGAGAAAAAACCGGGGCTGGTTTGATGGACTGCAAAAAAGCCCTGATGGAAAACAACAACGATATGGAACAAGCCATCGTGTTCTTACGCAAAAAAGGTTTGGCCGATATGGCTAAACGCTCCGACCGCGCCACCAAAGAAGGCCGCGTCAGCGTAAAAACCGACGGTAAAAACTATGCCATGGCCTACTTGGGTTGCGAAACCGACTTCGTAGCCAAAACCGATGCCTTCATTCAACTCGCCGAAGACTTGGCCCAATATGTATTGGAACACCCCGGCGTAAACTACAATGAAGACGAATTCATCAAAGGCCAAATCACGGAAAAAGCCCCCAAATTCGGGGAAAATACCACCTTCAAAGGGGCCTACAACTGGGCCCCGGCCGAAGGTTCTGTGATGGCGTACTATGTTCACTCCGACAATAAAAAAGCCTCTTTGTTGGAACTCGCCGCTTCCGGCGCCTCCGACTTGGAAGCCGTAAAAGAAATTGCCCGCGGGCTTGCCATGCACACCGTAGGTATGCAAAGCAGCTGGATCAAAGCCGAAGATATTCCGCAAGAAGTAATCGACAAAGAATTGGATATCTACAAAACCCAGGCTTTGAACGAAGGCAAACCGGAAGCCGCCATTGAAAAAATGTTGCCCGGTAAAGTTAAAAAATTCGCCAAAGAAAACTGCCTGTTGGAACAAGGCACCATTAAAGACAACAAAGTTACCGTTGCCGATTATTTGGCCGAAGAATCTAAAAAACTCGGTTGTGAACTCAAAGTTGTACGCTTCGTTCGCTTCTAGTTTTAGAGCCCCTCACAAGAGGGGCTTTTTTTTGTGCCTGTGTGCCACCGCGCAAGCAGAAGAAAAAGCCACTCGTTTTGTGGTAAAATAACTTAAATATACTTTTGCTAAAGAAGGAGATTACCCATGCCTGCCACCTGCCTGCAACCTAAAAAGAAAAGAGTATTATTAAAACTTTCCGGAGAAGCCTTGATTAACGAAGGCCAACGCGGAATCAACCCTCAAGCCCTTAAAGAAATCGCCGAAGAAATTGCAGACGCTTACAAAAAAAGCTGCTGTGAGTTAACCATTGTTATCGGCGGCGGAAATGTGTGGCGCGGCGTGCGCGACGGCGGCGGGGTAATCGACCGGGTAAACTCGGACAGTATGGGTATGCTTGCCACTGTCATCAATGCAATAGCCTTGCAATCTGCCATTGAAGAAGCCGGCGTACCTACCCGCGTGCTTACCTCTATCAACATTTATCAACTGGCCGAACCCTTTGTGCGCCGCAAGGCCTTGCGCCATTTGGAAAAAGGACGCATTGTTATTTTTGCGGGCGGTACGGGAAACCCCTTCTTTACAACCGATAGTGCCGCCGCGTTGCGTGCCTCGGAAATCAATGCAGATGTCCTGTTAAAAGCCACGCAAGTGGACGGCGTGTACGACAGCGACCCGCGCAAAAACCCCGATGCCAAACTCATCAGCCGCATTACCTATGCGGAAGCCATTTCCAAACAACTCCAATTTATGGATACCGCCGCCTTGGCCCTGTGTTTGGAAAATAAAGTACCCGTACAGGTATTCAACTTGCACAAAAAAGGGAATATTCAAAAAGCCCTCTGCGGGGAAGAAGTAGGTACTGTCATTTATTAATATGAACAATATAAGTGCCACTACTTCGTTATGGGTAGGGCTTTGGCTTGCAATTGCCACGGTGTATTTTATTTATCATTATTTCAAAAAACCGAAAAAATCACGCCCTAAAATGGATAAACTATTGAATCATTCTAAGCAAGATTCTACCCACGAGCAAGGGCCGGACGGTTTCCCTATTCCCCCGTCGGGTATGTATTTGCACGATAAATACGCACAGCCTTCCGTAAACGCCGAACAAAACCCTTCTCACGTGGTTACTATTAATAAATTTTTATTGTATGCTACGAGTTTATTTTGTGCCGGATATGTGGTGGCATTTTTTGCGTGTCTTACGCCTTCGCAAAATACAGTATTATTTTTGATAGGGGTAGGACTCTTCTTGATACACGCGTGCTTTCCCGCGAATTGGGTACGAAAAAACTTTCCCATCACCCTGGGCATTTCGTTTTTTTTGGTGCTAGTTTGTTTTACCCTCGGCACCGAAATCTATGATATAGAATTTGAAAGAAGAACAAAACTGATTTCCGTTTTTACACAATTATATATGGTTAGTTTTGCCGCTTTAAGGTTGAAATATAAGATTTCTTCCGCTAAATAACTAACGCTAAACAAGTTTGGCAAAAAATAAATATCGCCTTCTTGCTACGGAAGTTACCCAATAGTTTTTCTTTCTGCTCTTTTTAGCGGGCGGCTTTTTTTCACTGCTTTTGCTTGGCATTTTTATTTTGTCGTCAAATACTAAAAAATCTATCCCTATGAAAAAACTTATTTTTTTATTTGTGTTGTTTTCCCTAACTGCTTGCCAAATGCAACAGTCGGAAACCGTTTTGGCCGAGGTTGCCTTGCCCGAAAACGCCCCAATCCAAACGCCCGCTGTATCCCTTCCTTTATGGGAAGATACTTCATGCGAGCAATTACCCTTGCCGGAGAACACCCACCCGAATCTTTTCTGCAAAAAAACGCAAGAGGCTTTTTGTTCGTTCTTTGAAAACGGACACCCTTATTACGGGGAACAAGAAACCGAAACAGGTAAAGTGGCCTATCTTACCAACAAGTGGGGCTCATCCGTAACGGTTACCGTTTACGACAAAACAAACCGCCCGCTGACCGAACGGTACTACGCTTACGGGCAGATGAAACGCGCCGCCAATTTTGAATACGAAAAAGACCTCATCAGCCGTATTTGGTGGGACGAAAACCAAACGCGTCTGTATCAAACCAATACGGGCGGGCGCACCCTAAACAAATTCTACTTTTCTCCCCAAGGAACTTTTATCCAATATCCCGACGGAAACGACATGGGCGAAATAACCGGTAGTTGGACAAAAGACGGAAATAAAATTTATTTGGAAGGAACCTTTCTCTACGAACTCCCTATCCAAAATACAGCGCCCGACCTTTGCCAGATTTTTGACGGTTCTTGTGCCACAAATGACAGCACGAAATAGAATTGCTATAATTTAGAAAATACATTAAAAACGAGGTTTTATTTTATGGAAGGCATCACTAATTTGCTTAACAAATCCAAAACTCAAATGGGCGAACATGTAGCCCGCTTAGAACGCGACTTGGCTACCATTCGCACCGGCCGTGCCAGTGCAGGGCTCTTGGAAAATATCCGTGTAGACTACTATGGCACCCCCACCCCCATCAAACAAATGGCGATGATTAACATTTTAGATGCCAAAACCTTGGAAGTGCAGCCGTGGGATATCAGCTCCTTAAACGATATCGACAAAGCCCTTCAAAAAGCCGATCTCGGTGCCAGCCCGGTTAACGACGGTAAAGTAATCCGCATCACCTTGCCTTCCATGACCGAAGACCGCCGCAAACAACTGGCTAAAAACATTTCCAAAATGAGTGAAGATTTCAAAGTGGCCGTTCGCAACGAACGCCGCGATGTATTGGAAAAATGCAAAAAAGCCCAAAAAGCCGGCGAAATTACCGAAGATGACTTGAAACGCTACGAAGCCGATGTGCAAAAAGCCACCGACGCGCACATTGCCCAAATTGAACAAGTCATTAAAAACAAAGAAGCCGAAATTATGAAAATCTAAGTTTTTGCTTGCAATAAAAAACCCCCGATTCCTCGGGGGTTTTTCTTTTTTGTGCAACCTCTTTTCATTTTTTTAACTAAAAAAGATAAAATATAGATATGTCTAACCAAAGTAAAAATACTACACCCCGCCATGTGGCAATTATTATGGACGGTAACGGCCGTTGGGCCAAAAACCGCCTGTTGCCGCGTTTGGCCGGGCATAACGCAGGAGCAAAAGCCGTAGAACGCACCTTGCAGGCTGCCCAAAAAGCAGGGGTGGAATTTTTAACCTTATATGCTTTTTCCACTGAGAATTGGGCCCGTCCACAGGAAGAAATAGACGGCCTTATGAAACTTTTGGAACAGACGCTGGATAAATATACCCAAGAAGCCAAAAAACACCGTGTGCGCCTGTGGGTAAGCGGAGAACGGGAAAAATTACCGCCCGCTATTTTGGCTAAAATTGACGAGGCCGTTTCTTCCACCTCCAATAACACGGGCTTGACGCTTAACCTGGCACTCAACTATGGGGCCCGGCAGGAAATTGCCCACGCCGTTAACCGTTTGCTTATGCAAGGGAAAACCCAAATCACTCCGGCCGATATCCAAGCAAACCTTTACCAACCCGCATTACCCGACCCGGAACTGATTATCCGCACCTCAGGAGAAGAACGCCTTTCCAACTTTTTGTTGTGGCAAGCGGCCTATAGTGAATTTTATTTTACACCTGTCCTGTGGCCGGACTTTGACGAAACGGAATTCCAAAAAGCTCTGACAGCCTATCAAACCCGCACCCGCCGATTCGGAGGAATCTAATGGATCCGGTTACCCGTTCCCGTGCGGCTGAGATATTGGCCCGCATAGAGAGAAATTCCTCCCCCTCCTTCAAAAAACAGATGAAGGCGCGTTTTGGCATCAACACCCAGTACGCCGTCGGCACACCCGTTACCACCCTGCGCCTGTTACTAAAAGCAATTCCCTGCCCGGATCAGGACTTGGCCGAAGCCCTTTGGCAAACCGGTGTACACGAAGCCCGCATCTTGGCCTCCATGGTGGCAGACCCCAAACAAATGACCCGCGAGAAATTGGACGCTTGGGTAAAAGAATTAAACTCTTGGGATATCTGCGATTTGTGTTGCCAAAATTTATTTTCCAAAGTAAAAAATCCCGCCAAATTGGCTGAACGTTGGATTAAAAAGGAAGACGAATACACCCGCCGCGCCGGGTTTGCCGTTCTCTGTTTTTTAGCATCACCCCGCGCTAAAACTACTGACGAAGATTTAATCAAATTTCTACCCCTCGTCAAAAATCATGCCGCCGACCCGCGCCCCATGGTTTACAAAGCCGTTAATTGGGCGTTGCGCAATATCGGCAAAAAAAATTCGAAACTTACCCCCCATGCCCTTACCTGTGCGGAAGAAATTTTGTACCTCTACGAGGACAATAAAACTGCTCAATGGGTAGCCAAAAATGCACTTTGGGAACTCAATACCCCCAAAATAAAAGCACTCATAGCCAAACGCTAAATTTCCCACCGTTTCCCTTTAGGCGTTTTAGTCGCGCACGCGCGTACGGAAATATAGTAAAATAAAGATATGCTATTACCTAGAATACTAACTGCCCTGATTGGGATTCCCGTTGTTATCGCCGCCATCCATTTTGGCGGTATCGTTTACATGACTTTTGTGGGTTGTGTAATCTTGCTTTGCCTGTACGAATACGGCCTAGCGTTAACCGCCGGTAAAAAACCCGTGCATCTGGTAAGCCTGATGCTGTTTGGGTTGTTAATGGCCGTTGTCGCCATTTTGGGCCGTGCTACCATGCCGGGTTTGGAACTCCCGGACAACTTATATCCCTTCACTATCAGTGTGGTTATCTTCGGGGTGCTTTTGTTTGAAGTTCTTACCCCCAAACGCTCGTGGGAACGCGTGTGCAACACTTTCACCGGTATCTTCCTGATTCCGTGGGCTTTAGCACACATGATCAATATCCGGGATATTGCCACCTACGGCGAATACTTAACGCTTTTTATGATTATCACGGTGTGGGTGTCCGATACCGGGGCCTACTTCAGCGGACGCTTCTTTGGGAAACACAAATTAAACAAAGAAGTCAGCCCCAAAAAAACATGGGAAGGTGCCATCGGCGGTACTTTGCTGGCCGTGGGCGGTGCGGTGCTGATGCGTAACTTGTTTCTTTCCACCCTTTTCTCCGTACAGGAAGCCATTTGGATGGGGCTTTTGGTAGCGGTAGTAGGCCAAGTATCCGACTTGGCCGAATCGGTGCTTAAACGCTCTTGCGGTGTGAAAGATTCTTCCAATCTTCTGCCGGGGCACGGCGGTTTCTTAGACCGTTTCGACTCCTACCTCTTGTTGGCGCCGTTATTCTATTATGTGGTGCTTTACACTTTATGAAAAATTTAGTCATTTTAGGTTCCACCGGTTCTATCGGCACTTCCGCGCTTGATGTTGTAGCCCGCCTAGGTACGGACTACAAAGTCCTCGCGCTTTCCGCCAACAACAACACGGAACTTTTTCTTAAACAACTCCATGCCTTTAAGCCGCGCTTTGCCGCGGTATTAAATCCGGAAAGTTACGAAAAAATCAAAGATCAAATTCCCGCCGAAACGCGCCTTTTGCCGCCGGAAATCGACAGTCTTTGCTTTATGGCTTCTTTACCGACGGCCGATTTGGTAGTCAGCGGGGTAGTAGGTGCCGTAGGCTTTCAGCCGTTAGTAGCGGCCATTAAAGCCGGCAAAGTAATTGCCCTTGCCAACAAAGAACCCATGGTGATGGCCGGTAAAACCCTTATGACCGAGTGCGACCGCTGGGAAGCGGCCATTATCCCCGTAGATAGCGAACCTTCCGCCATTTTCCAATGTTTAAGCGGTATTGCCGATGAATACGGCTACCACAAAATTGAAGACCAAATTTCCAAAGTATTTTTAACCGCGTCCGGCGGGCCTTTTGCCAAACGCCAGGGCTCTCTTTCCACCGTTACACCGCAAGAAGCCCTTAACCACCCGCGTTGGAAAATGGGTAAAAAAATTACGATTGACTCCTCTACCCTCATGAACAAAGGGTTTGAAGCCATCGAAATTATGAACCTGTTTAACCTGCCCGAAGAAAAAGTGCAAATTGTGATTCACCCGCAGTCTATCGTGCACTCGGCTGTGGAATTTCACGACGGGGCTATTTTGGCGCAAATGGGCGAACCCGATATGCGTGTACCAATTCAGTACGCAATCACTTACCCGCAACGCTTGCCCGGCCCCGTGAAAAAATTAAATCTTTTTGAAGCGGCTAAACTGGAATTTTTCGAGCCGGACTTAACCCGCTTTCCGTGCTTGGACTTGGCCCTTTCCGCAGCCCGCAAGGGTGGCATTTTACCTGCCGTTTTAAGCGCGGCGGACGAAGTGGCCGTAGATGCATTTTTGAAAGAAAAAATCCAATTTACCGATATTCAAAAACTCATCTATACGGTGTTAAAAGCCGCTCCGCAAACCTCGGGAGTAGCCACCATTAACCAAGCCTTAGAGGCAGATGCTTGGGCACGCGAAGCGGCCAATGCTTCCTTGGCAGACAAAACCTATACCCAAGCCATTATTTAGGAGAAACAAATGTTTTTAACCGTACTTGCCGTACTCATCGTACTGAGCCCGATTGTAATTATCCACGAGTTCGGGCACTACATTGCCTGCCGATTAACCGGAATCCGCGTAAAAGAATTTTCGTTTGGTTTCGGTAAAATTTTGTGGCACAAAAAAGTGGGCTACACGGATTATCAAATTCGCCTTATTCCGTTTGGCGGGTTTGTGGAGCCGGCCGGCCCCATGTTCCACCCCGAAGGTGCCGAGGAAGCCCCCAAACCTTACGAGTTTGCCGCCAAACCTTGGTATTCCAAGTTTTTCATGGTGGTAAACGGCGCCTTGTTTAACTATTTGCTCGCGGCACTTATTTTCGGCGTGCTTATTTACATCAAAGGTATGCCGGAAACGGACGTTACCAAAATCCCGGCGGTGGTGGGAACCGTGGCCGAAGGTTACCCGGTGGAAAAACTGGATATGAAACCCGGCGACTTAATTTTATCCGTAAACGGAAAAGCAATTTCCCATTGGAAAGACCTGACCGACACCTTGGCCGCCCGTCAAGAAAAAGATGTAACCCTTACTTATAAACGGGGAGAAGAAACCCTTTCCGCTACGGTAAAAAACGATGATTTCAACCCCAAATATCCCAATACCTTGGGTATTACGGTAGAGGCCGTTTACAACCCCGTAGCTTGGTGGGAAGCGGCAGGGTTGGGGTTCTACCAATGTTATTATTGGACGAAAATGTCCCTTTCCTCTTTGGCGGAAAGTTTCACCAAAAAGAAAGCCCCCGAACTCGCCGGCCCGATTGGCATTGTAAATGTAATTCACCAATCGGTACACCGAAGTTTGCTCGATTTTGTGTTTTTAATTGCCCTGCTTTCCGTAGCCGTGGGTATGTTCAATTTATTCCCTATCCCGATATTGGACGGAGGCTACGCACTTGTTTATTTATGGGAAGGGCTGACCAAAAAATTGCCGACCGAAAAAACCCTTAATATTGCGGTAAATATCGGTATGTATATTTTAATTTTGCTCGTTATTTATGCGTCTTATTCCGATATAAAACGCATCTTCTTCAAACCCAAAACCGCCGCCGTGGAAACTACCCCGGCCCCGGAAATTTCAGCCGAAGCGGAGAAAGCAAATGTACAAGACTAGAGAAGTAAAAGTAGGCCCTTACACCTTGGGAACCGGCCACCCCGTGCGCGTGCAAAGTATGTGTAATACCGACACTCGCGACGCCGAAAAAACGGCGGCGCAAATCAATTTGTTAGATGCCGCCGGTTGCGAAATCAACCGCGTGGCCGTGCCCGATATGCAAGCCGCCCAAACCATTGGAGAAATTAAAAAACGCATTTCTTCCCCCCTCGTGGCCGATATCCATTTTGATTATAAACTGGCTTTGGAAGCCATCAAACAAGGCGTAGATAAAGTGCGCATCAACCCCGGCAATATCGGCGCTGTGGAAAACACCAAAGAAGTGGTAAAAGCCGCCGCGGATAAAGGGGTTGCTATTCGCATCGGGGTAAATGCAGGTAGCGTAAAATACCTTAAAAGCGTACAGGGCCGCATGGAACTTTCCGACGAAAAATGGGCCGAAGTAATGGTAAATGAAGCCCTGGAACAAGCCAACATTTTGGAACAATTAAATTTCAAAAATGTAGTGGTTTCCTTAAAATCGGATAATTTCAAACGCACCGTTCTGGCCAATGAACTCTTTGCCAAGCAAAGCGATATTCCGCTCCATATCGGCTTAACGGAAGCGGGCAGTTTTTTAAGCGGTGCGGTAAAAAGTTCTGTTGCGTTGGGAACGCTTCTTCAAAAAGGAATCGGCGCCACGATTCGCGTTTCGCTGACAGAAGACCCGCGCCTGCAAGTGCGTACCGCGTACGAAATTTTGAAAGCCTTGGGCTTACGCGAATACGGGCCGAATTTAATTTCCTGTCCCACCTGCGGCCGCACACAAGTAGATGTAACGGGTACGGTACACGCCTTGGAAGAACGCATTTACGCGGACAAAGACCTGCTTGCCAAAGCCACCGGGCTTAAAATTGCCGTGATGGGTTGTGTGGTAAACGGCCCGGGCGAAGCACGCGATGCTGATTTTGGTATTGCCGGCGGCGTAGGCGAAGGTCTTTACTTTGAACACGGCCAAACCATGTTCAAACTCCCCCAAGAAAAATGGGTAGATTTTTTAATTGATAAAATTAACACTTGGAAAAAATAAGGAAAAACTAAAAATGAAACTATCGAATTACTATATTCCCACCCTTAAAGAAGCACCGAAAGATGCCGATACCCTTTCCGCTAAACTGATGATTCGCGCGGGGCTTATCCGCAAACTGGCTAGCGGGCTTTATGAATGGCTGCCGCTCGGCCTTAAAGTTCTTAAAAAAGTAGAAAATATTGTGCGCGAGGAAATGGATAAAGCCGGTGCGTGCGAAGTGTGGTTACCCGTCGTGCAACCCAAAGAACTGTGGGAACAAAGCGGCCGTTGGACTTTCTACGGCAAAGAACTTTTGCGCTTTGCCGACCGCAAAGATGCCGAGTTCTGCATCGCCCCTACCGCCGAAGAAGTCATCACCGATTTAGTGAAAAAAGATGTTTCCTCTTACAAGCAACTTCCCGTGTGTCTTTATCAGTTCGGCACCAAATTCCGCGATGAAATCCGCCCCCGCTTTGGCGTAATGCGTGCCCGCGAATTTTACATGAAAGACGCCTATTCTTTCGCCGCGACGGACGAATCTGCCAGTGAGTGGTACCAAAAAATGTACGATGCCTATCAACGCATTTTTACGCGCTGTGGGTTTGAATTTAAGGCGGTAGAGGCCGACACGGGTTCTATCGGCGGTAATTTCTCGCACGAATTTATGGTACTTGCCGAAACGGGCGAAGATGCCATTGCCAACTGCCCCGCCTGCGGTTATGCCGCCAATACGGAAAAGGCCGAAATTCAAGCCCCGGCGGAAGAAGTTATTAACGAGGCCGACCTCCTGCCCATGGAAAACCGCACCACCCCCAAAGCCTACACCGTGGAAGATGTGGCCAAAATGTTAAATGTTCCCACCTCTAAACTAATTAAACTGCTCGTGTTTGTGGCGGACGAAAAACCGGTAGTGGCTTTGGTACGCGGCGACCACGAATTAAACGAATTTAAATTCAAAGCCCTTCTTAAATGCACTACGCTCGAAAAAGCCAGCGAAGAAGTGTATACCCAAGTAACGGGTTCCTTCGTCGGGTTTGCGGGCGCACAAGGCTTAAAAGAAAAGAACCCGAATGTAATGATTTATGCCGATAACTATGTGAAAAACATTGTAAACGGCGTAGCCGGCGGAAACGAAAAAGACGTCCACACCGTCAATGTTACCCCCCGCCGCGACATTAAAGTAGATTTGTATGCCGACTTGAAAATGGCCTCCGCCGGCGATAAATGCGCCCGCTGCGGAGCCGAATTTTCTTTCACGCGCGGCATTGAAGCGGGACATGTGTTCAAACTGGGAACCAAGTACTCCGCCGCCATGGAAGCCAACTTCTTGGACGAAAAACAAACTTCCAAACCTATGATTATGGGTTGCTACGGAATCGGTATCAGCCGCGTGGTAGCCGCCGCTATCGAACAATCTCATGACGATAACGGCATCATCTGGCCGGCGCCGATGGCTCCGTTTGATGTGGCTTTGGTCGCCATTGATTACGATTCCAACCCCGAAGTAAAACAACACACAGACGAAATCTGCGCCAAATTGGAAGGCGCGGGCTTATCCGTGTTGCTAGATGACCGCGATGAACGCCCCGGTGTGAAATTCAAAGATATGGACTTAATCGGTCTGCCCCACCGCTTGGTAGTCAGCAGCCGCACCGTAAAAGACGGTCAATGCGAATACAAAAAACGCTCGGAAAAAGATGCCGTCCGTTGGAACCTGGCAGAAGCCGTTGAAAACTTGCTGAAAGCCGCCGGCAAATAAAAGATATAACATAATACCCCCGGGTTTAAGAGCCCGGGGGTATTTTTTTTGATAACAAAAATTAGAGGAGTCCGGTATTTTGAAATTCTTGGCACAAGGCCGCCGAAATTTTATTGGCGGTAGGATAGGCGTAGCAAATAACTTTGTCCATATTATCGGAGTTCACGCTAAAATAATACTCTGTACCCAATCCGCCGTTGCCGTTTACCCGTTGGGCAACCGCAATTTCCGTTGCTCCGGTACCTTGGCAACTATAGGCAAAATCTTTCGTTCGGTATCGGTGCTGACCGCTATAAGCGATCGTAGAAGATTTAGGGAATTGCAAATCTAAGGTTTCCATTTCCTCAAAAGAGGCATAGCGTCCGTTGGACATATAAAAAATTTTTTGGGCTTCTACAATCTTTTTCACTAAGATAAGGGCCTCCGTCATGCGAGATTTTTCTACCGCTTTTTGATATTGAGGCAGAGCCACCGCAGATAAAATACCGATAATAAGAACAACTACCAACAGTTCAACCAAAGTAAACCCTTTATTCATAAAATTCCTCTAAAGTTTAGTTTTTTTTATTCTAATAAATTTTTGACTTTTTTGGAAATGAAAAATATAAAACAAAAAACCCGGGAGAAACTCTCCCGGGCAAATAAGAGGAAAAAACAACTTATTTAATCATACCGCCGGCGTTGCCGTTAGCAATGTTTTTGCAGATGGCAGGGGCACCGGAGGTGGCATCAGCAGTCAATACAGCGGTAGCAGGGGCTGCCGTGCATTGGCGGCGAATGGTACCATTAGAGTCAATGGACAAGTTAATAGAGTATTCGTTGTCCGCGCTGGTGGTAGCCGTACCGTTGTTGGCGCGTTGAGCGGTAGCCAAGAAGGTAGTGTTAGTAGCCGTGGTGCTGGCAGGAATAACAATTTTAATGATGAAGTTCTTTGTGGTAATGGTGTTAGTGGCAGTGCTGCTAACGCCGGGCAACTGCAAGTCCAACACGCTCAAATCACCGGTGTATACACCTTGGCTCATTTTGTAGATTTGTTCGGCAGTAGACAAGTTACCAAGCAAGGTCAAGGCTTCGGTCGCGCGGGATTTTTCTACCGCTTTGGTATACTGCGGCAAAGCAGTAGCAGACAAGATACCGATAATGAGTACCACTACCAGCAATTCGATGAGGGTAAACCCTTTGTTCATAAGTGTATCTCCTTTTGATGAATATAAAGAAATGTCCTACCCTTATAATATAGTTTAGTTTTTATTTTTTTTCAAGTAATTTCTGGCAAGCGTTCCCAAAATGGTATAATAAGTATTATGATAGATAGAATCAAACGCTTAGAAACCCTTTTTTTGGAAGAAATCAACACCATCATCACCAAAATGGCCGCCAATGGCGATTTTGGCGGGTTCGTTACCATTACCGCGGTGCGCATCAGCAAGGATTTGGCCAACGCTAAAGTATATTTTTCCGTGTTCGGCAGCCCCGAAGACCGCAAAAAAACGCAAGAGTCTTTGTCTTTGTTGCGCAAAGAAATCGGTGCACAATTACGCGGACGCCTGCACTTAAAACGTATTCCTTCTTTTAGTTTTGAATATGACGACACACCGGAAAAAGCCTCCCGTGTAGAAGCCATTTTTCAAGTAATCGAAAAGGAACACGAAAATGAAAAATAGAGAAGAAAGTTTAGCCCGCGTGTGGGAAGCCCTCCGCGCCGGAAAAAAATTTTTTATTGCCGGGCACTTAAACCCGGACGGTGATTCCTTGGGTTGCACGCTGGCGATGACTTCTCTTTTGGAACGCCTGGGAAAAACCGTTTACGCTTATGCCGCCCCGGCAGTAGGGAACGATTTGAAATTCTTACCGGGTTTGGAAAAAATCCATGTAGATATCCTTCCCGAAAATCCGGATTTTGATACCGTCCTTTTACTGGAATGTTCCGACCGCCAACGCGGCGGCGATTTGGAAAGTGTCCTTTCCAAGGCCAAAACGCTCATCAATGTGGATCACCACTTGGTAAGTGATGCTTACGGAACAGTCAACCACATAGATTCCAAAGCCTCTTCTACCGCAGAAATTATTTTCCAATTATTTGAAGCCTCCGGAGAGGAGAACCTGCTTCCTACCCAAGACGAAGCCACCTGCCTTTATACAGGCCTTGTAACCGATACGGGCCGTTTTGTTCACTCCAATACCACGGCAGAAGCCCTGCGGGTTGCTTCCGCTTTGGTAGCCTTGGGGGCAGATGTGGACCAAATCAACCGCGTGATTTATTTTACCAAGTCCTACATTGAACTGAAACTCTTGGGTCGCGCGCTTGAAAAAATGGAACTTCGTTTTGACAATAAATACAGCCAAATTATTTTAACCCGCCGCGATTTTGAAACCTTCGGTGCCACTTCTGCCCAAACGCAAGGTATCGTCAGCCAGCCCACCATGATTCCGGGCGTGGAAGTGTCGGCCCTTATCAAGGAAGAAGAAGATAAAGTTTCTATCAATCTCCGTTCCCGCGGGGCGGCAGATGTCAGCAAAATCGCCCAAACTTTCGGTGGCGGCGGCCATGCCCGCGCTGCCGGGTGCAAAGTAGTCGGTAAGCCGTTAGACGAAGTAGCCGATGAACTGGCTAAAGTGGTACATGATGTTGTCAAAAACCTGCACTGAACCCGCTAAAAGCGGCATTTTGCTTATCCGTAAACCGAAGGACTTTTCTTCGCACGATATTATTGCCATTTGCCGACGGGTCATGAAAACAAAAAAGATAGGCCACAGCGGAACCTTGGATCCCATGGCTACGGGACTGCTTATTTTGCTTATCGGGCGCGAAGCCACGCGCAAGCAAGACCAATTTCTAAAATTGGATAAAGTATATAGTGCCACCTTAACTTTGGGAGAAGAAACCGATTCCTGGGACGCTTACGGAGAAGTAATCCGCACCGCGCCCGTCCCCTCCCTTACGCAACCCCAACTGGAAGAAGCCGTTAAATCTCTCAGCGGTAAAATCCGCCAACCGATTCCCTTTTTCAGTGCCAAGCGCATCAACGGAAACCGTATGTACGAACTCGCCCGCAAGGGAGCAGAAATGGAACGGAAATACAACGAAGTAACGGTAGAGTGGTTGCGCGTACAGCTCGACAGCCCTTCCCAAATTTCTTTTACGGTTCGTTGTTCCTGCGGAACTTACGTGCGCTCCCTCGGGTATATGTTGGCCGAAAAATTGGGAACCGCAGGACATTTGACCGTTTTAACGCGCGAACAAATCGGCTCTTTTGAAGTGAAAGATGCCTTTGACGGGAATTTACTTAAAAATTGCGAAGCGGAAACCTTATATAACCGCTTATTACCGGTGATTTAATGAGAAAGGGAAATAAATTTATTACCATCGGCACTTTTGACGGCTTGCACGCCGGGCACCGTTTTTTATTTAACAGGCTGGAAACCCTGGCTGCCCAACATTTAATGAAGCCTCTTGCGCTTTACTTCCCCCTTCCGCCCAAAACGCTGTTAAGCACCCAACCGGAAATGACGGTGCTGTCCACCCCGCAAGAAAAACAAAAACTTTTTAGGGAGTTGGGCGTTCCCGCACAGGCCCTTGATTTTGAAGCGTGCCGTAATTTGTCTCCCGAAAAATTTTTTAACGAAGTCCTCCTAAAAAAATACCGCATGGGCGGGTTGCTCGTCGGGTTGGACTTTGCCTTCGGCAAAGATCGGGAAGGAAGTTTAGCCTTCTTGCGCGAAGAGTGCGCCAAAAGAAATATCCCTTTCGAAGTAGCCAATTTTTACCTGGCAGACGGCGAAAAAATATCCTCTTCCCTCATTCGCAAAACCTTGGCCCTGGGGGATATTCCCCAAGCAACCGAACTTTTGGCCCAATCGTATAAGTTGACGGGAACCGTTATCAAAGGTCACCAACTGGGGCGCAAACTGGGTTTCCCCACCGCCAATTTGGATACGGGCATCTACAAAATTCTTCCGCTGGGCGTATTTGCCGTAAAAGTGCGGGTAGGCAAAAAAATCTACGACGGGTTTTGTAATATCGGCTTTCGTCCCACGGTAAACCCTATTCACAACAAATTACCGCTTGTGGAAGTAAACATTTTTAATTTTAAGAAAAGCATCTACGGCAGAAAAATAACCGTTTTCTTCGCGGCTAAAATACGAAATGAAAGCAAATTTAACGGCCTTGATGCATTGGTGACCCAACTTAAAAAAGACCAAGAAAAAGCGCGCGAATTACTCAAGAATTTTCGGCTTATATAATTTTTTGGTTTTTATGAACCGAAATGATAAAATACCTCTATGAAAAAGCAACGGATTTCCCTTTTCATCATCACCCATAACGAAGAAGCCAACATCGCCAAGTGTATTTTAAGCGCAAGAGAATTAGTAAACGAAATTGTGGTTGTTGATTCTTTTTCTACGGACAAGACGGTGCAAATCTGTCGCGAGTTGGGCGCAAATATCTATACCCGTAAGTTTGAAGGATACACCAAAAAAAAGAATTTTGCCCTCTCTAAGGTATCCAGCCCTTGGGCCCTTTCTTTAGATGCCGACGAAACACTGACCCCCGAACTGGTAGAAGAAATCCGCCAAGCCGTGCAAGACGAAACCGTTGCCGGGTACAAACTCCCCCGAGCCAATTTCTTTTTGGGCAAACGCATGAAGTACAGCGGAATAGCCAAGGAGTATCTCTTACGCTTAGTACGCACTGAAAAAGCCGAGTTTCGCGGAGGACTTGTGCACGAAACCCTTTGCGTGCAAGGGAAGGTTAAAAAGTTAAAGAAAACTTTTAACCACCATTCCTATACCGACATGGAAGACTATTTTGTTAAGTTCAACAAGCATACTTCCCTTGCTGCCGAAACTATGTTCAAAAAAGGAAAAAAATGTAACCTTGCGGTGCTAATTTTGCGCATGCCGTTTGAGTTCTTGCGTCGGTATGTGTTGCGGCTTGGATTTTTGAACGGTGTGCGCGGGTTGATTTGGGCCACTTGTTCCACTTTTTACACTTTCGTCAAATATATTAAACTTTGGTTCTTATGGCAACGCAAACGCTTTTGATAATTTTATTGTCTTTAACGCTTTTGTTTGGACTGGCTACCTTAGCGTATTTGTTTTTCCGCAAGGGCAAACCTACCTTATTGATACTAGTGGTGGAAAAAATAGGAACCCCTGCCGAAAATTCCCGCTTAAAAGAAGAGTGGGTATCTGTTAAATCTCTCGAAAAAACCCTCAACACGCTTTGCAAAAAAGGTTTTTCCTTTGTTTCTTTAGCCGACCTAAAGGAAGGGCACAAACTCCCCCCGAAACCGGTTTTACTTGCTTTTATCGGGGGCTACCAGACCGTATTTACGGATATTTTCCCCCTCTTAAAAACCTGCCGAATTAAAGCATCGGTATTTCTTTCTCCGTCGTTTGTAGATACTTATAATGCCTGGCAATCCCCCGAGGACGAACCTTGGCAAAAGATGCTTACGGCCAAACAATTAAAAACCCTGCAAACAAGCCGCCTGATTTCCTTCGGGACGCTCCCCTTAAACGGTAAACCCTCTGCCGACCAAACTGCCGAAGAAGCCTGTTTTGAATTGACGGAAAGCGCTTTTCGGTTAAAAAATCTTTTGGGATTAAAGGCCGAAGCCTATGCTTGGAACGACACGGAAAAAGAAAATCTTTCCGCTATTCAAAACCGGAGCGAAATGCCTATTCTCTCCTTCCAAAAAGGCATCAATCCGCTACCTGAAAAAAAGGTATTCAAAACACTTCGCTTGGGCAAAAACCCGCTTTTTACCCGTTTTCAAATTTTCAAGCAACGCTAATTTTATTATTAACGAACAAACAAAAAGCCCCAACCGTCAGTTGACCGTTGGGGCTTTTGATAAAACACATTGCTTAATGAGCGTTTTTTATCTTGGAAAATTTGGGATAAAGCGTATCCGTGAATTTATTAAATTCCGTTTCGCCGCCCAAAATTTTCAAGTTTACCGATAACACATACACATCTTTTGTTAAAATTTCGCGCCAATTATCGGGGAATTTTACAAAGTCCTTAAAAGTAGTGATAAGGGGAAGGCCGCCGCGCGTTTCTTCAAAAGTGCGCAGGTTTTCTTCGGTATAATGTTGGTGGTCGGCAAAGCGCCATTTTTGTTTCAGTTCCAACCCCAATTTTTCCAAAGTGTTTTCAAAGGTTTCCGGGTGCCCTAACGCGGAAAAACATACCGCCGGGCCTTTAATATCCTTCAAATCAATTTTTTTGGAAGTACAAATGTCAAAGTAGTATTCCGGTTCGTGTACGCTTTCCAAAATTTCCACCAAATCGTTATGTACGCGGATTTCGTCTTTGATGTCTTCCAACTGGCGTTGGGAAACTTGATCGCAATGTGTAAGCACCACCAGGTTAGCGCGTTTAAGGGCCTTCATGGGTTCGCGCAAAATGCCGTATGGCAAGAGGCCTTTGTTTCCAAAAGGATTCTTGGCATCTACGAGTACCACATTGGCATCGCGGTTTAAGCGGTGATGTTGGAAACCGTCATCTAACAAAATAATTTGGCTTTTGAAACGGCGCAAAGCCTCGATAGCGGCCTCGGCCCGATTGGAAGAAATAACAATCGGCACTTTGTACTGGCTCAGCACGCGGCTCATCATAAAGGGTTCATCACCCGCCAAACGCCAATCGGCATCGGGGTTATCAAAAAGCACCACGGGGCCTTCTGTTTTCTGTTGGCGTTTATAACCACGCGAAACGATTGCCACGCGAATCCCTTCTTTGGCCAAAGTGGTAGCCGCTAACAGAACTGCGGTCGTTTTCCCTGTGCCGCCGGCCGTAATATTGCCGATGCACACCACGCGGGAGTTCACGCTTTTTACCGATTTCCAACCGTTTTCGTAAGAAATACGATCTAGCCAAGCCCCCAGACCATACACTTTGGAAGCCCCGAGCAACACACCGCGGCCGATTATGTTTTGTTCCAAATTTTCCTTTAGTTTAAGTAAATCCATTTTTATTCCTCTTTGCCAAAAGGCTTTTAGATATTTTACCATTTCCGCCAACATTTCAAAACCGGGAGCATTTGAGGCAAAATTGCTATAATGAGAATATGAGCAAAGCCCGTTTTCAAAAAACCCCTTTTCATTATTTTCAATACCTCGCATTAAAATTTTTCTGTGTGAGTCTTTCCTTGTTGCCGTACAGTTTCTCCATCTCGGTAAGCCGTCGGTTAACGGGAGCCGTGCGTTTTGTAATGCCCAACCGTTTTAAGCGCACCGTAAAGGATATATCCCTTGCCTTTCCCGAAATGAGTGAAGATAAAGCCCGCCAAACCGCCTTGGAATCTTGGCGGAACATGGGAGCCATTATGGCGGAATTTATCCAACTAAGCCGTATGTCCCCGGAAAACTTCAAAAAACATTGCCGGGTAGAAGGCATGGAAAAAGTTTTGCAAGCCGAAGGGAAAACCGGCGGTATTATCCATATTGGACACTTTACCAACTGGGAAGCCTTCGGTTTGGCGGCGTCCATTTACGGGGCGGACAAAGCCGTGCTGGCCCAACGGGTAGATAACCCGTATGTGGACGAAGAAATCAACCGCTTACGCAATGTTTTCTCGGGCCGAACCTTTTACAGTAACCATGAAGACAAACCCTTCTTTGCTTGTATGCGTTGGTTGAAAAAGAAAAAAATGCTCGGCATTTTATTTGATCAAAACACTATTTCCAGCGAATTGTGGATTCCCTTTATGGGCCGCACGGCGGCTACTTCGCCGATTACGGCCTTACTTTCCATTAAAATGCAAGTGCCGGTGTTCCCCGTTAAAGTATCGCGGGAAAAGGACGGCACGATCTTGTGTACGATTTTAGACCCCGTTATCCCTCCGCAAGAATACAGTGTGGAAAATGTCCGCAAATTTACCAAAACATTGGTGGGTTACTACGAACAATTCCTGCGCGAAGATCCGGCCTCTTGGTTATGGGCACATAACCGTTGGAAACGCGAAGCCGAAGGAAACCGCTATTTGGAACAACACCCGGAGGAACGGATATGAGCGAAAAAATAAAGGCCGTATTTTTTGACAGAGACGGCACGCTTATTCACGAAAAACCCGGCACCTATTTAAGCGACCCCGCCAAAGTGCGCCCGTACAAAAGCGTACGCCCTGCCTTGGCCCTGTTAAAAAAACACGGATATAAGTTCTTTATTGTTTCCAACCAATCCGGCATCGGCAGAGGATATTTTACGGCAGACAAAGTAAACGCTTGCCACCAACGCCTTAAAAAACTGCTTAAACCCGCTGTAATAGAAGAAATTGTTTTTTGTCCGCACGCGCCGGAACAAGCGTGCAACTGCCGAAAACCTCACCCCGAATTGGGGCTTAATTTGATTAAAAAATACAAAATAGATGCCACCCGCTCTTATATGGTCGGAGATAAAAGAGCCGATGTGGAATTTGGGCACAACCTTGGTTTCAAATCGGTGTTAGTTACTACGGCAAACGGAAAAAATCACCTCAAAAAATACCCAAATTTATCTCCCGAAAAAGTAGCCACCAACTTGCTGAACGCGGCGCGTTTTATCGTAAAAGATGCGGAGGAAAAATGAACTGCCGTTTGTTTGTAATCGGTTTATTTTTTGTTTTTGTATGCGCCTGCGCTTCTAAACAACCGCAAGACGCCCTTATCTCCCCCGCCACGCAAGAACAAACCGCACCTATCCAAACACAAACTGCCCCTGTCCAAACTCAACCCGTACCCGCGGAAAAGGAAACAGCATCTCCCGTTTCTTCTGCGGTAAAAGCGCCGGAAACAAAAACAACCGTTTTGCCCGAAGCAGTCCCCCCGAAGGAACAGGAAGTTCCTGAAGTTTCGCCTGCTTCCGCTCCGCAAGAAACCCCCGAAGACTTTGTAAAACAAGCCCGCGCCAATCAAACACTTTCCGCGCCGGCCGAAGATACACCCGTTTTTGAGGACGAAGAACTTATTTCGTTGGAAGGCCGTCTGTTAAGTCCGCTGGCCTACGAACCCGTTTCCGCCACGGCTGAGCAAACAGCCCCTTGGAAAAACGAAGAATTAAAATACGGGCTTTACTATTCTTTTATCAAAGCAGGAACGGCTTACATTAAAAACCGCGGTATTACCGATATTAACGGACGAAAAGCCTATCTGATTCAAACCTCGGCCTTTTCGGCCCCGGTTATCGATGCGGTTTACAAAGTACGAGACATCAATCTTTCTTGGTTGGACGCCCAAAATTTTTACTCCCTCGGTTACGCACAAAGTTTGCGCGAAGGCCGTTACAAACGCGACGAGTGGTTGACCTTCGACTACAACAAAAACACCTACTACGGCGAAGTAAGAAAAAAAGAGGAACCCCGCATCATTTCGGGAGAACTGCCCATCAAAGTGCTGGATATGTTAACCTCGCTTTACTATGTACGCGCACAGAAATTGGAAGTAGGCAAAGACATTGTTTTCGACATCATCAATCGCGAAAAACAATATCCTCTCGTCGTTAAAGTGCTGGGAAAGGAAACCATTAAAACCGATGCGGGAAAATTTGATTGTATTAAGGTAGAACCCATGTTCCGCGGCGAAGGAATTTTTGTCAGCAAAGGAAAAAGCCTACAGGTTTGGCTGACGGACGACGAATACAAAATGCCCATCAAAATGAAAGTGGAAGTTTTTATCGGCAGCGTTTACGCAGAACTACTGGAATACAAGCGCAATTAAAGATATAATGGAAAAATAAACAAAACGGGAGTGTCTATGCAACAAGTAGCAACCAATCGTTTGAAAGAGATTTTGAATAATTTTGAAGGAAAAGAAGTTATCGTCGTAGGCGACATCATGCTCGACCACTTTATTAAAGGTTCTGTCAGCCGCATTTCGCCGGAAGCCCCTGTGCCGGTAGTAGATGTTAAAAAAGAATTTTTTGTAGCCGGCGGCGCGGGAAATGTGGCCGTCAACTTGGCAGCCTTGGGTGCTAAACCCGTCATGATTTCCGTCGTAGGACAAGACTTGGGCGGCGAAATGTTAAAAGGTTTCCTGCGGGAAAAAAATGTAAGCATTTACGGCGTTGCAGAAGACCCGGATCGCCCCACCACGCAAAAAATTCGCGTCATGGCCGACCAGCAACAAATCGTCCGCTTTGACCGCGAGAGCAAAAAAACCATTTCCCCTTCCGTTTCTTCCGTTTGTATGAAAAGTTTTGAACTTGCCATCAAAACGGCAAAGGGGGTTATCCTTTCCGACTACGGCAAAGGTATGCTCAGTGACCATAATATCCAAACTATTATCGAAACCTGCCGCAAGCATAAAATTCCGGTGTGTGTAGACCCGAAAATCGACAATTTCAAAAAATACAAACACATCACTTGTATGACCCCCAACACCAAAGAAGCGTGGGAAGGCGTGGGCGAAAACCCCAAATCCGGCGAAGAAGCCATGGAAGCCTTGGGAAACAAAATTTTGAATATGCTGGAAGCCGAATCTATTTTAATCACCCGCAGTGCCGACGGTATGAGTTTATTCGAAAAAGGCAAAAAAACCCCCTACACGGTGCCCACTGCCGCGCGCGAAGTGTACGATGTTACGGGTGCCGGGGATACGGTTATTTCCGTGCTGACTTTGGCCTTGGCCGCCGGGGCTAACCTGCGGGAAGCCTCTGTGCTTTCCAACTATGCGGCCGGCATTGTGGTAGGTAAATCGGGCACGGCTACGGCCACCCGCACCGAAATTGAAGGAGTATTGCCATGAGTAATGTACTAATTGCGATTCCTGCCCGTTACGGGTCTTCCCGCCTTCCCGGGAAAATGTTAAAAATTTTAGCGGGTAAACCCGTTATTCAACATGTGTACGAAGCCTGCGTAAAGGCCAATGTCGGCGAGGTAATCATCGCAACGGAAAACCAAATTGTGGTGGATGCCGTGGCAAAATTCGGCGCAAAAGCCGTGATAACCAGCGATGCCTGCCAAAGCGGTACCGACCGCATTTACGAAGCCGCGCAAAACCGCCCCGAACAAATCATTATCAATGTACAAGGGGACGAACCGTTCGTGCAACCTTCCACGATTCAAAAAATTGTGGAGTTGTTGCAAAATGACCCGTCTTGCGATATTGCTTCCGCCGTGGCCCCTACGCTTGATGAAAACAAAATCAACGATCCAAACTGCGTAAAAGCCGTGCTGACCAAAGACGGAAGAGCCCTTTATTTTTCGCGCTCCCGCGTGCCTTTCAAACGGGAAATTACCGAAGAAAACAAGAATATTCCCTACTGGCAACATTGCGGTATCTACGGCTACAGACGCGAAGCCTTACAACGCTTTGTATCCCTGCCGGCAAGCAACTTGGAACAGTTGGAAAAACTGGAGCAATTACGCGCGTTGGAAGACGGCATGGTGTTAAAGTGCGTAGTCATCGATTCCGCCGGCCCGGCCATTGACACCGCCGCCGATTTGGCGGCTGCCGAAGAATACTCTTTGAAAAATCGCTAACAGCGAAGGACTCCCGCCCCGGCGGGAGTTCCTCTTTTTGTATCATTTTTAATTTGTAAAGGAGAAATATATATGTCTAAATTCATCATCATTACCGGTGGTGTGGTAAGTTCCTTGGGGAAAGGAATTTCCGGCGCCAGCATCGGTAAATTACTGCAATTAAACGGCCTCAAGGTCAACATGATTAAGTGCGACCCGTACATCAATGTAGACCCCGGCACCATGTCCCCCTACCAACACGGGGAAGTATTTGTAACCACGGACGGAGCCGAAGCCGACTTAGATTTGGGCCACTACGAACGCTTTTTAGATGTCAACATGACCCGCGGCAACACCAACACGGCAGGCAACATTTACCAAACGGTTATCGATAAAGAACGCCGCGGCGAATACTTGGGTGCTACCGTGCAGGTAATTCCGCACATCACCAACGAAATCAAAAAACGCTTTACCGCTTTTGAAAACGATGTAGATGTATCCATTATCGAAATCGGTGGTACGGTGGGTGATATTGAATCGTTACCGTTCTTGGAAGCGGCCCGCCAACTCCGCTTGGAAAAAGGCGCCCAAAATGTTATTTCCGTTCATGTCACACTGATTCCCTACATTGCGGTGGCACAGGAACTGAAAACAAAACCGACCCAACACTCCGTCAATAAATTGCGCGAAGTAGGTATTGAGCCCAGCATGCTCATCTGCCGCACGGAACAACCGATTTCCCAACACTTAAAAGAAAAGATTTCGCTTTTCTGCAGTGTTCCGTCCAAAGCTGTTATTGAGTGCGCGGACGCGAAATCTATTTATCATGTACCGGAAATGTTTTATAAACAAGAAGTGGATAAACAAATTATCAACCTCTTGGGCTTAAAACCCACGCAAGAAGTGGATACCGACTGGTTCAAATATTTTGACGATGCTTTAACCCCCTCTAAAACGGTTAAAATTGCTATCGCAGGGAAATACTCCGAACTGCAAGATGCTTACAAATCTGTCAGCGAAGCCTTGCGCCATGCCGGCATGAACAACGACGCCAAAGTGGAAATTTCCTATGTGAACACCGAAAAAGACAATGTGGTAGAAAAATTGGCCCATGTGGACGGCATTTTGATTCCCGGCGGGTTTGGTAACCGCGGAATTGAGGGTAAAATCGAAACCATTAAATATGCCCGCGAACAGAAAAAACCGTTCTTGGGTATTTGCGTGGGCATGCAGTGTGCGGTAATTGAAGCCGCCCGCAACCTGTGCGGCCTCCACGATGCCAACTCCACCGAGTTCGACCCCACCACCAAAGACCCGATTGTAGATTTGATTCCCCAACAGAAAAATGTGGTTTACAAAGGCGGCACCATGCGCTTGGGCAACTACACCGCGGACTTGAAGGAAGGCTCGTTGGCTGCCCGTTTATACGGCAAAGAACAAATTGTGGAACGCCACCGCCACCGCTACGAAATGAACCCGGCCTACGTAAAACAATTGGCTGATGCGGGGCTTAAAGTTACCGGTTGGCACGAAGGCGCCCTTCCCGAAATTGTGGAAAGGGAAGACCACCCCTACTTTATTGCGGGTCAGTTCCACCCGGAATTCGGCTCCCGTCCGATGAAACCGCACCCGCTTTTCGACGGGCTTATCAAAGCCAGTTTGAAGCAAAAAGAAGGAAAATAAACTTCTTTCGGTTTTGAATCAACCACCTCCGTTTTAGCGGAGGTGGTTTTTTATAAGTAAGAAGGGCGGATACTCAAATAAACCCCTCAAGCATTACTATAAAATTACAGGCAAAAAAATCCCCGGGCATTAAACCCGGGGATTTTATAACTTATACTAAAAACATTACAACCACACAACTTGATCAGCTGTACAGCTTTCTCCTGTATTTTTTAATCCCAATTTTATTATATAACCTTCATAAGTCTGTCCTGTATAACCAGACCACGGACAATAAGCTTGATAAGTACAATCTAACCCCCCATGTTCCATATTCATTTTTACTCCAGGAACAATATGGGAAGGACAGGTTCCTGTTTGAGCGTTCAAACAATTAACATGGCCAAAAGCATCTGTATATCTAAAAGTTTGCTTGGCTTTTTCATAAACAACGCCACACGAAAATTTAGATTCCCCGCCAGAAGGAGGAGTAGAGGAACTGCCAAAGGTGCAATTTGCCAAAGACAACACTTTCACCTTTTTCGGTGTCGTTTCCGCAGTCGTGCGTTCTTCCCATTTTAAGGTGCACGAACTAATAGAAGTCGCTCCTTCCAAAGACGAACTTCCTTTCGGATAGGGAATATCGTTCCCATGTAACCAAAAACCTTTCGTAGTGCCGGCACTATGCAAAGAAATAGAGGAACCACCATCCCCCGCAATTTCCACATCTCCGCCACTTAAGGTATTTGCTCTTTGTAACAAGACGGAATTTCCGTCCATTGTGTTGCTCACCACGGAGTTGCCATCCTTAAAGGTTCCTTCACCGCCTCTCACAAATACATTAGGGATATACGCACTGCTGTCGCCACTAAATACCGTGTTCGGCATATAAATTTCAGAACCGCTGGCTCCGTCCACAGATCGAGGACTAGTCTGCGCAGTGCCCCCGCCGGAAATGGTAAAATACTGGGGAGCAGTAGAGCCTAATTTCATCCTAACGGTTCCACCGCTACTGATGTTAAGGTCGTTTGTTTCCAAACCGCCAACCAAAGTAGCAGAATTTGCCACCTTGAGATATCTATAATCACCCATGCGGGAGGGGTTGAAACTTACCTCGGAAACAATTTCCCCGTGGCAAACAACCGCACTGAACAACAAGAATAAAACTAATAATTTTTTCATATAGTTTGTCCCCTTTTTTAACAGGATACTCCTTTGTATAGTTTACTAGATGAAATGCGAAAAATCAACTCCTTTTTTTCTACTCTTTACCCAGGCAATTTTGGTAGAATATTAAATATGGCAAAAGCAGTAACGATTCAAGAGAAAAATCCGTTTAAATCTAAAACACTCTCCAAACTTCTCATTAAATTTTCCGCACCGGCAATAGCCGGTATGTTTGCAAACGCACTTTACAACATTATCTCCCGCATTTATGTAGGGCAAGATGTGGGGGCCCATGGCCTGGCCGGTATTACCATTTTGTTCCCGTTGGGGTTAGTGTATATGGGCTTTAGTGCGCTTATCGGGGTAGGGGCTAACGCGCTTTTTTCCATACGATTGGGTGAAAAAAAAGAAGATGAAGCACAGCTCATCTTGGGTAATGCTTTTATTTTGCTGGCCATAGTCTCCGCCACCCTGACTATTTTAAGTTACTTGTTTTTAGATCCCATTTTAGGTTTTCTGGGAGCCGATAATGAAGTGCTCCCTTATGCGCGTGATTATGCCCTGGTGGTTCTGCCGGGATATTTTTTATTTGGCATCGGCGTGGGCATGAACAACTTTATCCGCTCCTCGGGCCACCCCAAAACCGCTATGGGCACGCAACTTATCGGTGCGTTTATCAACTTGGTTCTTGGGCCGTTGTTTATCTTTGCATGGGGCTGGGGAATTAAAGGCGCGGCCGCCGCTACGGTGGTGGGGCAGGTAATTTCCTTTTTATGGGTAATTTTGTTTTTTACCGGAAAGCGTAGTTTTTACCGCTTAAAACCCCAATACTTCCGCCTGAAAAAATACATTGCATTGGACAGTATGGCTATCGGTTTTTCCCAATTTGCGTTTCAATTGGCTTCCAGCACGCTCAATGTTATTTTGAACCACTCTTTGCTAAAATACGGCGGCAACATTGCTATTTCCGCTATGGGAATTGCCGTCAGCGTAAACACCATTGTGCTGATGCCGTTAATCGGCCTTTCCCAAGGGGCACAACCCCTTATCGGCTACAACCACGGAGCGCGGAAATACTCCACTTCTATCCAAACTTTAAAAATGGCTATTCGTTGGGGTGTATTTATTACCACTGCGGGCTTTCTGCTCATTGAAACTTTTGCCTACCCCATTGCGGCTGTTTTCAGCGCGGACGATACTGCCCTTACGGAACTTGCCGCCCGCGTAGTACGTATTTTGAACATTATGCTGCCGATTATCCCCCTGCAAGTGCTGACAACCAGTTTCTTCCAGGCTATCAATAAACCGCTAAAAGCCGCCTTTTTAAGTCTTTCGCGCCAAGTACTGCTGATTATCCCGCTAGTGATTATTTTGCCGCTCTTTTGGGGTTTGGACGGCGTATTTTACGCACCTGTATTTGCAGACACTATTTCCACCGTATTGGCATTGTATCTGTTAAAGCGGTTTTTCGGTAAACACGGACAACGCTTCTTCTTTGCAAAGAAAAAATAATCGTTTTCCCCAACAAAAAACCGGCCCCTTTCCGGAGGCCGGTTTTTTATGTATTAAAACCTTTACTACTTGATGAAATGACACCCGATACTTCGCTTATTGCGTAAAGCGGCGTAGGTAATCATCAAGGCCGTTTTGGTTCCGTTGCGTAAATCTAAAAGTTCTTGGCAAAGGGCGGTTCCTTTATAAAAGGCATCAATTTCGTTTTGCAGATGACGCAAAATTTTTTCCGCACGCACCAAGTGTTTTTCGCTGCGAATCAAGCCTACATAGTTCCACATCGTACTGCGAAGGGTGGCCAAATCTTGCTTGATAAGGTTGATGTCCGGCTTTTCTTCGGGAACAACCCACTCTTTGGGTTGAGGGATATGGAAAGTTTGCGCGGCAATATCTTTGGCGTCCTCTTCGGCACACAAATAGCCCATGCCCACGGCTTCCAACAAAGAAGTGCTGGCCAAACGGTTCGCGCCATGGTAGCCCGTGCAGGCCGTTTCCCCAATGGCATTGAGGTGCAAGATATTCGTTCTCCCTTCCGGCGTAGCATAAATACCGCCGCAGAAATAGTGGGCGGCAGGCACTACGGGAACAGGTGTTTGGGTCATATCAAAACCTTCTTGCAGACATTTTTGATAAATAGCGGGGAAGCGTTCTTTGGTTTCTTCGGCCGGTTTGTGTGAAATATCCAAATAGGCACAATCGTGCGAAGTTTCCAAACGCTCTTCTTCTATCGCGCGGGAAACCACATCGCGCGGGGCCAAATCTTTAAGCGGATGGTACTTCTCCATAAAGGCTTCGCCTTTTACATTACGCAAAATGGCCCCTTCTCCGCGTAAAGCCTCGGACAACAGAAAATTCTTCCCTTTTGCAAACACCGTGGGGTGGAATTGCACAAACTCCATGTTCATCACGCGCGCACCTACACGGTAAGCCATGGCAATTCCGTGGCCGTAGGCATGTTCGGAATTGGTCGTGTGGCGGTAAATCTGCCCCACACCGCCTGTAGCCAAAACCGTCTTTTTGGCACAAACGGCAAACACTTCGCCCGTTTTGTTATCCAACACATAGGCACCGAAAGCGGTAAGCGGGTGGTAGCGGTCTTTCAAATCTAAAGAACTGTGGGAAAGCGTTAACAAATCGATAGCAGAAGCATTTTCCATTACCGTAATAAACGGGTTTTGACGGACAGCTTCCTGCAAGACAGAAAGCATCGCATGCCCGGTAGTGTCTTTGGCATACAAAATACGATTTTTGCGGTGGGCCCCTTCACGCGTAAAGCGAAGAGAGTTGTGTTCGTCCCTGTCAAAAGGAACCGATAAATCTTTTAAGAAGATTTCCTCCACCGCTTGGCAACCGGCTTTGCTTAAAGAACGCACGGCCTTTTCATTACAAAGGTCGGCCGTAGCCAAACGGACATCTTCCAATAAATCTTCCAAATTCAGGTTGGGCTCGTAAACAATCCCCCCCTGCGCCAGGTCACTATTGGTTTGGGGCATTTCCCCACAACACAAAAGTAAGGTCTTTAACCCCTTTTTAGCAGCTTGGTGCGCATAAACACAGCCGGCGATTCCAGCGCCGACCACCAAACAATCGGTATGTAATACTTTCATACTTATATTATATAAAAGGGATAAGACAAAAAGCAGGAGAAAAAGATAAAAAAAACTTGCTTATCCCATTTATATTTGTTATTATATAAACCCAATTTTTACAAGCACATTAAAAAATTGTATAATATTAGAGCAAGATAAGAAGTGTCTCCTTATCTGAGTTTTACAAAAAAGGAGAAAAATATGTCGAAAATGTTGGAAAAAATCGCTGAAGCGCTTATCATCTTAGGTGAAAATATCAGCGGTGCCAATTATATGATTGGTCGCGACTAAGCGCCAAATACCGGGCAAGAGGCTCGGTTTGCAAGCAGTTTGAAGCCGGTTTAGACAATCACCGGCGGACAGGGGAAGAAAATCTTCCACCTGTCTAAAACGGCAAAAAGACACTCCGTAAAGCACAAGCTTTATGGTTTTTTTATTTTATACTCCCTTTTTATCCATAAAAAAACCGCCCTTCCAAAAGGAAGAGCGGAAAGAAAAAAGCATTTCTTATTTGGTACACTGGTTGCTGCTGCAAGAAGTATAACCCATGGTTACGCACAAATCTTGCCCGGCAGAGTTGCTGAAAGTACATTCCGTGCTTCTTCTCATGTTAGAGCCGAAGGTTTCCGGATAGACCACAATGGCATAGTTCCCGGCCGTACTGCCTTTCATGCGTTGGGCTTTGGTGTAACCATCATAAAGCGTAATTTCAAAGTATTTGGTTTTAGTGCAATAACTGCTGGAAGTTGTGCAAGCACGGGAATTTTCCAATCCGACATCCAACTTGGCTAAAGTCGGGCGGGAGGTAGCCGTATTAGAGCCGCTGAGGAGCGCATGGTCGTTGTAATAGCGTTCAGCCGCTTGCATAATGGTGCTGGCGGCCACCAATCCTTCGCTAAAATGGCTGCGTTCCACTGATTTCTTAAAAGAACCTAAGCCTACCGTGGCCAAAATAGCCAAAATAACCACAACCGCCATTAGTTCGGAAAGTGTAAACCCGTGATTTTTCATTTTTAGATGTTGAAACATAAAAAACCTCTCAAAAAAGTAGATACCTTTATTATAGCCTTTTTTCACGCGCTTGCAAGGAAAAGATATTGAAAAAACCTTCCAAAACCGATATACTAAACGGAAAGGAGAAGATTTATGAGAAAAAAACTTTATCGTTCCGGGTTCACCCTTGTTGAACTTTTAGCCGTCGTTCTTATGATTGGTATTTTAACTTCTATTGCCTTGCCGCAATACCGCCGCTCTGTACAACGCGCGGAAGCCATGGAAGCCATGGTCAATTTACGCTCGTTATTTGATGCCGCGCGCCGTTACCGCGCCGCCAACGATGCGGCCCCCACTTCCTTAAAAGGGTTGGATGTTACCTTTTTCGATGCGGCGGAAATTTCTGGTGGATTTGAATTAGGTAAGTTCCGCTATCATTTTTTTGATGATTATATCGAAGTTTCCCCGCTGGACGGAGGATACGGCCTTTTGATGTTCTACAATCACCCCACTTACGGAAAAGATACACTTCTGTGCGGAGGCGATACAACCGGTAAATATGCAGAAATTTGCGACCGCTTGGGCGGAGATTCTGTCGGCGGTGGTATGTATCTTATCAAATAAACTGTTTCTATACAAAAAGGCCGTTCGTAAAGAACGGCCTTTTTTATTTTCTTTTTTTACGCTTGAAAAATTTGGAGGGAGCCCCCTTTTTGTGCTTGTGGGCGGAAAAACCTTTATCCGTCCGTCGGAAATTTTTTTGTAATTTCTTTTTACTGGCTCCTACTTTTACTGTACGAAAAGGGTTTGGCTCCTCTTGCGGTTTTTCCTCTAAAATAGACTCGGTTTGAACAGCCTTGCGGAAAGTTTTTACTTTGCGAAGAGGCGTTTTTTCCTGCGCTTGGGGAACAGGTTTTTTCTTTAGTTCCTCGCCTTGCGGCAAATACACTTCCCCTTCGGCTAACAATTTTTTTGCCAGTTCCGTAGCCTTGGAAGGTTTTTCCGCACGCACCGGGCGTTGTTTTTTGCGGTTACGGGCATGGGCAGAACCTTCTTCCTGTGCCACAAATTTAGGTTCAGGTAGCGGTTCAATCGTTTTTTGAACAGTCTTAACCGGAATAGAAAATTTGGTTACCTTGCAAATATCCTGCCACTTATCGCCGTCGTCTGCGATAAAGGAAATGGCACTTCCCACAGCGCCGGCACGGCCCGTACGACCGATACGGTGGATATAATCTTCCGGGCATTGGGGCAAATCGTAGTTAATTACATGGGCAATGTGCGGCACATCGATACCGCGGGCGGCCACATCGGTAGCCACCAGAATCCGTACCGTTTGGTTTTTGAAAAACTCTAGCACTTGCCTACGGCGGTTTTGCCGTAAATCACCATGCAAGGCATTACATTTTTGACCGTAGAGTTTCAGTTGTTTGGCCAGGCGTTCCGCCCCGTGCTTGGTGCGTGTAAAAATCAACACAGAGCCTTGGCGGGAATTTAATTCGTGCAGTAATTGGGGTAATTTTTCGCGTATGGTTACTTCTACCACTTCCTGCAACACCAAATCGGCAGGCGAAACGACCGAACCGATTTGCACCCGTACGGGGTTTTTCAAAAATTCCTCCGCTAAGGAAACGATTTCCTTAGGCATTGTGGCCGAAAAAAGAAAAGTTTGGCGCGGAGCAGGCAACGCCGCCACGACGCGGCGCATATCGTCAATAAAGCCCATATCAAGCATTCTGTCGGTTTCGTCCAACACCAAGTAATGCGTGTTTTTTAAGATGATACTTTTGCGTTGCATGTGGTCAATCACGCGGCCGGGGGTAGCCACAATCACACGCGGTTTGGAGCGCAAGTCCGCAAATTGTTTATGGATATTATCCCCCCCGATAATCAGCACGGTTTTTAAGGGGTTTTCATCATCGGTCAGTTTTTTAAGTTCCTCGTAAGTTTGCTGTGCCAGTTCCCGAGTAGGCGACAAAATAAGTGCATTTTCTTGCGGATTTTCCTGCAAATGTACCACAAGCGGTAAAAGAAAAGCCAGCGTTTTCCCCGTGCCGGTTTGGGCAGTGGCTAAAACATCTTTGCCTTCCAGTGCGGGGCCGATGGCTTTTTGCTGGACGGGAGTAGGCGTTGTGATGCCTTGCGCGGTAAGGGCCTGTTGCAAAAATTCGGGTAAAGATAAAAAAATGTTCTTCATCGGTTATTCTGCTCCGTTTAGGGCGGCCTCGTATTCTTCGTTTAGGCGCAACCACTCTTCTTCCGCGTCTTTTAACTGACTGTTTAGAAGCGCCAGTTCAATACTGCTGTCTGCCGAATAAGCCGCCACCAGTTGTTCTTCCAAGGCGGTTTTACGGGCAGTTAATTTTTCTATTTTTTCGTCTAACGCGCGAATTTCTTTTTTCAATGGGGCTACCCGTACGCGGCGTTCGGCGGCGGCTTTACGCTGGGCTTCTTTGGAAGTCATCTTGTCGCTAGCCAAATCGTTACGGTCGTTATTTTTTAAGAGTTGCGCTTTATAGTCGTCCAAATCGCCGGTAAAAGTTTGGCAGGTTCCGCGGCGCACCAACCACAAAGTATCACAGGTCAGTTCTATTACGTGCAAATCGTGCGTAATGAGGATAACCGCTCCTTCGTAATTATTTAAGGCTTCCAACAAGGCTTGACGAGATTGAATATCCAAGTGGTTGGTGGGCTCGTCCAAAATCAGTAAATGGGGCGCATCTTTAGTGATAAGTGCCAATAGCAGGCGGGACTTTTCCCCCCCCGAAAGTTTGCCGATTTCCGTGTCGGACTTGGCTTTATTGAGCCCAAAGGCCCCCAGTTGCGCGCGCACCTGCGTTTCCGTGGCCAAAGGCATGGCGGCGGAAAGTTGCTGGTAAGGGGTTTTTTCGACATCTAATTCTTCCGTTTGATGCTGGGAGAAATAGGCAATTTTCATTTTTTTGGCTAAGGTCATTTTTCCGCCCATTAACAACAAACGGTGCGACAAAATTTTAGCCAAGGTAGATTTGCCGTTTCCGTTGGCACCCAGTAAAGCAATGCGGTCGTCCGGCTCGATACGAAGGTTTAAGTTTTCCAACACGGGTTTTTCGTCATATCCGGCAATACCGCCTTCTATGGTAACCAAAGAATTTTGGAGTCTTTCGGGTGAAGGGAACTGAAAGTGGGCTTCCGGGTCTTTGGGAATTTGGGGTGCGCTGCCTAATTTTTCAATCATTTTAATACGGCTTTGCGCCTGTTTGGCTTTGGTGGCTTTGTAGCGGAAACGATCCACGAACGACTGCAAATGTGCCACCACCCGTTCATGTTTGGCGGCGGCCAAACGGGCCCCTTCTATGGCGGCGGCGCGGGTGCGTTCGTAGGTATCGTAATTGCCGTTGTAAAGTTTTAATTGGGCCTCTTCCACATGGATAATTTTATCGCATAAACGGTTTAGGATATGGCGGTCGTGGCTGATGATAAAAATAGTTTTGTCCAGGCGTACTAAGTAGTTTTCCAACCACATGGCGGTTTCCAAATCTAAGTGGTTGGTAGGCTCGTCCAATAACAAACAGTTGGACGGGGCATACAAGGTGGCCGCCAGATTGGCACGAACTTGCCACCCGCCGGAAAATTCTTTTAAGGGGCGTTTGAAATCTTCGTTCACAAACCCAAGCCCGCTTAAAATAGCACTGGCACGGGCTTCTGCGCTATGAGCCCCCAAAAATTCCAATTTATCAAAAACTTCGGCCATGCGCTCACCGGAAATTGAAGGGTTTTCCAACTCTTTATTTAGCGCGGTTAATTCTTTATTGGCAGCAAGGACATAATCTAAAAGCGGTACGGACGGGTCGGCAATTTCCTGCGCGACGGAAGCAATCTGCGTGCCGCGCGAAACATCTATTTTTCCGCCGTCGGGGGAGAACTTCCCTTCAATCAGTTTGAATAAAGTAGATTTTCCGCACCCGTTCGGGCCCACAAGCCCCACCTTTTGCCCGTCTTGAATCATGACGGATGTGTCTTCAAACAAAGTGCGTAAACCGAAATGGAAGGAAAGGTCTTTAATATCTATCATAGATAACTATATTTTACTAAATATAGAGACCCTCCGCGGGAGCAGTTTTGCGTAAAAAACCCCCGCTTTTTTGCGGGGGTTTTATTACTATTGAATTTATCATTTACAGCTAGAATTAAGGCCATGTCTTTCTAACTACATAATATGTATTCGCCCCAAGGATACTTCCCACTTCCCCCGGTTCTGCATACTCCGCACAAATTTTTTTCGCGGTTTCCCCCCCGGCAGAAGTGGCAATACAATTAACTTGAATCTGTTGGGGACGGTTGTTATAATGGTACAAACGGACTTCCCAAAGAACTTTGTTTATTCCATCCGATTTGAACTGACAGTATCCCCCCTGTCCTTCTCCAAAACAATTCCAATCTCCCACATCTATACTCAAAGATTCTAAATCTGTTGTATAGTTTCCGGTGGCTAAGTAATGCTCTATTTGTGCCAATTCCATGGCTTTTACACGCGCCAAACCTGTTGCCGCGCGAGATTTCATAACAGATTTTTCATATTGCGGAAGTGCCACGGCAGACAAGATACCAATGATTAACACCACGACCAAAAGTTCTATCAAAGTAAAACCCTTTTTCATACAAAACCTCTTATAAATAAGTTTTCGGCAAGCAAACAACATTTTAATTCTTTCTGCCTGCCGATTAGGTACATTGTAAGAAAAAAAAACGGGTCAAGCCTTGGGCGAGAAACCCCTTCTTTTACGACCCCAAAAAAACAAAAAAGTAGTCGCCCCGAGGCGCGTTTTATAAACCGGGTAAAAGCGGGTTTAACAGCACAACAAAACAAATTTATTTTCTACGACGGTAAATTTCAAAAACTAAATCAGCAGTTTTTCCGTTCCCCCTCTGTAAATTTGACATCTCGCCAAATTTGTTAAAATATCCAAAAGGAACCCCTATGAACCGCAATATTTTATCCCTGGATTTTTACGGAAACGAAATAACCGCCGTGTTAGCCGCACAGGACGAGGAAACCAATACCCTCCGCCTGCGCCATGCGTTGCGCCGACCCGTAAAAGCCTTTTCCGGGGCTCTGGTGCGGGATATGGTTTCCGCCCAAGAAGAACTTACCTCTATTTTTACCGAAATTGCCGAGTATGTATCCGAAAGCCCGGCATTGGTGGTAGGGGTTCGGGGCAATTTTCTATCCTTCAAACACACAAGCGGTTTTAAGTCTATCGAATCGCGCAACCGCATGATCACCCAAGCCGAAATTGATGCCGCCATACGCAATTCCGTTCCCGTTACTTTAAGTGACACTTTGGAAGTGGTGGATATTTTGCCTCTCTCTTATACGATTGACGGAAATGTAGGTATTACCAACCCAAAAGGCATGTCGGGGTTTACCTTGGAAGCGGAAACCTTTATTTCTTATGCGCTTGTTACCCATTTGAACAATCTAAATAATGTGCTGACCCAAAGCGGCTGCAATGCCTATCAACTGATGCCTACCTGTGTGGCCTTGGGCGAAACAATCTTAAAGGCGGAAGAAAAGCAAGCCGGTGTATTACTGCTGGACTTGGGAGAGGCCGCCACTTCGGCCTTGATGTATCACAAAGGAGCCTTGGTGGACGCGTGGGAACTGCCTATCGGCCGCCATACCCTGCATGAAGCCGTGGCGGAACTGTTACAAAACGATTTGGAAACAACAAAAGAAATCCTGCAAGATTATGAACCCGGCTCGGACGAAATTATGGACGAAGTATTGGAAGATGCCGGCATCAAACTGCTTGAGAAACTGAAAAAAGAATTGGTGCAATCTTCTCTTTCGTACTTACGTACGCCGGCTTCCCAACTGGTGCTATGCGGCGCGGTGGCAGATAAAAATTTGCTGAAATTATGTAAAAAAGTGTTGGGAACCCGCAAAACACGCTTGGGAATTTTTGAAGATTTAATCGATGATTGTAACGCCACCCACCCAGCCTATGCGGGGGCGCTCTCGCTCCTTACCCATGCCTTGGAACGCGAAAACAACGAACAAGGCGTATCCCAAACCAAAGAACCCGGCTTGTTGGACGGACTTTTAAGCAAACTGGGGCTTGGGCAACTTTTCTAAAATTACAAAGAGAAAACAAAAACGGACGTATTTTTTATCCGTCCGTTTTTTATGGAATACTTAAAAAGGGACTTGGTTTTACAAGCCCCTTTTTATCAATCGTCAGGCGGCCGCAGCGGCTTCTTCTTCCGCAATTTCGGCGGCCTTTTCGGTGCGCTTTCTAAGCAAGTGCGACAAGATTTTTTTGCGCAAGCGAATAGAACTCGGCGTAATTTCGGCCAGTTCGTCCGGCGCGATGTATTCCACCGCTTGTTCCAAACTCATTTGGCGCGGAGGAGTGAGCACATAAGATTCGTCGCTGGCTTTACTGCGCATATTGCTTAAGTGTTTGGCTTTGCACGGGTTGACTACCAAATCGTTGGAGCGGGAGTTCTGCCCCACAATCTGGCCCGCATATACTTTTACCCCGGGGCCCAAGAAAAGTTCGCCGTTGTCTTCAAGAGCAAAAAGCGCGTAGGGCGTGGTTTCGCCGTCTTCTTTGGCGATTAACACCCCGTTGCGGCGCAAATCCGGCAGGTTTACTTTAGGATAGTACCCGTGGAAACTGTGGTGCATAATACCCGTACCGCGGGTGTTGGTTAAAAATTCGTTTTTGAAACCGATTAACGCACGGGAAGGAATCAGGTATTCCAAACGCAGGCGGTCTTCCCCTTCCGCTACCATGTTTTCCAGTTTGGCCGCGCGCGTACCCAAGAGCGTAAACACCGCCCCTTGAAATTCGCTTTTAACATCTAAAATCAGGTATTCCATCGGTTCCAAAATTTGGCCGTTTTCTTCCTTGTAAATTACTTCGGGAGAAGATACCGCAAGTTCAAAACCTTCGCGGCGCATATTTTCAATCAGCACCGTCAAATGCAGTTCCCCGCGGCCGAAGACCTTAAATTTACCTTCGCCTTCCAACTGTTCCACTTTCAACCCCACATTGGTTTGGGCTTCTTTTTCAAGGCGGTTTTTGAGGTGGCGGCTGGTAACAAATTTACCCTCTTTTCCGGAAAACGGACTGTCGTTTACCATAAAGTCCATGGACATGGTGGGAGCATCAATCGTAAGCGGAGGCAAGGGCTTTAAGGCATCGGGGCGGCAAATGGTATCGCCCACATCTACCCCTTCCAAGCCGGCAATGGAAACAATATCCCCCGCTTGGGCATCTTCCACTTCCACTTTGCCAAGGCCCAAGTAGCGTTCTATTTTGGCGGCTTTGGCCTGAGATACGCTGCCGTCGTGATGAATAAGCGCAACGGGTTGGCCTTTTTTGATGCTACCTGCCAAAATACGCCCGATACCCACATGGCCCAAGAAGTTGTTGTAATCAAGCATGGTTACTTGCATTTGCAAGGGCTCGTCCAAACGGGCTTCCGGCGCAGGGACATGACTTAAAATCGTATCCAAAATGGGGGCAATATCGGCACCTTGTTCTTCCATTTTCAAACTGGCCCAACCGGCACGACCGGAAGCGTAAATAATCGGGAAGTCCAATTGTTCGTCCGTAGCACCCAATTCCATAAAGAGGTTGAACACTTCGTCCACCACTTCGCTGGGGCGGACATGGTCGCGATCCATTTTGTTAATAACCACGATGGGGCGCAAGCCGAGGGCCAAGGCTTTGCGAAGTACAAAGCGGGTTTGCGGCATGGGGCCTTCCACGGCATCTACCATCAAAATAGCGCCGTCCACCATACGAAGAACGCGTTCTACCTCACTGCCGAAATCGGCGTGACCGGGAGTGTCAACAATGTTAATGGTGTGGTCTTTGTAGCCGATAGAAGTACATTTGGCTAAAATCGTAATACCGCGTTCGCGTTCCAAGGGGTTGGAATCTAACACAGTGTCTTGGGCTTGGTCTTCTTTTACTTTGAATTCTCCGGCAAATTTAAGCAGGGAGTCCACCACAGTGGTTTTACCGTGGTCTACGTGGGCAATAATGGCCACATTGCGTACATCTTGGCGGGTGTTATTCATACTAAGTTAATTTCTTCCTAATTAATTTCCACAAAAATACCCGCAAGTGCGGGAGTCGGCGGGCGCATAAGCACCCCGCAATAAAAAATTCGTAGATAGTATATTTTACTATTTTTTGAGCATATTAACTATAGAAACCCCTTTTTTCTTACGCTTAAAATTGGCTATAATACCCTTATGCAACGATTATTGGAAATGCTACTGGCGCTTGCCATCTTGTATGCGGTCTATGCGCTGGGCATGAAAAAATGGAATTATACCTCTCAAGCCGACCGGGAAAAACGAAAGACTGAACTTAAAAAATTAGGTCTTTCCAACACCTTTTATTTTATTCACGAATACACTTTCTTGGTGCTGAACCTGGCCAGTGGCGGGTTGTTTTCTTTTTATTGGATTTATAAACAATGGCAAGCCGTCCTGCAAGGGTTTAAGCGTTTGGAAGGCGGCCCGCTGAAACACGGGGCGTTCGTACGAACTTTAGGCGGAGGATTTACCTTTTTTACTTTAGCCGCGCTTATCAACCGCACCTGCGAATATATGCGTAAAAAAACAGCCTGGCCGGCCGGCCTGTGGGGAACCCTGTGGCTGGGCGGACTGATGCTCGTATTCTGCCCCTTTGGAACCTTCTACCGTTTAACGGGGTATGCCCTGTTCTGCCTGGCACCGGTGGTATATCAAAAACGCTTGAACGCCCTACCGAACGAGCAGATTTCCCCTACCCCCAAAATGACGGAAATTATCGCTAGCGTAATGGGACTGCTTGTTGCGCTTTGTGTGGCAGTAGGGGTGAGGGTGTTCTTCTTTGCTAAGTAAGAGAACAACGCGTCGTTTGACCGGAGCAATTACTGTCCGGCAACAGATAGAATCTTCTTCCGTAAGTTTGGCGTAGCAAGGTGCCGGAAAGCCCCTTGCAAAACTCATCTCCTACACAAATAACACAACCACATTTACTAAATGCTTTTCCATGATGAACATACAAAAGGCCTTGGCCTTTGTAGGTGCCGCTTTTCCATAGCGCATAACTAAGATGAACACTGTAGTCATCATTGGAAAGTTCAAAGTAAACATTTTCCGGTGCAATATCTCCGGCAGAATTGGTATTGTAGGGAAGCGATAGTTGGGTAATGGCCGTAGCACGAACCCCATTTTCTAAAAAATAAATTCTCTCTGTATCCACAAACGATTTTAGAGCCGTTTGTAACTGAACAGATTTAGAGCGTAACACGGCTTTATTATACTGTGGTAAAGCCACCGCGGATAATATACCGATGATTAAAACCACTACTAAAAGTTCTATCAAAGTAAAACCTTTCTTCATGCAAAACCTCTCTTAACCCATTTTACGGCAAGTAAACAACATACTATTTTTATCAGCCTGCCGCTTAGGGGTATTGTACGAAAAAAAAAAAATAGATCAAGGCTCTAACAAAAAAACCTTACCTAAAATTAGGTAAGGTTTTTTTGTTAGCAAAAGTAATTACAATTCCTTTTGATAAACGCGGTAGCGTTTGGAAGGGTGACAACCGCTTTCCATAATGCCGCGAATGATGCCTTCGTTATCTTCCAACACCCAGGATAGTTCGGCCTCGTTCCATACGGCTACCCCATGATCTACAATGTGTTTGATAAGCACCAAATCTATTCCGCGTTTGCGAAACTCCGGTGAAACCCCCAACATAATCAGGCGGGCATCTTTAATCTTGCGCCAAGCCCATAAGGCTTTTAATATCCGCCAAGGATTAGCCAAACTTCCGCGAAGTTCTTTCAAAGCATGGTTCATATTGGGAATAGCGATATAAAACCCGGCCGGTACGCCGTCCACTTCCAACACGCAAGTACCTTCCGGCTTTACTACCAGTTTTAACTCGTTTACCACATCGGCCATACCTTGTTTATCAAGCGGAACAAAGCCCCAGTTTTCCGCCCAGGCTTTATTGTAAATATCGCGGATAATTTCGGCTTCCTGTTCCAAATTTTTCAAGTTTAAGCGGCGAAGGGTAATGCCTTTTGCGCGTTCACAACGGGAACAAACCTTCAAAAACCGTTCGGAAAATTTATCCTCTTTTGTGCGGTGGAAGGCAAGCAAATCTTTTACTTTGCTAAAACCCGCCTTTTCAATCAACTCCATATAGTAAGGAAAATTGTAAGGCATCATAATAGCGGGCATGGAATCAAAACTATCCGTCAGTAACCCATACACATGGTTGCTGGACGGATTAGCCGGGCCGCGTACGGCAGATACACCTTTGGCACGCAACCAATCTTCGGCTTTGGCAAAGAGCGCGGCTGAAACTTTTTCGTCATTGATACAATCAAAAAAACCGAAAAAGCCGATATTTTCTTTTTGGTATTCATTATGGGCCTGGTTCACCAAGGCCATAATGCGGCCGACGGGTTTGCCGTTTTGACAGGCTATAAAAAGGGCTCTTTCGGCATGATGCCAAAAAGCATTATCCTGCCGCAAAAGTTTAACCGTATCCGCTTTCAATTCCCCCACCCAATAGGGGTTGTCCTTATACAGTTCAAACGGAAAATCTACAAACTCTTTTAATTCGTTATCAGTAATCAACCGAACTTGCACACTCATATTTCCCCCTCAAAAAATAAAGCCCCGCCGTCAGCGGGGCTTTTTACAGTAAAACTATTTAATGATTCCCACCGCACGGCCCGCTTGCGCAAACGCCGCGATGATTTTTTCCACATGTTCGTCCGTGTGGGTAGCCATCAAGGTAAGGCGCATAAGTGCGCGGCCCGGAGGCACAGCAGGACTTACTACCGGGTTGGAGAAGATGCCCATTTCGTGCAAGGCGCGCCACATTTTGAAGCAGTTTTCGTTGCTTCCTACATGTACGGGCAAGATGGGCGTAGTGCTGGTGCCCAAATCAAAACCAAGGTCTTCCAAACCTTTTTTAAGTTTAGCAGTTAAGCGGAACAAATTGTCGCGACGCGAGGTATCGTTTTCAATGAGTTCCAAAGCTTTTGTAATGGAAGCCACAGAGGCCGGAGGAAGCGCGGCAGAGAAAATTTGGCTGCGCGCAGAGTGGCGGATATAGTGAATCACTTCTTCGGAGCCGACCACAAAACCTCCGACGGTGGCAAAGGTTTTGGAGCAGGTACCCACTACCAAATCGACTTCGCCGTTTTCCAACCCGAAGTATTCGCAGGTGCCGCGGCCCGTTTTACCAATGATACCCGTAGCGTGGGCATCGTCCACCATAATGCGGGCGCCGTATTTTTTCCCGATTTTTACAATTTCGGGCAAGGGGCAGATGTCCCCTTCCATACTAAACACACCGTCCACAATAATCAGTTTACCGGCTTCTTCGGGGAGTTTGGAGATAACGCGTTCCAAATCGGCAGGATCGTTGTGCTTAAAGCGCACCATCTCGCCTTCGGAAAGTTTAATGCCGTCCAAGATGCTGGCATGATCCAATTTATCTACAATGGCATAGTCGCCTTTTTTAACAAGGCAAGACACCACACCCAAGTTCATCTGATATCCGGTAGAGAAAATCAAACCCGCTTCTTTGCGCTTAAAATCGGCGATTTTTTGTTCCAACGCATCAGCGGCTTTGGTGTTTCCGTTCAAAAAGCGGGAACCCGCACAGCCCGTGCCGTATTTCAAAGCGGCTTCACTGGCGGCTTTTTTCATTTCCGGGTCATCGGCCAAACCCAAGTAGTTGTTGGAACCTGCCATAATATAGGTTTTTCCGTCCAATACCACTTCGGGCCCTTGCGCGGACTCAATCGGTTGGAAATAACCGTAGATGCCCATACGCATGGCAATTTTGGCGTCCTTAAAATTCCTGCATTTCTCAAAAATATCAGACATGTTTTTTCCTCGCAAAAAATCCCCCGGGGCCTTTTGCCCGGAGTATTTTATTTACTTACTTTTTTAATAATGTTTGTGGTGGAACGGCCCTTTAACAGAGCAAAGCGCACCACTTTTTTTGCAAATTCACGGCCCACAATTTCGCTGGGTTTATAATCGCCCCCCTTCACAAGCACATCGGGGCAAACGGCTTTGATTAAATTATACGGGGTATCTTCCTCAAAAATAGCCACGGCAGATACGCTTTCCAATCCTGCCAACACCAAAGCACGATCCGCTTGTGTGTTAACGGGGCGGGTAGGGCCTTTTAACCGACGGACGGAAGCATCGCTGTTCATACCGACAATCAACACATCGCCTTTAGCGCGGGAGAACTCCAACACACTCACATGCCCGGCGTGCAAAATGTCAAAACATCCGTTGGTAAATACAATTTTCTTGCCGGCGGCGCGTTCATTTTCCACGAACTTTTTTAGCGCGCGCGGGCCTAAAATTTTATTTTTGGCTTTCACTTTTTTCCTGTTCCTTGGCCATCATGCGTTCAATGAGGCCCGTATCCATATTGCCGTTTATGAAATCTTCGTTTTCCACTATTTTGTGGTGAAACGGAATCGTGGTTTGTACCCCGCCGATAACAAATTCGCCCAAGCAACGGCGGCTGCGTTCCAAAAGTTTGGCGCGGTCGGGGGCGGTAACGATTAACTTGGCAATTAAACTGTCGTAATAACTGGGGATAGTGTAGCCCGTGTACATATGGCTGTCCACACGAACTCCCAAACCGCCGGCAGGAATCCACTCTTCAATGGTGCCGGGGCACGGCGTAAAATTTTTAGAACTGTCTTCCGCGTTGATGCGGTGTTCAATGGCATGGCAATTGATGGTGGCTGCTTCTTCCTGCGTGATGTGAAGCGGTTCGCCCTGGGCAATTTGAATTTGCATTTTCACCAAATCTTGCCCGCAAACGGCCTCCGTAACCGGGTGTTCCACCTGAAGGCGCGTGTTTACTTCCATGAAATAAAATTCTTTATTTTGCGCCATCAAAAATTCCACCGTACCGACGCCGCGATATTTAGCGGCTTTTACGAGTTTGCAAGCCGCTTCGCAGAGTTTTTTGCGGGTAACGGCATCCACAAACGGGGAGGGTGATTCTTCCACCAATTTTTGGTGGCGGCGTTGCATACTGCAGTCGCGCTCGGCAAAAGCCACGACATTACCATAGTTATCCCCCGCCACTTGTACTTCAATATGGCGCGGATTCAAAACGAGTTTTTCAAAATAAACACGGTCATCGCCGAAATTGGCTTTGGCTTCGCCTTGGGCCGTCTTCATCATGCGTTCCAAATCTTCTTCTTTTAAGCATGCACGCATCCCTTTTCCACCGCCGCCCAAAGAAGCTTTAATCATAATAGGAAAACCGATTTTGCGGGCTACTTCGCGGAAGTTTTTACCGACTACTCCGTCGGAACCGGGCGTAATCGGCACGCCGGCTTTTACGGCAATATCGCGCGCGGTAGATTTGACGCCCAACATGGAAATAGCCTTGGCGGTCGGGCCGATAAAAGTCATACCGGCTTTGGTAACGGCCTCGGCAAAATCGGCATTTTCGGAAAGAAAACCGTACCCCGGGTGCACGGCATCGGCCCCCGTAATTTTAGCCGCAGTTACAATCGCATCAATGTTTAGATAACTTAAAGAAGAAGGCGCAGCCCCAATGCAAACGGCTTCGTCGGCCATGCGCACATGCAGGCTGGAGCGGTCGGCCTCGGAATATACGGCCACCGAACCGATGCCCATTTCTTTAAGCGTGCGAATTACACGCAAGGCAATTTCGCCGCGGTTGGCGATAAGAACTTTTTTGAAAGGAGTAATTTTGATTTGCGCGGACATGACTGACTCCTATTTTTCAATAAAGAAAAGCGGCAAACCAAATTCTACGGGAGCCCCTTCCTGGGCGGTAACGACACGGAGTTTACCGGAAACGGGAACCGTAATTTTATGCTTGGCAGAAACGGTTTCCACAAAGCCCAAAGAATCCCCTTCTTTTACTGCTTGGCCTTCCTTAAAAACGAGGTTTTTTCCTTTTTCCGCCGCATGATAAATACCTACCGCCGGGGAAGTGACCGGGACAAGAGAACAAGCAAATTGCGCAGGTTCGGGCAGGGCTTCTTGGGTTTTTACTTCGATAGAATCGCCGTCTTTTTCGTAACAAAATTCGGCTAAATCGGTGGTCTTAAGCCAATTGGTAATTTCCGTAATCAGTTTGGTGTCCATAGAATCCTCGAATTTGAAAATATAAATACGATTGTTTTTATTTTACCATTTTTGGCCCGACTCCGCACAAAGCACCTAACCCTTTTTTAGGGGTTTAGATTTTTTTTTGTTTTTCTAAATTAACAACAAGGGGGTTAAAAAATGAAATTCATTAAGTTTATTTTTTGGTTGGCTCTTTGCCAACTGGCGGGCCTGGTGGGTTCGGAAGCCGTCATGGAAAACATGGACTGGTACAACCAACTAACGGCCCCGCCGTTTACTCCGCCCAACGGCATTTTCGGGCTGGTATGGGCCGTATTGTATGTGCTGATAGGGATAGCAGCTTTTTTGGCACTTAAAGACTTTCCAAAGTCAACTACCAAAAAACCCGCTTGTTTGTTTTTACTGCAACTGGCACTCAATGCTTGCTGGACTCCTATTTTCTTTGGAGAACAAAACTTGGGAGCGGCTTTTATCTTGGTGGCAGGTATGCTGGCGGAAGGGGTGTGGCTGTTAAAAGCCTTTTACAAACAAAGCCGTTGGGCCGGCAACCTGATGATTCCTTATATGATATGGATTGCCTTTGCCACTTATTTAACCGGAGCATTCTGGCTGCTCAACCGTTAGTACTTAAATCAAGCATATAAAAGAGTAAAGGCATAACCTGTGGGTTATGCCTTTACTGATAAGTTCTTATATTTTATTTCTTTAATTGTTTTACTAAACTGATTCCCAATTTAAGCGCTTTATAAAAACCGGTGTCTAACAAAGAAGACACATTGTCAATCAGTTCAAAAGTGCTTTTGGTTTTTTCTACATTTTCCGCGGTAGTTACAGCCAAGTATTCCACGGCTTCGGCCGTGCGGGAAATTTGCAAAAGCGTCCGCACCGCAAATACTACAAACGCTACAAAAGCCACTACGGCTACTAATACACACCATTGATAAAAGTTCATATTTATCCCCCCTTTATTGGTTTCTTTTTCTTCATTTAACTACTTTGGGCCCTTTCCGTCAACCCTAAAAAAAGATTATATTACTTCTTTATACAAACTAAAGTGCAAAATTTTTTCCTTATTTTTTAAGCAATATGCCATTTTCTAAAAAAATTGCTTGACAAATATCTCACTTATTAGGAATAATTACTAATAACAAATAAAATATTTTTTGTTTGTTCGGGTTTATAAAATTTTGATTTTATCGACGATAACTCTTTTTTTATCGGGCCTTAAAAAAATAATTTTTAGACGAGATTTGCATTTTTAGTCTGTATTTGTCAAAATTTTAATAACCGCTAGTTCTGCACTGGCGGAAACACCCCACTAAAACTTAGGAAATGTAATTATGGAAAACTCTGAAGTAATCACCCATATCGTCAAAAGAGACGGTACAACCCAACGTTTTGATTCTAAAAAAATTACGAAAGCGATTTCTAAAGCCGCCGAAGTAACCGGAGAATTTGATGCGGAAACCGCCAAAAAATTGACGATCCGCGCCATTAACATTATTCAACAACTTTATTCCGATACGGTTCCCAATGTGGAAAACGTGCAAGACATTGTGGAAGATGTGCTGTTGACCTCTAACTACCACAAAACGGCCAAAGCCTACATCTTATACCGCGACCAACACGCCCGTATGCGCGAAATTACTTCCAAATTCAATGTAGATTTGGTAGACCAATATTTGCAAAAAATGGATTGGCAAGTAAACGAAAACAGCAACATGGGATATTCGTTGCAAGGGCTTAACAACTACATTTCCTCCGAAATCAGCAAAGTATATTGGCTGAATAAAATCTACCCGGACAATGTAAAACGCATGCACTCGGAAGGCGATTTCCATCTGCACGATTTGGGCCTCTTGGGTGCCTATTGCGTAGGGTGGGATTTGCAAGATTTACTCTTAAGCGGGTTTACCGGCGTAGTGGGAAAAGCCGAAAGCAAACCGGCCAAACACTTCCGCACCGCATTAGGACAAGTAGTTAACTTTTTCTATACCTTACAGGGTGAAAGTGCCGGGGCTCAGGCCTTCAGCAACTTTGATACATTGCTCGCTCCTTTTATCTATTACGATAAACTTTCTTATGATGAAGTAAAACAAGCCTTGCAAGAATTTTTGTTCAATGTAAACGTGCCGACCCGCGTGGGTTTCCAAACGCCGTTTACCAACTTAACGCTGGACTTGACCGTTCCTTCTTACTATAAAGACCAACCGGTCATTATCGGCGGTAAATTGCAAGACAAAACCTACGGAGAATTCCAAGACGAAATGGATATGCTCAACCGTGCGTTCTGCGAAGTAATGCTTGCCGGGGACGCCAAAGGCCGCGTATTCACCTTCCCGATTCCTACCTATAACATCACCCGGGATTTCGATTGGGATAACCCGAAACTTACCCCGTTGTGGGAAATGACGGCCAAATACGGTATTCCGTACTTTGCCAACTTCATCAACTCCGACATGAACCCCGAAGATGCCCGTTCCATGTGCTGCCGTTTACGCATCGACAACCGCGAACTCAGAAAACGCGGCGGCGGCTTATTCGGCTCTGCCCCGCTGACGGGTTCTATCGGTGTGGTAACCATCAACTTGCCGCGCTTGGGTTACCTCTCCAAAAATGAAGAAGAATTTTTTGCCAATTTGAAAGACCGCATGGAAGTGGCCAAAACCAGTTTGGAAATCAAACGTAAAATCATTGAACGCTTCACGAAAGGGAACCTCTATCCGTACATGAGTTTCTACTTGCGCAGCGTCCGCCAACGTTTCAACGAATACTGGAAAAACCACTTCTCCACGATTGGTTTGGTGGGCTTAAACGAAGCCGCGGTAAACTTAATCGGCGAAGATATCGGTACCGAAAAAGGAAAAGCCTTTGCCGAAAAAGTGCTTACCTTCATGCGCGAAACCTTGGTTTCTTTCCAAGAAGAAACCGGCAACAACTACAACTTGGAAGCCACCCCGGCAGAAGGTACTTCTTACCGCTTGGCCAAATTAGATAAAGAACGCTACCCGGAAATTATCTGCGCCAACGAAGCCCTTTACAAACAAGGCCACCAACCTTTCTACACGAACTCTTCCCAGTTGCCCGTCAACTATACGGACGATGTGTTCGAAATGTTAGATTTACAAGCGACGATTCAATCCAAATACACCGGCGGAACGGTACAACATATCTTCACCGGTGAAAAAATCAAAGATTTGGAAGCGATGAAACGCTTTATTAAAACGGTGTGTGAAAAATATGTATTGCCGTATTTCTCCATCACGCCTACGTTCAGCGTCTGCCCCAAATGCGGTTACATTGAAGGCGAACACTTTGAATGCCCCAAATGTAAAGCAGAACGGATGCAGGAACTTGAACGCAAAGTAAAACTTTTAGAAGAACAGTTGTATAGCAAATAGTTCTTCCACCTATACCTTTTTTGGGTTATTTTTCGCCAAAAGATAACCCAAAAAAGCAGTTGAAACGGGGGTACGAAAGTGCCATAATAAAGTACGGGTTTTCACGGGCCCGTATGCCGTAAGACCAGCCATAAACTCTAGGAGAATAATTATGACCGCACAAGAAAGACAAGCCGTAGAAAACCAAATTTCCGAACTTAAAAAAGAAATGGCCGAAGTACATGGTTCCAAATGTGAAGTTTACTCTCGCGTAGTAGGTTATTTGCGCCCGGTACAAAACTGGAACAACGGTAAAAAAGAAGAATTTGCCATGCGCAAAACCATGCATGTGGAATGCGGCTGCGACTGCAAATAATTTAACCCCATTGCTGTGGTGTTCGGATGAAAATAGGCGGATTGATTAAATTTACGCTCATAGATTTTCCGGGAAGACCGGCGGCGGTAGTATTCACCCAAGGTTGCAATTTCCGTTGCCGTTATTGTCACAACCCGGAACTGGTATATCCGCATCTTTTCACCGAACCCATGGCAAAGGAAGAAGTATATGCCTTTCTAAAACGCCGCCAGGGCACCCTGGAGGGCGTTGTTGTTTCCGGCGGGGAACCCACCCTGCAGGAGGGATTACCCCAGTTTATGGCCGATTTGAAGGACATGGGCTATGCTACCAAACTGGACACCAACGGAACCCGCCCGGAAGTGCTTAGAAATTTGATTGAAAACAAGTGGGTAGATTTTATTGCTATGGATCTAAAAGCCCCGTTGGAAAAATACTCCCTTATTACCGGGGTAGATTTCAACCCTTCCGTGCTTTTAGAATCGATTGACCTCATCCGCACCAGCGGTCTTGGTTATGAATTTAGAACTACCTACGACAAAGAAGTGCTAACCGATGCGGACATCGCGGCCATTTCCCAATTGGTAGCAGGTAAAAACTACCGCGTACAGGAGTGTCTGCCGGTATCCAAAGAAAAGGCCTCGCTAAAGGTGTTACACTAATCCTTTTCCGCTTTACGAAAAACCCGCCTCAAAGCGGGTTTTTTTTTGTCAAAAGCACAAAAAAATCTCCGACGATGTCGGAGATTTTTTGTTATGAGTAAAATGTTATTTTCCTAAATCTTCTGCCAACGCTTCTTGGAAGGCATCAAAGGCATCGCGTTCTTGGTTTCCGCCTCTCATGGCACATTGGCAATGTTCGCTTCTATCGTAGAGGACTACGCTTTCCATGCGCACATAAGATTCTACATGAATTTGGTAAGAACCGCCGGCAATCTTTACTTCCGTATTGATTGTTTTAGCGATATCTTTGGCGGCAGCCGCATTGGCTTTGCGCAAAGCCATATAGGAATCGCGCACGTTGCGCAGGGCGGTAAACATGGCTTCATAGCTGTAATAATCTAAATTAGCCGCATGCTTTTTGAAGGTACCGAATTCCTTTAATACAGTTTCCTTCATTACGTTGGTAAACTCTTTTTGGGGAGCTATTTGCTCTATCAGTTCGGCTTCATAATATCTAATGGTACGCACAGAACCATAACCGTTCAAACTGTCTTCCGCACGGTATTCTACGGCTTGCAAGTTTTTCATGGAACCGTAGGGATGGTTACAAAGTTTGTAGACTTCTTGATAAAGTTTATAGTTTTTAAGTTTCAAAGCGGCTAAATCTTCGTTCAAAGATTCAACTTTGTACAAGAGAGATTGCGCCCAAGTAGAACCCGTTTGGTTTTGGGAGCCTTCCACCAAAGCGGCGTGAGAGGCTTTAACGGCGTTAATTTCTTTCGCAAAGGAAGGATTTTCAGCCGCCAACACATACAACTCGGCATTAACTTTTTCCGTAGCAGTGGCTACAGCCAAATCGGCAGCCAACGCTTCTTGGAAACTGTCAAAATCGGCACGATCTTGCGATTCGGAATAAATCATCACCGATTCCATATTGCAATAACTTTCCACCCGGATAGAATAATTTCCGTTATCAATGGAAATGGGAGTGTTGATGATAGGGGCCACTTCGCGCGCGGCAGAAGCATCTAAACGGCGAAGCTTCATGTAGGAATCACGCAAGTAAATCATAGATTGGAAAATAAAACTCCAATCCGAGTAATGCACACGGGCCACACTCTTTTTGAAGGTTTCAAAATCGGAGATTACTTCTTTTTTCAACGCACTCACTTCTTCTTGGCGCGTTTTTTGTGCGCTTTGGGCCTTGCTTGCTACCTTGGCAGATAATTTAGCCGTTTCCGCCGCAGCAAACAAGTTCGGCGCTAACAAACCCGTCAATACTACAAAAACCAACAGTTTTCTCATAACACTCTCCCGAGTAAAAAGTTTACTTCTTACTATTATTCTAAAAAAACAAACTGCACATAACAAGAGTCTTTGGACCTAGATTTTTTCTGGGCCCTTGTCCCTTTAATACTTAAACTCTCCCTTCTCGTACACTACCTGGGTAGAGCCGTCTTTCAAGCGGGCGGTGACCCGTTTATTTTCGGTATTGATTAAATCCCAGTGTAAGGAAGAATCGTTAAAGCCCAATTTTTCCTTCATTTTTTTATCCAACTTGCTTTGCGGGCCGGAGAAAGTATCGGCATAACTCGCACCGATAGCCACATGGCAATTGCCGTATTTCCCGCCGAAGTTTTCATCAAACAAAATATCCGCCATGAATTTATTGATTTTGGAAAAACGGCGATCCGTGAGCGAAAACTCGCCGATTTGCGCCGCCCCGCGGTCCATAGCCACCATTTTGCGTACAAAATCTGCCCCTTGTTCGGCGTCTGCCTTTACCACGCGCCCGTTCTTAAATTCCAACCGAACGCCTTTTACATAGTTTCCGCTTCGGTAAGAAGACAAATCGGCAAAATAAACCCCGCGGGTTCCGCGCCAATCGGGAGAGGTAAAAATTTCAAAAGACGGTATGTTACACCCCCCGCCCGCAATAAAGCGGCGTTGGGAACCCAAAAGGACTTCAAAATCCATATGTTCGCTTTCTACACGCAAAGTATCAATAGGCAAAGAAGTTAACCACGCCCCGATTTCGTCGATTTGCTTGGTTACTTCCTTCCATTTTTTTACCGGGTCTTTTTCGTTAAGAAAACACGCCCGCACAATTTGATTGGAGTATTCCTTCACACTAAGCCCGGCACGCCCGGCCAATTCTTCGGTAGGATAATTACACAGCGTCCACGAAAAAAGACCTTGTTGTTCCCGCTCGTCTAAAATTTCCCGGATAGGTTTGCGCGCCACGGCATTTTTGGCAATACGGGCAGGATCTATATTTTTTAAGTGGGTTAAATCTTGCGGAGCATGCAACGCAATCAACCCGTTGATTGCTCCTTGAAATTCTTTTTCGCCGGGAGCCATAAAAGAAAGTTGTTTATTATCACCCAATTCATAAAAAGATTTTGAAAAACCTTCCGGCACCATAATGCGCGTAACTACATTAAAACGGGCCGCCAATAATTTTTTATAAATAACTTCAGCAAGCGGCAAGGCTGCCGTATCGGTGCGTAAAAGCACGGTATCGTATTTTTTAAATTTTCCGTTGCGGCGGGCGGCTTGCATGGCCCAAATCATCACATCTGCATATCTTTCGTTTTGTAATTTCGTAAACATTTTTATTTTCCCCTTCTACCTATTTAATGTTATAATAGCAAATAAAGAAACACGAGAGAAACCTTATGAAAAAAATCTTTCTTTTAACCCTTTTGTCTTTTCTTTTTTCCCCGCTTTGGGCCGATGTATCCCCCAAACCGGAAATGGCCTTTTCGTTTATTTATAATACCGAGGCCAAACCGCTTATTGACCCCCTCCATAGCGAACAAATCCAATGTAAAGATAACCAATGCATGGAAACAAAACCCCTCGGTAAATATGGGATTCAAAAACTTTACTGCTCGGCCGGCACTTGCTTCTCCATTGCCTACGAATATGACCATTTCCAAAAACTGATTATCGCCTTTGAAGACGGAACAAAACGCGAAAGCAATGTGTTTCAAGTGCCCGATTCGTTACGCTCCCGTTTTAATGTATATGTGGACGAAGACAAACTAACCGTTGAGCCGACGGACTTGCTCCCTCCTGCCGGCGATTGGGTTCGTACGGATGCGTGGCTATCGTTGGGAATTATTCTGGTATTGGAACTGTTGGCTGCCGCCATGTTTTTGGCTTATATCCAAAAACCGTTTACCGTGTTGTATAGCGTAGCCTTGGCAAACCTGCTGACTACTGCCGTCTCTTGGCTTGTTTTGGCCCGCTATGTAAAAGAAACAGCCTTCCTGTGGTTTTTCTGTCTACTGACGGAAACCTTCATTATCCGCCTGATGAACAAGCGGAAAATGTCTCTTAAAAATTCTTTCCTGCTCAGTTTGGTCATCAATGTAACCAGTTATTCACTGGGCATGATAATTGCTTTTTGGTTAGACCCGCTCATTTTTTAATTCTTCAACCGGCCCGACAGCCGGCTGTTTTATAGGAGTTTCTATGTCTCGTTACGAACGCATGAAATACAATCGCAGCGGCAAAAGCGGACTTAAATTGCCTTCCGTTTCTTTGGGGATTTGGCACAATTTCGGCACTCACGACGATTTTAATAATATGCGCGCCATGTGCTTAACCGCCTTCGACCACGGCATTACTCACTTTGATGCCGCCAACAATTACGGCCCCGTTCCCGGTTCGGCGGAAGAAAATTTCGGCAAAATTTTAGCCACCGATTTAGCCGCCCATCGCGATGAACTTATCATCAGCACCAAAGCCGGCTACACCATGTGGGAAGGCCCGTACGGAGATTGGGGCAGCCGCAAATATCTTCTTTCCAGTTTAGACCAAAGCCTCAAACGCTTGGGCATTAAATATGTGGATATTTTTTATTCTCACCGCATGGATCCGCAAACGCCCTTGGAAGAAACCATGGGGGCCTTGGCCACGGCGGTACACAGCGGGCGCGCATTGTATGCCGGTATTTCCAATTACGATAAGCGAACTACCCGCCGCGCGGCAGAGATTTTGGAAGACTTGAAATGCCCGTTTATCATCAACCAAATCCGCTACTCCATTTTTGACCGCCACATCGAAAAAGACGGCCTTAAAAAATGGGCCGGAAAAAACGGCCTGGGCCTGATTGCTTTTAGCCCGCTTGCGCAGGGACTTTTGACCGATAAATACTTAAACGGAATCCCGCAGGATAGCCGCATATCCAAAAGCGGAATATTCCTGAAAGCCGAACATTTAACGGAAAAACGCTTGACCCAAATTCGCGCGTTGAACGAAATTGCCAAACGCCGCGGACAGACACTCGCGCAAATGGCTTTGTCCTGGGTGTTAAAAGACGAAGATATCACAAGTGTACTTATAGGAGCCTCTAAGCCCGAGCAAATTGCCGAAAATGCGTATGTAGCCGAAAAAGCCACCTTTACTGAGGAAGAATTGGCAGAAATCGATGCTATCTGCGCCGAATAAAATTGAATACAAAAACCCCGCTCAAACGAGCGGGGTTTTTAGTCATTATATTTATTTCAAAAAATAAGTAGCGAAACCGCCATCACAAACATTCCGCCGACAACGCCCCAAATCACTTTATGCCCTTCGCCGTATTCGTGGGCAGTAGGTAACAACTCGTCTAAAGAGATATACACCATAATGCCCGCAATAAGAGCAAACATCACACCAAACGCGGCATCGTGCAAAATGGAGCGCAGTAAAAGAAAGCCCGCCAAGGCTCCCAAAGGTTCGGCCAATCCCGAAAGAGCACTATAAAAAAATGCTTTCTTGCGAGATCCCGTTGCATGATAAATCGGCAAGGAAACAGCCACCCCTTCGGGGATGTTGTGAATAGCCACCGCTACCGCAATAGATACCCCCAATGTGGCATCTTTCATACTGGCCATAAAAGTAGCCAAGCCTTCGGGAAAGTTGTGAATTGCAAGTGCCAACGCCGTAAATAAACCCAAATGTTTTAACTTGGAAGATTTATCCAAGGTATGTTCTTCCACATGGTGAGAAGGCAACAACGTATCAATCAGCCACGCAATCACTATCCCGCCGAAGAAGATTCCCACCCCCCACCAAGCACCGGGTTTTTCACCGTATAATCCTTGCAGGGTTTGCGTTGCCTGCGGGAAAATTTCCATAAAAGAAACATAAATCATCACCCCGGCCGAAAAACCAAGGCCCATGGAAAGGGCGGATAAATTCTTCTTTTTAATAAAAAAAGCTAACGCTCCGCCGACGGCTGTGGCCGCCCCGGCAAAAAAACTGAGCAGTAATGCACTTAAAATGGTATTCGTCATAAATATATCATAGCAATAATTAAGTTGAGGATAAAAAAATTCTTCATTAAAAAAATAATTAGAAAACCCCCCTTCTCTTTTTTGCGGGAAAATGCTATTCTAGAGTTCCAGGCAGCAGACGGTTCTAACTTAAGGAGGCGTACTTTATGAGAATGATTGATGTTATCATCAAAAAAAGAAACGGTAAAACGCTTACACAGGAGGAATTTAATTTTGTCGCCAACGGCGCGGCTAAAGGCACCGTGCCGGACTATCAACTTTCAGCTTTCTTAATGGCGTGTTTCTTAAACCCGCTTTCCGACAAAGAAACCGCCGCTTTCACCAAAGCCATGGCCCTTTCCGGCGGGCGTTTAGATTTCAAACATATTAAATTCCCCAAAACGGACAAACACTCCACCGGCGGTGTGGGTGACGGTATTTCCGTAGCGCTTGCCCCGTTAGTGGCCTGTGCGGAAGTGGCAGTGCCCATGATGTCCGGCAGAGGATTGGGGCATACGGGCGGAACGCTTGATAAATTAGAAGCCATGAAAAACTTTACTGTTTCCGTTCCCGTAAAAGATGTTTATAAACAAGTAGAAAAAACGGGTTTGTGTATGTTCGGCCAAACCAAAGATTTGGCCCCCGCCGATAAAAAACTCTACGCTTTGCGCGATGCTACCGGCACCGTGGAAAGCCGTCCGCTTATCGTAGCCAGTATCCTTTCCAAAAAATACGCGGAAGGTGTCGGCAGTTTACTAATGGATGTTAAATACGGTTCCGGCGCATTTATGCAAAAACTGGAAGACAGCCGCAAACTGGCCAAAGCCTTAGTTACCACCGCCAAACTCCTGGGCCTTAAATGCCGTGCCATGATTACTTATATGGATCAGCCTTTGGGCCGTGCCATCGGAAATGCAAACGAAATTTACCAAACCATTGAAATATTAAAAGGCAATAAAACACTCGCACCGGACTTCTATGAACTTCTCATGCAAGAAGCCGTACAAATGCTTTTGCTGAGCGGAAAAGCAAAAGACGCCAAAAAAGCGCGAGCCTTCTTTGAAGAACAAATCGAAAACGGAAACGCGTTGGAAAAATTCCGCCAGATGCTCAAATGGCAAGGAGCCAACCCGGATGTGGCCGACCACCCGACCAAACATCTCAAAAATGCAAAACTGTCTTACAAGTTTTGTGCACCGAAAGCGGGATATGTGCAACACATCGATGCCAAAACCGCCGGAGTGGCTGCCGTATTGTTAGGTGCCGGCCGCAACACCATGGAAGATAAAATCGACTACGGGGCCGGCATTTGGTTGGAAAAGAAAGCCGGAGAAAGTGTTAAAAAAGGAGAAGTTATTGCCACCTTATATGCCTCCGACAAGAAACGCCTGGAAGAAGGCACCGCCTTATTCAAAACAGCCGTTAAACTGGGAAGCAAAAAACCGGCTCCTTATCAAATTGTAAAAGAAATTATTAAATAAAAACAAAGGGCCCCGATTCCTCGGGGCCCTTTTTTATGGGCGGTTTTCTCGCTCTAAAAGTGCTATCATATAGATATGATTATTGATAACGATAAATTACAACGAATTTTAGAGAAGGCCAAGTCCCACTCGGACTCGGAAGTTTCCTCCATTTTAACCAAAGCCAAAGAATTAAAAGGAATTTCTTTGGAAGAAGCCGCCGTCCTGTTAAATCTAACCGACGAAAAACTATTAAACGATTTGTTTGATACGGCTAAATATGTAAAAGAAGCTATTTACGGAAACCGCATTGTTTTGTTCGCACCGCTTTACATTTCCAATATTTGCACCAACGAGTGCATCTACTGTGCTTTTCGCAAGTCGAACACACACCTAAAACGCCACGCCAGTTCGCAAGAGGAAATCCGCCAGGAAATTACCGCCCTTTTACAGCAAGGTCATAAGCGCGTGTTGATGGTGGCGGGTGAAGCCTACCCCGGCGGAGGGCTTCAGTATGTGTACGACAGCATTAAAACCATTTACGATACCCGTTGGAACGGACAAAATATCCGCCGCGTAAATGTGAACATTGCCCCGTTAACAGAACCCGAATTTGAAGAATTAAAAAAATGCAACATCGGCACCTACCAGTTGTTCCAAGAAACTTACCACAAAGAAACATACGAACAACTGCACTTGGAAGGAGCCAAAAAAGATTACCAATTCCGCTTAGATGCAATGGACCGCGCCTTGAAAGCCGGTATCCACGATGTGGGCATCGGCCCGTTGTTGGGGCTCTACGACCACAAATACGAAATCTTGGCGACACTCGAACACTCGTGGTATTTGGACAAAACCTACGGCGTAGGGCCGCACACCATTTCCATTCCGCGCATTGAACCGGCGGAAGGGTCGGAATTCAGCCAACATCCCAATGATGAGTTAACCGATAACGATTTCAAAAAATGCGTTGCCGTTTTGCGCTTGGCTGTGCCGTACACCGGTATCATTTTAAGTACGCGCGAATCTCCTGCCATGCGTAATGCCTGCTTGGAGTTGGGCGTATCGCAAATTTCCGCGGCTTCCCGCGTAAATCCCGGTGGATATTCGTACGATAAAGATAACGGCAGCCAGTTTACCCTCACGGACGACCGCAGTTTAGCCGAAGTCATCAGTGCGGTGGTAGATGCCAAACATATGCCGTCTTTCTGCACCGGTTGTTACCGGTTAGGCCGCGTGGGAAAAGATTTTATGGATTTGGCCAAACCCGGCCTCATTAAAACCCACTGTTTGCCTAATGCCATGTTTACCTTTGCCGAGTACTTGGAAGACTTTGCCCCTGCCGACCTAAAAGCCAAGGGGTACGCGCTTATCGAAAGTACCGCCAAAGAAGCGTTTGCAGAAGGAACACCGATTCGCAAACTGATTGAGGAAAACTTAAAAACCATTAAATCCGGTAAACGCGATTTATATTTTTAAGAACCCGCTTACGCCCCCGAAAAATCGGGGGTATTTTTTGTTTGGTTCCTGTTTACAAATCAAAAAGGATACGGCCCGTTTTTTCCCGTGCCAATATGGTAAAATGAGAATATGATTGCGTATTTGAAAGGTGAAATTTTAGAAGTAAAAGAAGACGGCGCCATTATCTTGTGCGGCGGGGTCGGCTACGAAGTAAACTTGGCCCACTCCTCTGCGCTGGAACTGACTGCCGGCACCGAAGCCGCTTTTTATGTAGCGGAGTCCATTTCCCCCTACGACGGAACGGTTTTGTACGGTTTTTTAACCAAAGAAGATAAAGACCTTTGGTATCTTTTCAAGACGGCTATTCCCAACACAGGCCCCAAAAAAGCAATGGAATTTTTGAACAAAGCCTTGCGTTCGGTGGCCGATTTTCATAACGCAATTATAAAAAGAGATCCCAAAATTTTAACGGGCATTTTTGGTTTCACCGCCAAAACGGCCGAAAAACTAATCAACTCCCTGAAAGATAAAATGGACGCTATTACCGTTCAAGGGGAAAGCAAAATTAAAGTATTGGACGAATCCCCCTATCTTAGCGGAGTGATGGAAGCTTTGGGTGCGCTGGGGTATTCTGCGGCCGAAGCGCGCAGAGCGATGGAAAAACTCCAAACCGAAGGCATCAATCCAAACGATAAAATTGAAAACATTATTAAAGAGGCCCTGCGGGTGTTAAAGAAATGAGCAACCAAAACGAAATTTTAGATGTTACCCAACTCCCCGAAGAATCCGCAGGCATGGAAGCGGCTCTTCGCCCGGCTACCTTAAAAGAGTTTGTCGGTCAGGAAAAATTAAAAGATAATCTGCGTATTTTTATTGATGCGGCTAAGTCGCGCAAAGAAGCCTTGGATCACTGCCTCTTTTACGCACCGCCCGGCCTGGGTAAAACTACGCTGGCCAATATTTTAGCCCACGAAATGGGTGTAAACATTAAGGTAACTTCCGGCCCGGTACTGGCCCGCCCCGGCGATTTGGCCGCCATGCTTACCACCGAACTCGCCGAAGGGGATATCCTTTTTATCGACGAAATTCACCGCCTTAACCCCGCCGTGGAAGAAGCCCTTTACCCGGCTATGGAAGATTTTACTTTCTTTATCAATACCGGTAAAGGCGCCGGCTCTACTACGCTTAAACTCGCCGTTCCTCGTTTTACTTTGGTAGGGGCCACCACGCGTTCGGGGTTGCTTACGGGCCCTCTGCGTGACCGCTTCGGCATTGTGTTTAATTTAGGTTTTTACGAAGTCCCCGAAATCACCGATATTTTGGAACGCTCCGCAGGACTTTTAGGTATTGAAGCCGACCGCGAAGGCTTAACCGAACTGGCCAAACGCTCCCGCGGAACCCCGCGTATTGCCAACCGCTTGTTGCGCCGCGCGCGCGACTTTGCACAAGTGAAAGGAAAAGGCATCATTACCTACGAGATTGCCCAAATGGCCATGGACTCTTTGGACATTGACTGCGAAGGGTTAGACAGCGTTGACAAGCGCATTTTGGAAGCGTTGATTGACCGCTTTTCGGGAGGCCCGGTTGGGGTAGAAAACTTGGCGATTGCCGTTTCGGAATCGGTGGATACTTTAACTGATGTAATAGAACCGTTCCTCATCAAAGCCGGGTTTATTGCCCGCACTCCGCGGGGCCGTGTAGCCACGCGCAAAGCCTACGAACATTTAGGGCGCAAACTTCAAACGGAACTTCTTTTTTAATTCATGAAAAATACCTTCCGCTCCGTTGTTATTTTTTGTTTATCCGCCGTGTTGTGCGCGGCATGTGCGGCCCCTTCCCAAAAACGCGCGTTGCAAAACACGCAAGGGCAAGTAGCCCCTTTGCAAACTCCGTCCGTATTGGCGGACGCGGAAGACTCCGCTTTACCGCCGCCTACCGTTACGGGAGATTTAACCGTCCCTCCCGCCCAAGATCCTTCCGCTAAAAAACGCCCCGCGGATAAAATCGTGCGTGTATTACTGGCGGACTCCCAAAAAACGGCAGAAATAAAACACTCGGGCCGTGTGTATATTTATACGCAAAATTTAGACAAAAAATACAAAGTTTCCGCCCCCGGAACTTTAATGGTAAAGGCGCTTAATAAAAATAAAATTCAACTGGGCACTCTGCAAGCCACCCAACCCATTATTTTGGAACCCGCCCAAGGAACTTTACTGACTTGGAACAAAAACATCTATTCGGGGAAAATCGTTATTATTCCGGCGGGAAATTCTTTTCACTTGGTGGAACACGCACCGCTGGAAACTTATTTGTACGGTGTACTCCCCTACGAAATGAGTTACTCCTGGCATTTGGAAGCCCTCAAAGCCCAAGCCGTAGCCGCCCGCACTTATACGCTTAAAACCTTGGAAAATGTGAAGCGGAAAAATTTTGATGTATATAGTGATGTGCGCAGCCAAATGTACAAAGGCGGCGGCAAGCAGTACGAATCCGTCAAAAAAGCAGTAGACCAAACCCGCGGACAAGTGCTTACCTATAGCAATAAACTCTTTCACACCTACTACCACGCCAACTGCGGCGGCGGAACGGACGATGTAAAAAGTTGGAGTCCGTCCTCCACTTCCATTAAACCGTTGTCGGGAGCGTCCTGCAAAACCGATTCCCACTCCAAAAGTTATTCATGGAAAATGAACGTCTCCCATGCCAAAGTTCTTGCCTATGCCAAAAAGGTCGGCCTTACGGGCACGCTAAAGAGTATTAAAATTGCCCGCAAAACCGCTACGGGGCGCGCCACTAACTTAACGATTCGAACCTCCAAAGGCTCCAAAACCGTGCCGTGCGGAAACTTTCGCCTGGCTACGGGTATCCGCAGTTGCAAAATCACCAAACTCTCCGTTACCGCAAAAAATGTGGCGTTTGAGGGCAAAGGATACGGGCACGGCGTAGGTATGTGTCAGGACGGCGCCCACGGCATGGCCAAAAATGGAAAAACGTACAAACAAATTTTGAAAAATTATTATCCCGGTGCTACGATCACCGAATTGAAATAGAGGACTTATGGCTTTTGAACGCTTCAAAGAATTAGATTTAGATCCCCTTATCGCCAAACAACCTGCCACCCCGCGGGATAGTTCGCGCCAAATGGTGTTAAACCGCCAAGCGCACACCATTGAACACCGCACTTTTAGGGATATCCACGAATACTTTAACCCGGGCGATACCTTGGTGATAAACAACACCAAAGTATTCCCTGCCAAACTGTTTGCCCATAAACCTACCGGCGGAAAGGTGGAAGTACTTTTGGTACGCCCTACTGTCAACAGCCGCACATGGGCCGTTCTTACGCGCGACTATAAAGAAAATATCACCTTAGATTTTGGAGACGGCCTAACCGCCCGCACTTTGGGAAAAACCGAAAATAACGAAGCCATTTTGGAATTTAACCAAGATGATATTTTGCCCTTTTGCGATAAACACGGCCTGATGCCGTTACCGCAATACATTGAAAAAGCCCGTAAACACAATGGTATGACGGCCAGCATAGAAACCGATAAGGAACGCTACCAAACCGTTTTTGCCAAGCACCAAGGTTCTATTGCCGCCCCCACGGCTGGCTTTCATTTTACGCCGGAACTATTGCAAAAATTAAAAGAGAAAGGTGTAAATATCTGTTACATTACTTTGCATGTAGGTTGGGGTACTTTTAAGCCCCTTCGCGGAGAACCCGAAGAACACAAAATGTTAGCCGAACTGGGCGAAATTTCGCCCGAAACGGCAGAACTGTTAAACGCTACGCGTAAAGCGGGTAAACGCGTATTTTCCTGCGGAACAACCAGCACGCGCACCATTGAAAGTTTTACAGATGAAAACGGACATACAAGTGCTGGTAAAAAATGGACGGACTTGTTTATTTACCCCGGCTATCAATTCAAAGGGATAGATTGCCTGATTACCAACTTTCACTTCCCCGATTCCACCCCCCTGTGCATGACAAGTGCTTTTGCCGGGGAGGACTTTATCTACGAGGCCTACCTGCAAGCGGTAGAAAAAAAGTACCGCTTTTACTCGTTTGGCGACAGTATGATGATTTTGTAAAAAAACCCACAAAAAAACCCCGACTAATCGGGGTTTTTTATTTAGTAAATTTAAGGCATTTTATAATAATCTATATGGTTAATTTTTCCAATTTTACTTGCTCCATAAAAGGGTTTACAAAAACCAACGTCAGTATGCTCAAAACAATACAATTCCCCTTTCTGTAAGGAGGAAACATCAGCAGGAACCAAAAGTATAAGCAGGCCAGCACCTTTATAAGGCCCGCGGAGAAACATCGCTGTGCTGGCAACCACTTTTCCCGCAATATTCACTACCAATTTATAATCTTTATTGGCACGTACGGCATCTGATGAAGCCACTGACAAATAACCACTTAATTCTCCAGGGTTTTTATCCGGTAGACTATCAAAGGAAAGGTCTAATTCACCAAAGGTTGTAGCATATTTTCCGTTTGCCAAGTAATATATTTCTTGCGCGGTGGCCAGGGCCTTTACGTTGGGAAGCATCGTGGAAGCACGGCTTTTCCAAACCGCTTTTTCGTACTGCGGAAGTGCCACTGCGGACAAGATACCGATGATTAACACCACGACTAAAAGTTCTATCAAAGTAAAACCCTTTTTCATACAAAACCTCTTATAAATAAGTTTTCGGCAAACAAATAATACTACAATTCTTCCTGCCTGCCGATTAGGTACATTGTAAGAAAAAAAAAAACGGGTCAAGCCTTGGGCGAGAAACCCTCTTTTTTTACGGCTCCAAAAAAACAAAAAATCCTCGGGTAATCTACCCGAGGATTTTTTTATAGAAATGATTACTTAATAAATGGCGTTCCAACTGCGTTTAGTAAAAGTAAACTCTACCCGACGGTTGGTGCGGCGCCCTTCGCTGGAGTTATCCAAAGTAAGCGGTCTGTCCTTCCCGTGGGAGTGGATACGGATACGCTCCGCATTTACCCCGCGGCTTACTAAGTAAGATTTCATCGCCGCCGCGCGGGAAGCCCCCAACCAATAGTTGTATTCTTCCGTACCGAGCACATCGGTGTGGCCTTCCACAATGAGGTGCAAAGAAGGATGTTCGTTCATCACATTGGCTACTTTATCCAAGAAAGGGTAGGCATAGTCCGGCGGACGGACGGAATCAAATTCGTAAGTAATGGCGGGAAGTTCCAAGGTTTTGGCCATGCGGGCTTCGCTTTGGTTATACAGGCGTTCGTTCTTTTTGGCCTGTTCTTCAATAATCGGGTCCCGTTTGGTGGGTGTAGGGATATCTTCCTCTTTTTGTGCAGAGGAGCAGGCAAAAAGGGCAACAGAGCAAACAAATAAACAAAAAGTTTTCAATTTCATGGTAAAAATCCTCCTGTCAAAATTATAGCAAAACCGCGCGCATACGCGTAAAAATTTTGCAATTTATAAGTTGTCCACATACTGTGGATAAACTGTGGATAACCCCTATTTCTCCCTAGAGTTATCCCCAAAAAAAATTTTCATTTTTTATTTTTACCCCGTTTTTTAACAAGGCCTGTGGATAACTTCGTTTTTCTGTGGATAACTTGGCTTTTCTATAGGGGGTCAACCGATTTTTATCCCGTTTCTCCGTCGGGCTTTTTAATAGTTTGCTTTTCGGAGCCGTTTTTCACAAATCTAAAAAAAACTGTTGACAAGTTGTATTTTTTTTGCATAAAAACGCATTTTTGTGCATTTTATGTTATTTTTTAAGCCTTAATTTTACAGAAAAGTTCACATTTTCCCGCACAAAGTGAATTTTTACACTTCCCGTTTCGGCTCCGGGCAGAGCAGAAAGAGCCCCCAAAGAGGGATTCCAAACCAAGAAAGGCGGGCTCATGCGAAGAGAGGAAGGCACATAGTCAAAGGCGGTTGCATTTTTTAAGCGGGCCGTTACTTTCAGCCCCACCGATTCCCTGCCCGATAAAGAGAGGGCGGAAGCGGCTAATTTGCCTTTCAAAGAAACCAAGGCAAGATCCTCTTTGGCGGCTAATAAATAATCTTTTTTTAACAAGTCCCAAATGTTATTTTTTGTATTTTGCAACAAAGCAAAATCGGGGCCGTATTCCCAACCGTTTTCTTCTAATGCTTGTTGGGTGGCGGCCAGTTCTGCCTGTGTGCCTGCCGCCAAAATGCGTGTAAGCCCGCGCGCGGGAAGCACAAACGCACGCAAGGCATCACCGGGCGAAAGCAACGCCGTTGCACCGAAGGTTTTGGGGATACCTGCCAGCAGTAACGCTACGCGGGCGCCGCCTTTTCCCTTGGCAACAATAACGCGGTTTTTTTCACCGGGCAAAACGGGATAATTGGTCTCCAGGTAAGGTAGTAACTCTTTGGATACAAACCGTACGATTTTTTCCGGTTCGTTATAATCTTTTTCCGTAAAATTAACCCCGGCAACAATCATTTTATCCGTCTGTAAAAAGGTTTCGGCGGCTTCGCTTTCTTCCGCCCCGATGCCCAACACCACCGCCAAAGGATAACGCCCTTTCAGCGGCACGAACGGTTCGGGCAGAAATACGGTTAAATTGTATTTATTTCCAAGGGTGGCGGAAGGGAAATGCGCAAAAGTTTCCCGTCCGGGGTTAATAATCATCAGTTCGGTATTGTCCTGTGCGGACAAAAACCCGCTCCATAAAATACATAAAGCAAATAAAATAATTTTTTTCATATTTCGATTTTACAAAAAACTCTCTTTTTCAGGCTAGGGCCTATCCCCACCTAGGCCCAAAGACCCTTGTTTTAAGCCTTGTAAAACAATAAAGTATAAGTAAGAAAGATTTAGGAGTTATATTATGAAAGCCAATTCCAATTTACATTTTTTACTGGCCTTGGGAAATACCAAGGTAGTCGTGCTGAAAGAAAACGATGAACTGAAAATTTATTCGGGAGAAAGAAATAAACGCGTGCGTTCTTCCGTCGCGCCCGAACGCTTGGCCGAGGCCCTTTCCTCCCGCTAGTTTTTTGTTTATCCCCCTATTCCCCGCCCTCCGTTCGGGCGGGGTTTCTTATCCCTAAAACTCCCCGAAATAATTGATATAATGTTAGTATGAAAACGAATTATTTTATTTTAATGTGCTTGGCGTTTTTCTTTTGCGCCACTTCTTTAACGGCGCAAAGCGAACTCCAAAAAGCCTTGCCTCTTTTGCAAAAAAATAACCGTACCGAGGCCGAAAACAGACAAGTTTTACAACTGTTCCGCTCCTCTAAAACGCCCGATGTGGTTTTTGCCGCCGGGGCCAGTTTGGTCAAAAATCCGCCTGCTAAAATTCAGGAACCTGCTTTATTCTCTTTGGTGTTACGCCAAGGGGATAGCCTTAAACAAACTTTTGCCGCTATCATTATTACAGCCATGGGTTCTGCGCATGAAGAACTTCTGCCCGTGTTGGAAAATGCCTTATTAAGCCAGGACATGCTCCTCCGTTCCTATGCCGCAGGTGCACTGGCATTATTAAACCCGCAAAACGAAACATACGCGGACGATATCGTCCGCTTGTACGCCTACGACCCGGCTTTTGCCCAACGCGCACTCAATATGTTTTCCAAGCCTGCGGTAAAATACCTCAAAACGGCTTGCATACACGAAGATGCTTCCGTCCGTGCGGCGGCCGCTGCGTGGTTGGGCACTTTGCATAGCGAAGAAGCCTCCAAACAACTTTTGAAAATGGCCAAAACAGAACAGGATGCCTCTGTTCAAACGCACTTGGCAACCGCTTTGGCTAAAAACCGCGATTTTACCCAAAATTCCGTCTTCAAAGAATTAAAAAGAGATTATAATTCCCCCGTTTCCGCCACTTATGCGTTAGCGCTTGGATTTATGACCGGAAACGCGGTGGAAGATGTACGCCAAGGCCTTATCAGCGACAAAGAAAATGTCCGTATCAATGCGTTGCGTGCCGTTGCGTACATGGCCGGGGTTCTTTCCAACGACGATGCATTTAACTACACCACCGACCGCACCTTTGATATTCGTTTGTTAAAAAGCCTTATCCCGCAATTGAGCCTCTTGGCCCGCACGGGAAACCCGACAGTCAAATCTTACGCGCAAAACGCGATGAAACAAATTGAAAAATTATTGGATTAACTTATGAGCAACCTGACCATGAAAGTAAAAAAATTAGCCCCCCACGCCAAACTTCCCCTTCGCGCCCACGCTACCGATTCCGGTGCGGACTTGTTCGCTTTGGAACGCACGGTTCTGGCGCCCCGTGCCATCACTTATGTGCATACCGGAATTGCCGTAGAACTTCCGGAAAGTACTTCCGGCATTATTTGGGGGAAAAGTTCCGTGGAAAGCAAAGGCATCAAAGCCATGGCAGGGCTTGTGGACGCGCCGTACCGCGGAGAACTGATTGTGTGTATGTATAACCTCAACGATACGGAATTTACTTTTGAACAAGGCCAAAAAGTAGCGCAACTTGTGGTATTGCCCACGCTCTATCCCGCCTTTGAAGAAGCCGAAGAACTGACGGATACCGCCAGAGGAAACGGCGGATTCGGCAGTACCGGAAACAAATAACTTTACCGAAAAAAACCCCGGGCCGAAACCCGGGGTTTTTTATTTTCCTAAAACTAAATCACCTTATAACCGGCAGAGGTTAACGATTTACAAACACCGATGCCGGTTTTCCCTACCCCTTTGCAGGTGCGGATTCCGTCCTGGTTGCTCTGCACAGTGTAAAGGATAAGCTCGTAAGAATTGCTGGAATCAATGCGGCGCGTAATTCTAAGATAGTCCCGGTTGGAAATATCGTAAGAAAAATCTTTGTTCGTAAAGACCGTACCCGTAGCGTTCCAAGAACCTTTGTTCAAGCGAATGTCCAACAAATTTTTGTTACTCACTTCCCCCGCTTGTAATTTGGGGATTTCATTGATGGAACGATTCATGGAATCGAGTAATGCCTTCCCGTTGGACATGGCTTCTGCCGCACGGGATTTTTCTACCGCACGCGTATATTGCGGCAATGCTATCGAAGATAAAATGCCGATAATCAGCACAACAACCAATAATTCTATAAGGGTAAAACCTCTCTGCATAGTTCCTCCTAAAATAAACTCCTGACTTATAGTATAAAACACCCGGAGCCAAATTACAAGTTTTTTTACTTTCTTTTTCCTATAGAAAACGGGTAAAATTTGCTATCATTAAGTATATGCAAAAAACTATTCAAATCGGCAGTTATAAAATTTCCAACACCCGGCCCCTTTCTTTTATGGCGGGGACGTGCGTTATTGAAAGCGAAAAACATTATTTGGAGACGGCAAAAAAATTAAAATCTATCCTTGCCAAAACCAAACACCCTTTTATCTTAAAAGCTTCTTTCGATAAAGCCAACCGCACTTCGGTGGAAGCGTACCGCGGGCCGGGGCTCACCAAAGGGCTCGACATTTTGGCTAAGGCCAAAAAGTTGACCGGGCTTCCCGTGGTGGTAGATGTACACGAACCGTGGCAAGCCGAAGAAGCTGCCCAGGTAGCCGATATTTTGCAGATTCCGGCCTTCCTGTGCCGCCAAACCGATTTGGTACTTGCCTGTGCCGATACCGGCCGCGCCATCAATGTGAAAAAAGGCCAATTTTTGGCTCCGGGCGCAATGGAACAAGTCATCAAAAAAATCGAATCGCGCGGAAACAAAAAAATTCTTCTTACCGAACGCGGTTCCAGTTTCGGTTATGGCGATTTAGTAGTGGATATGCGTTCCCTGCAAACCATGAAAGAATTTGGATATCCGGTTATTTTTGATGCCACCCACTCCGTACAAAAACCGGGAGCCTTGGGCTCTTGCACCGGCGGCAACCGCCAAATGGCCCCTATCTTGGCCAAAGCGGCTACCGCCTTGGGTATCGCAGGCGTATTTTTTGAAGCACACCCCACGCCGGATACGGCTTTGTCTGACGGGCCCAATTCGCTGGATATGAAACTGGCCGAAAAAATGGCTCGCGAACTTTGCTTAATTGATCAAGTAGTAAAAAAATTCAAATAATGACCTATACCCCCGCCTTTATTCCCTCTCTTAAATGGCACGCCCGGTTTTTGGGTGCGCTGTTAGCGGTGTGTTTGGCGGGGTACTTTGTTTTCTTATATGTGACGGCCAAACTCCCCGCCCCATACCAAACAAAACAGCCTTCCGCGCAAGCAACTCCGTGGATAAAAAACCCCGCATAAAGGAAAAATTATGATTAAAACTTATTCTGATTCCGCTATCAAAAAAATGGCTAAAGAAGTTCTCTCCGTAGAACACAAAGCGTTGGAACTCAGCCAAAAAAGTATCAACGATAATTTTTTGCAAGCCGTTAAAGTAATCGCCAAAAGCAAAGGGCGCGTAGTGGTTCTTGGAATCGGCAAGAGCGGGCTTATCGGACGGAAAATAGCGGCGACCTTGGCCTCTACGGGCACCCCTTCCTTTTTTGTTCACCCGGTAGAAGCATTACACGGCGATTTGGGTATGATTACCCCCGGGGATATTATTTTGGCCTTGTCCTTTTCCGGCCAGACGGAAGAAATCAATAAAATTCTGCCCTCTTTGGAACGCCGCAAACTGACCATTATTTCCATGACGGGGCACGAAAAAAGCAAACTGGCTTTGATGTCGGATATTCATATTCCCGTTCATATTGAACGCGAGGCCTGCCCGTACAATTTGGCCCCCACCGCCTCTACCACTGCTACTTTGGCGTTAGGCGATGCGTTGGCGCTGTGCTTAATGAAAGTGAAAAATTTTGAAAAGCGTGATTTTGCTACCTTCCACCCCGGAGGTTCTTTGGGGAAATTGCTTACCCAACAGGTAAAAGATGTCATGCGTACGGGAAAAAATAACCCCGTTGTTCCGCTGACGGCTACCGTAAAAGATGCTCTTTTTGTGATGACGAAAACCGACGGGGCAGGTGCTACCAGCGTGGTTAACAAACAAGGTAAATTGGCCGGATACTTTACGGACGGTGATTTGCGCCGCCTCTTGCAAACGGGCGAAGATGTGTTGGGTAAAAAAATAACGGACGTAATGACAAAAAATCCGCATCACTTGCTGGACACTATGCCCGCCATAGAAGCCGCCAAGATGATTCACACCACCCATGTAGATAACTTGCCCGTACTGAACAAATCGGGCAAAGTGGTGGGCATTGTGGACGAAAAAGATTTAATTGAATTTTTAGCGTTATTGGATAAAAAATGAGAAAGAACATTGCCCTCTTACTTGCCTTTGTTTTTTTAACCGCTTGCGGCGGAAGCGGGGATATTTCCCCCAACGATGCTTCCGATATGCAACTGGCTACCCGTGTGTCTATTTTTGAATCAAAAGACAACCAAAAACAATGGATTTTGCAGGCCGATACGGTGGACTTTGCAGATCTTAAAAGTGCCACACTCAAAAACCCGCAACTTCTGCTGAAACAAGACGGGAAGGATAGCGCAAGCGTAACCGGGAAAACGGGTACTTTTGACTATATTAAAAAATTGGTAACGGTAGAGGGAAACGCACAAATTGATTCGTTTTTGGAAGATGTAAAAATTACGGCCAACCGCTTTTTTTACGATATAGATAAGGATAGGGTCTGGTCGGAAGGGAAAACGGTTATCACCCGCGGGGGAGCCAAAATCACGGCACGCGGAGGGATTGAAACCGATTCCAAACTTGTTAAAATCGAAATGAAAAAACAATCTACCCAACTTCCGCAATCAACCCGGGAATTGCAACGGAAAAGCAAATGAAAAAGACCTTCATTATCCTTCTTACGGCTTTGGTTTGCACCGCGTTAAACGGTTGCAGAACCGTTCATGTTCAAGGGCCGGAAATTCCCGCCCCGGCGGTCAAGCCGAAAATTGCCGAAGCCAAAAAGACGCTTAAATCGAAAGCCCCTACCGAACTGCCTGCCGTGTTGGGCGGAATTGTGCAAAGTGATTCGTGGGTTATTTACAAAGACAAACAACAGGAAGAATTTTCCGGTAATGTTTCGTATGATAACGGCACCTATCAATTCCGCGCCGATTATGCCCTTTCCGAACGCGCCAAAAACCGTTTTACAGCACGCGGAAACGTCTATCTGAAACAAAATGATCCGCAAGGTTCTTCCTATGAAGCATACGCCCATTATGCCCGTTACAACTACAAAACCCAACAAGGCGAGTTGAAATCTTCCGCGCAAAAACAAATTAAACTCATCTACACGGACGAAAAGAAACAAACGGGAACTGCCTGGACGGACAAAGCCACCTTTGATTTAGCCCAAAAGATTTTTACTCTGGAAGGAAATGTACGGGTAGAACGCCCTACGCCTGCCGGGAAGGAAATTTTGACGGCCCAAAAAGTTACCTTCAAGCAATCGGTTAATTATGCCATACTGGAAGGCGACGCTAAAATAACGGACGGGTTACGCACTTTAGACGCGCAAACTATCGTCTATGACGGAAATAAAAATTATTCTTATGCCTACGGCGCCCGCCCCATGGCTTACGGAAAAAACGAAGAAAACACTTTTGCCATTATCGCCGACCAAGTATCTGCCGACAACGAAGGTAAAAAAATCGTGTTGGACGGTAAAGTGCAAGGGTGGGTGGTAGCCCCGAAGTTAAACGAGGCGGACATCAATTCCAAATTTTAGAGGTTTTTATTATGCAACTTCGCAGCGAACAAATTGTTAAAGTATACAAAGACCGCATGGTCGTAAAAGGCGTGGATATTCATGTAAAAACAGGTGAAATCGTAGGATTGCTGGGCCCTAACGGAGCCGGAAAAACCACCTCTTTCTACATGATGGTAGGTTTTATCCGTCCCACCACGGGGCGTGTGTTTATCGATGACGAAGATGTTACCGCTCTGCCCATGTACGAACGCGCCCGCCACGGGCTTGGATACTTGGCCCAAGAGCCGACCATTTTTAAGGGTCTTACGGTAGAAGAAAATTTGCTCGCCGTGTTGGAACGCATTTTGGACGATAAAAAAGAACAGAAGCGCCGCGTGGACGAACTGCTAACCGAATTTGGCCTTACCAAACTGGCCAAGCAAAAAGCCTGGACGCTTTCGGGCGGAGAAAAGCGCCGCATGGAAATTGCGCGTTGTATGATCAGCAACCCCAAAATCATTTTGTTAGATGAACCTTTCGTGGGGATTGACCCGATTACCGTATCCGATTTGCGCCAAATGATTTTCAAACTTAAAGATAAGGGCCTCGGTGTGCTGATTACCGACCATAATGTACGCGAAACCTTGCCCCTTACCGAACGCGCCTACCTTATCTACGACGGTAAAATCTTGGTAGAAGGAGACCAAAACACCCTTCTTAACGACACCAATGCCCGCCGCCTTTATTTAGGGGAAGATTTCAAAATGTAAGGAACCGGGATATGAGCGATTTATTTTCCACCGTTGCCAAAGAGTTAAAAAATACTTTTGATAAAAATTTTTTTGAACGGGCCAAGTATCTGCCGTCCGCCAAAGAAACGGTGGAAATTTTTTCCGCGCTCAAAGACTTCTTATACCAATATCCGCTGGTTTGTAACAATTCCTCTTGCGCTACACCTCTTGAAATTTTGGCGGTTCGTTTGGAAAAGGAAATCAAAAATTCCTTTTGCTTTTTCTGCGAAGAAAAGACCGACTGCCACTCCTGCGAACGGCGCGCCAAAGAAATTACGGAAAAATTCTTTCAAATCTTGCCTTCTATCCAACGCTTGTTAATGACCGATGTGCAAGCCGCCTACGAAGGAGACCCGGCCGCCGTTACCCCTGCGGAAACACTTTTGTGCTATCCGGGCGTAACGGCCATTGCCTATCAGCGCATGGCACATTTCCTGTACAAAGAAGGCGTCAAGTTAATTCCGCGCATTGTAACGGAATATGCACACAGTTTAACAGGCATAGATATACACCCCGGAGCGCAAATCGGCCCGTCTTTCTTTATTGACCACGGCACGGGTGTGGTTATCGGCGAAACGTGCGTGATTGGCGCGCATGTGAAACTCTATCAAGGGGTTACTTTGGGAGCCAAAAGTTTCCCGCTTGATGAAAACGGAAACCCCGTTAAAGGCATCAAACGACACCCTAACCTGGGGGACCATGTAATTATCTATGCCGAATCTACCGTGCTTGGCAATGTAACCATTGGCGAAAATAGCGTAATCGGGGCCAATAAATGGATTACGGAAGATATCCCCCCCAACAGCAAAATTTAAGCGTGTACTGTAACCAAACAAAAGCCCCGCTCCACAGAGCGGGGTTTTTACAACGACAACTATTTACGCAAACTATTGATAGTAAACAGTACCTTTGATAAGACAACCGCCGTCATCAGATACTCTTGTTTCAGACGATATGCTGACTGAACAATTACAGCATTCTCCACTACAAGCAATGAAATGCAAAGCAGCACAGGTTCTAGCTCCGCAATCTGCAACTTTCTCAAAGGAAGAAGGAGACGGGCATCTGGTACTGCTACTGCCACCGCCGGAACTGCTACCGCCAGTTATACAGGTACAGCCCACTCTGGTACCGTCTTCATATACTGTGGCACCGTCACAATTATAATTACAGCAAAGGCCGTTATTGTGTTGTTCTATATCCACTTTGACTCCGGCTAAACTGTATATATCTCCATTGATACAACAACTACCGTAATCCGGGAAGGCCCCAAGCCCTAAGTCCACCGGGTGAGTGCAGCTACAAAACGAGGAGTCTTTCACACTACACGCTCCCCAACTGCCAACAGACCATTCCCCGGTACTGGTGTCGCAAGAAACGGTTCTTAATTGAGTACCGCAATATTACAAGTTTGGCTATAGGCCGGTTTGGTGCCGGAACAAGTACACGTAGCCGGGGCATCACAAGCACTCCATTCACTCCACTCCCCGGTAGAAGTATTGCAAGTGCGCGTTTGAACACCCGCATTGTTGCAACCGCAAGTTTGCGTGGAAGGGCCGGAACATTCATACACGGGCGGCGGAGCGGCAACCGTTCCCGCACAAGCAGTTCCGTCGTCATAATCGGCTTTGGCTAAAAGTTCACTGCATAACGGATAGTCTTTATTTAATTTCAAACACTCCGTTTCATTTTCACAGCAAATGCGGCCGTCCGCATAAGACGGCATTTGTAATTCGTAAGCGTATTTGCCTTTGCTCGAGGCTTTAATACCCGTAGAGGTAAGCGTATATGTAAAATTTTTGGTGGTGTCCGTAGGCAACACTTCGGTAAGTTTTGTAACTTCTGTTAAATAGTCCTTATCCAACGCACAGCGTTTTTCCTGTTCCGTGCGTACGGCCGCCATCAGTTCTTCCGCTTCCGTCGTTTTGCGGGTTTCCAAAATCTTATTAAATTTGGGAAGTACCACAGCAGACAATACCCCAATGATAATTACTACCACCAAGAGTTCCGTTAATGTAAATGCTTTTTTCTTTTTATTTAATTTCATTTTTTCCTCTTATTATATAGGGGCGCTGAACGCGCCCCTTCCCTTTCTACACTTTTAAGGAGGGCAGTCCGGGAAAACGATTATACGGCTCTAAAAACGCCAACAACAAGCCTCTTAAATTTAACAGCCCAAAAACTCCCTGTTTTTTCCATTGTAAGAAACAAAAAAAAACGGGTCAAGTCCTCGACGAGAAATTCTTCTTTTTCTCTCCCAAAAATAAACACAAACCCCGCCCGTACAAAGCGGGGTTTTTTAGTTTTCTTCCAATAATTATTTGGTATAAGGTTTCAACGACTCGGTATAAATGGTGCGTACTGCTTCGCGGTCGGCCTCCGTCGGCGCGATAGACAACAAGCCCCCCAACGAAGGAGTATTAAAAGCCAGTTCCACTAATTTTTCCACATCTTCGGCTTTGAAACCTTCATCTTCCAATTTATGGGTACAACCCACGGAGAACAGCCATTTTTCCACACCTTCGGCCACTTTATCGGCTTCGCACGCGCAACCGGTTAAACCGGGCACAATCGGGGCCAAAACATCAGCCAAGGTGGCGGGTTTGGCTTTGTAGATGTTTTTAATAACCGCCGGCAACAACATGGCAAGCCCCAAGCCGTGGGTTAAGTTCGGGTTTACGCCGGAAAGCGGATGTTCCAACGCGTGCGTGTAGTGCAAGAGACCGTTATCAAAACTAATACCCGCAATCAAAGCCGCATACGCCAAGAAATAGCGCGCTTCCAAATTTTTCGGGTCTTTGAGTGCCACGGGCAGGTAGGCGGAAACCAATTTCACTACCGATAAGGCCAAATCAATCGCATAAGGCGAAGTTACTTTGGTGGTAGCGGCTTCTACCACGTGGTTAACCGCGTCGATAGACACATAGCGCGTTTGGTCTTCCGCCAGGCCGGTCATCAAAGCCGGGTCGTCAATGGAATAAAGCGGATAGATGCAATCATAAGCGATAGCCGGCTTGAAATCTTTTTCTTCGATGGATACTACCGCGAAACGGTTGGCTTCCGTGCCGGTGCCGTGGGTAAGATTGATAGCCACAATCGGCGCCGCTTCGGTGGGCGTAAAGGTAAATTCGTACAAATCTTCCGCCGTTTTGCCGGGGTATTTCATCAAAATAGCCACACTTTTACCGGCATCAATGGCAGAGCCGCCGCCAATGGCCAACATGGCTTTTGCACCAAAATCAAGCGCCATTTTGGTGGCTTCGTTTACATGGTGCGTGTTCGGGTTAGGAGTTACTTTATCGTAATGCACATATTCAATGCCGTTATCGGCAAATGCTTTGGTAACATACTCCCAAGCACCTGTTTTTTTGTAAGCACCGCGGCCCGTTAACACGATTAGTTTATCTAATCCGCGGGCTTTCAAATCTTTACAAATATCCCCGATTTTTGCAATCGCCCCTACCCCAAAATATACCGTAGAGCGGCTGCGGATTTCGCGTACTTCGTGAATGTTAATATCTTTTTCCCACATAGTAAAACCTCTCTTTTAAGTACTACTTCTTCACTTGTTACTATACTAAATTATAAGAGATTAAACCCGACAAAAAAGGGTTAGTTTTAACGGGACAAAATACTGGAGAAAGAGAGGATATAATAGTCGGCCGTTTGGGAGAGGTAAGTAGCCGCCGCGGCCCCGTGTTTGGGCTCAAAAACACCCAAAGTGGGAAAACCCGCCTGCAGTGCAGTTTCCAACGCATAGGGGGCATCTTCCACTACCAGCGTATGCGGCTTGGCAGTACCCAATTGCTTAAGGGCTTGCTCGTAAACGGCGGAACTTCTTTTGCCGACACCGACTTCATCGCAAGTAATAATAAAATCAAAAAACGGCAACACCCCTAACCGTTCCAAAGCCGTTTCGGCAAGCACCCGATCCGAGGCGGTAGCCACGCACAGTTTTATCCCCAGAGATTTCAAATGAAACAGCATTTCCGCCACTCCGGGTTTTAAGGGTAAGTCGGTGGCATAGCGTTTATAAATAGGGGCCAGGGTGCGGCGTAAAATTTCTTCGGCTTCTTCGGGAAGGTTATACATTTCTTTTACCAAATTGGCTCCGTCCAATAAAGACATTTTAGCCAATTCTTCGTCCAACCACTCCGCCGGGGTAATACCTTGCGAACGCAAATAGTTCGTGCCCGAGTGTTCCCAAGCGGCCAAAGAATCTAACAAGGTACCGTCTAAATCGAAAATTACCGCATCTATTTGCTCCCAATCGGGAAGGAGCGGTTTTAGCGCGGGAAGAACGGGCGGGAAAACCCTTTGACGAAGGATTGCCCGCTCCACCAAAGAGGTCAAATGCTGGGGAGCAACCGGCGGCGTATAATCAAAACCTACCGAAACCACCGAGTGTTGATACACGGTTGCAGCCAAGCGAAGAGAAGGAATTTCGCGAACGGAGGAAACGCTGAAACGGGCAGAAGGTTGGGCGGCTTTTTTCAAAAAACGGGAAGTTTTTAACGGCCCGCTTGCGTAAGCGGAAAGAAACGGAAAACAAACCGTCAAAAACAAAATAAGAAAGCGAAAAAATGATGAATACGCCATATATAAATTGTACTTTTTTGCTCGGCCCCAATGCAAACGCCCCGAGCGGTTTGCCCGGGGCGTTTGAGAAGTCTGCAAATTGGAATTATTCCAAGTTTTTAATCATTTCTTCATGGCGGGCCGAGGCCGTTTTGGAAGCACGGTGAGCAATATTCTCCATCAAGTTCTGCATATGCCCCGCCAGTTCTGCCTGCGCTTTGGAAAAACGCTCCGCCAGTAAACTGACCCGGCTGAACCCAAGCCACACCTTTCCTTGGGCATCTTCCCAAACGGCAATACGTAAAGGAAGTACCGCGGCCAAACTGGGCTCCTGCTCCAAAGCCTTGGCACGGGCACTTAAAAGCCCAAAAACCACCGCTTGCACAGGCCGAAGCGTTACCCCCTCGCCGGCTACCTCTTCCGCATGATTGTACACATGATACACGGGAAATTGTTTTTCCTCTAAAATACTTACCAAACGCTTGATGGTTTCTTCTACCCCCAATTCGCACGGAAGTATATAGAGTTCTTTTTCCAAATCGTTTTGCCCGTCGGTTGCAAGCCTCATAAACCCCTCCTTTGGTAATACGGCCCCTTCAAAAGACACGCCGCTCCTGCGGATATTGTAGAAAACAAAATTCTCCCTTGCCAGTCAAAAAAAGGGTTAGTTTTTCCACAACCGGAACAAGACACAAAGCCCGCTAAAGGTTCAGTGTTTTGCAAACAGAAGCACACCAGTCCGCAGTCCCGCGGCATTCCACTTGTCCGCCTTTAGCATGGTGATCAAAATATACATACAAATAGCAACCCTTAACGCTTTCACTTTTGTAGTTGCCGCAATCATCTCCGTATCCGCCGTAAGCATACCACTTGGTGGGATCCGTAGCGGAGCCGGCTAAATTGTTGATACAGGTTCCGTTAGAATAAATTTCCTCACCGGAAGTGGTAATGGAGTGGACATCTCCTTTGGGAATTTGTATATCCAATGGGCTTAAATCATCAGTATAGGTTCCGTTGGCCATATAATACACTTCTTGTGCATCTTTGATTGATTTTAGAAGAGCCCATACCCTATTCACGCGGGCTTTATATACCGCTTTTTGATACTGCGGCAAGGCTACAGAAGACAAAATACCAATGATTAAAACAACTACTAGCAGTTCTATTAAAGTAAAACCTTTTTTCATATAATTCTCCTTATGCCACTAATTATAACAAATAGGCCGGAGTAAAACAGCACAAAAAATCCCCCGGGTAATAAATAACCGGGGGAGAAAGTTATGAAAAAATAATTTACAGCTTCAAGAGTTTTACCGCCTCTTCGTGGTTTTTAACGGAACCTTCCCACTGGGCACGGCGTACGCGGTCTAACGCGCCCGAAATACGGCGCCCCATCAGTCCCATTTCCTTTACTTCGCGCCCTTTTAAGAAACAAGGCTCCAACGCACCCGGAGGTAAGCCCGGCAACACCGCTTTTAAAATTTCTGTTTGCAGCGGAGAGAGTTGCGAAAGCGGGCTCATTTTTTCTTGTGTCACTTTCCAAGCACCCAAAATTTCTTGGGAAAATTCTTTCGGCAGATGAAGGCTCCGCAAAAAATCTTCGCCGCTTGGGCCTAGCAAACACACCAAAATCCCCGTGCGCTCGGCCACATCGTCCGTGCGTAATAACGCATCGCTCCATTGAAGGCCGGGATAAGCAAACTTGAGTAAATCATATTTTTCCATGAGCGCAAAAATTTCTTTGATTTTCGGCTCTTTTAATACTTTCAAAAATTCACGGCTGAATCGCTCGCGCGTTAGAAGAAGCGGATATTCTTCCCGCACCGCTTCCATAAGGAGGCGTTCCGTTTTGGGGGCCAATTTCCAACCGAACCGCCCCGCAAAACGCACGGCACGATACATACGGGTAGGGTCGTCCAAAAAACTTTTATCATGCAAAATGCGAATCAGCCCCGCCTCAATATCCTTCTGTGCTCCGTACGGGTCGTAGGGTTTACCAAAAGTAAGCGGGTTAATGGAAAAACACCACGCATTTACCGTAAAATCGCGGCGGAATAAATCATCCTTAATCACTCCGTTCGGCTCCACTACGGGAAGCGCACCGGGATATGGGTAAGATTCGCGCCGAGCACGCACCATATCAAACTTAAGGCCGTTAGCCATATTCACGCGAAAGGTAGAAAACTGGGAAAATTTCCGTTTTCCGCCGCCCCATTGTTTCACACAAAAATTGGCTACGGATTCTTGGTTCCCGTCGAAAGACAAGTCTATATCCGAAGTAGAACGCTTGAGATAAAAATCGCGCACGGCCCCGCCTACTACCCATGCCTTGAGGCCTAGTTTATTTGCATATGCTCCCACCGCATATAATTGCTCTTTATACTTTCTTGGGATAAAGGACTTCATAAAAGTAACGGGCTTTGGGCCCCCTCCTCACTCATTCGATCCTTAAAGTTAGCAAGCAAAGGGCTTTTTACCCCCCCTTTGAGCACTTTCGCGGCCGCGATAGCATAATCGTTTGCCTCCCCCCCGGTAGCGGCCGGTACATAATACGGGAAATGATGTTGCCTGGCGTATGACGGTTTCAGGCGCACCACCCTAAAGCCTTGTTCTGCGGCAGAAGCGGCAACCGCTTCCGACTCGAACACTATTTTTTCTTCTTCTTGTAAGATATTTTTTAAGCCCTCCAGGCCAAATACATATAATGGAGGATAATCCATATTTAATTGTTTTAACAAAGTGTTTTTAATAATGCCGTAATCTTCCTGCATGCGTTTGATAAGTTCGGGTTCTTTTTTGCGGTCTTTCTCCGAAAATACAAAAATAAGCATTTCGGCAGGGGCATCAAAATAAATTAAATCTCCGTCATGGTGAAAAAAAGTGCCACATTCGGGGCATTGTACCAAGTTGAGTTCTCCGCCTAAAGCGGCTTCTTTCAAATCGGGGTTTTGGTCGGCACTGATGAGCGACCAGTATTCTACTTCAAAAGGTTCACAGTTATTGGGGCAGCGGGCTGCTCCGTCGTTTTTAATAGATTTCATATTCTTATTTATATCAAAAAAATTTTTTTTTGACCATTTTTTTCTACCCGCAATTTTATATTAGTTTTTTGCAGAGGGCATCTTTATTGCGCTACGCTACCGCCGAGTGTTCTTTTTTGCTACAATAAAGTAAGTGTTATGCCCCGTTAGCTCAACTGGATAGAGTACCGGTCTTCGGAACCGGTGGTATGGGTTCGAATCCCATGCGGGGTAAAATTTTGAAAAAATTTTAACACACAAGCAGACAAACTGCTTTGCCTGCGTTGGGATTCGAAGACCGGAGCGATGTTTTTGTTTGAGCCGATGGCAGTTTCCATCGGGAAAAGGCAAAAACCGCGAGGTCCGGCCCGAAGGCATTTTGAGTCAACAAAATGACCGTAGGGGAATCCCATGCGGGGTAAAATAACTTCTATCATTAGGCTCACTAAAAATTTGCTAGAATAGAAGTATCTAAATCTGCAGTAAGGAGTATACCCATGGGTGGACATTCGCACTGGGCCGGTATTAAACACAAAAAGGCCCTCGTAGACGCCAAAAAAGGCAAAGTATTCACTAAAATTTTAAGAGAAATCACCATCGCCGCCAAAATGAGCGGCGGTAACCCGGATCAAAACCCGCGCTTGCGCAAAGCCATGGACGATGCGCGCGCCGCGAATATGCCGTCTGACAACGTCAAACGCGCTATCATGAAAGGTACGGGCCAACTCCCCGGTGTATCTTACGAAGAAATCACCTATGAAGGTTACGGCCCCGGTTCTGTGGCTGTAATCGTAGAATGCACCACGGACAATAAAAACCGCACCTTCGCCGAAATCCGTAAAATTTTCACCAGCCACGGCGGTTCTATCGGTACGGCTGGCTGCGTATCTTATATGTTCAAAAGCAAAGGCTTGATTGTTGTAAAAGCCGAAGATATTTCCGAAGAAGAACTTATGGATGTGGCTTTGGAAGCCGGCGCCGAAGATGTGCGCACCGCGGGTGATGTGTTTGAAGTACTCACCAACCCCGATGTAGCCGAAATGGATGCCGTGAAAAAAGCCATTGAAGCCAAAGGCGTCACCCCGGTATCGGCCGATTTTTCCATGTTGCCCGATACGGAAGTGTCCATTACCGATGAACACACCGCCGAAACTTTGATGAAAATGTTGGATGCTCTCGATGACCACGATGACACCAAAAACGTGTACGACAACTCCGACATTGACGAAGCCATTGCCGCTAAATTAGCCGAGTAAGACAGAGGAAACTTGACTGAAACGAATACCACCGTTTTAGGTATAGACCCCGGTTTAGACAGAACGGGATGGGCAATCCTAACCAGGAGCGCCCGTTCCGTTCTTTCTTTGCGCGCCTGCGGGCTCATTCACACCGGGGCGGAACAACCCCTCCCCAAAAGGCTGGATTATATCTTTGCGGAACTTCAAAAAATTCTTTCAACTTACCAACCCGATCAAGTAGCCATGGAACAAAACTACTTCTTAAAAAGAGCCCAAACCATGGCCAACACCGTAATGACGCGCGGCGTTATCTTACTGGCCTGCGAACAGGCCGGAAAGGAGGTTACTTTCTATCCCCCCACCCGTGTAAAAATGATGATTTGCGGCACAGGCACCGCGGATAAAAAACAAGTACAACGCATGGTGCAATTGACACTGAACTTGGATAAAGCCCCGTCCCCCGACGATACAGCCGATGCCGTGGCCATTGGTATTTGCCACCTTAAAACGGCTCCCTTAAACAATAAATTAAATGTAAAAGCGGCCTTCCTTGCCAAACTGAAAGCCGCCCATGAAAAGCAAATCAAAAAGAAATAAAACCCTTGGAAATAAGTTTACGGCAAGCAAACGGCATTTTAATTCTTCCTGTCTGCCGATTAGGTATATTGTAAAAAAAACGGGTCAAGTCCTCGATGAGAAAGCACTTCTTTTTTTTAATAAAAAACCCCGCGTAAAAGCGGGGTTTTTCAGCAAATAAGAATCGGGTTTTACGGTTCGATATAGCCGTAAATTTCCAAAAAGTTTTTCCACGCAGGCAATAAGCGGGAAGGAAGGTCTCCGTGGCCTTGGCGGAGTTGATTTAGTTCCATAATATTTTCTTCCCTTACAAACACGAGCAAATCTAACAGGTTTCTGTTCAGTTGCAAAGTTGCTTCGCGCATACGAAGGAAGGAAAAGTGAGAGGACAAGTTCCGTTCACTGGTAGTGGCAAAATCGGCGGGTAATTCTCTTTTTAACTCTTGAACATGTTGATAAGATTGTTTGACAATATCGTTTAAGTAAGAATATACGGCCATTTGTTCCAGCGAAATTTTCTGCATATTTAACAGGGAGGCTCTGTCCAAAAGAGGGGCAAGCACTTCATAGCGCTCCGCCAACATTTCCCCGTGTTCCAACAGGCGCACAAAACCGGCTTTTTCCAACTCTTTTTTCACTTTGTTCAGGCCTACATTATCCAGTTGAAGTTCTTGCTGATAATTGTTTTTATACACCCAACCGCCTACTTTTATTAAATCTTCCTGAGCCTCCACAAATTTTCGGCCGATGCGGTGCGTAAGAACTTTTAAGGAAACCTTTTTGTTAATGTAGTCCACTTCCGCCATTTTTTCTACGGAAGGATAGGCCCCCAGCTCCTTCAACAACTCATCGCGCGAAGTGAACAAGCCCTGGTGAGCGTGTTGTAACCCTTGCGCATAGGTTTGGGCCCCGATGGTTTGGCGAATAGTGGCCTCGGCCACGCGGCGCTCCACCTGCAAGGCAAATGCTCGGCCCGTAGCATTGGGAGCCGCAATTTGTTTAATTCCGTTCCAAATATTTTTACCTATGTTCCCTTGGGCAGAAACATTTATGGAAATAAAGGTTAGAAAAATCAAAATAAAAGTTTTTTTCATAGACACTCCAAAAACAAGATATGCTAAATTATCTCAAAAATCGGGGCAATTACTCAAGGGCCAAAGGGCCTACTTAAAAACAGGTCTTTTTCCCTATAAAATGAGGTTTGCCAAATACCCCCCAAAGTTATACAATATATAGGAGCCGGGGTATCCCTCCGGGCTCCCGTGTTTTTATGCACGGAATTTTACCGATTTAAATTCTAAAAAGGAGACTTCCTAACTATGGCTAAACTAGTTGCTATGGACGGCAACGGTGCTGTATCCCACGTCGCCCATGCCACCAACGAAGTAATCGCTATTTACCCGATTACCCCGTCTTCCACGATGGGCGAAATCTGCGACGCGAAAAGCGCCAAAGGCGAAACGAACATTTGGGGTAACGTTCCCTCTGTAAGCGAACTCCAATCCGAAGGCGGTGCCTCCGGTGCGGTACACGGTGCGCTGACAGCCGGTGCTTTAACCACCACTTTTACCGCCTCTCAAGGCTTACTTTTGATGATTCCCAATATGTACAAAATCGCGGGCGAACTCACCCCGACCGTGTTCCACGTGTCTGCGCGTGCCATCGCCACGACCGCTTTGTCCATTTTCGGTGATCACTCCGACGTAATGGCCGTCCGCCAAACCGGTTGGGCCATGTTGTGTTCCGATAACCCGCAAGAAGCCATGGACTTGGCCTTAATCGCCCAATCTTCCACCTTGCGCTCCCGCATTCCTTTTGTACACTTCTTTGACGGTTTCCGCACCAGCCACGAACTGAACATGGTGGAACCCTTGTCTAAAGAACAAATGAAGGAAATGATTAACGACGAACTCGTCGCCGAACACAAAGCCCGCGGCTTGAACCCCGAACACCCCACCGTGCGCGGTACCGCCGCTAACCCCGATGTGTACTTCCAAGCCCGCGAAGCCGTCAACAAATTCTACAACGCTGTTCCTTCCATCGTAAAAGAAGAAATGGCCAAATTCGAAAAATTGACCGGCCGCAAATACGATTTGTTCCAATACTTCGGTGATGAAGATGCCGAAAGACTTATCGTCATTATGGGTTCCGGTGCGGACGTAGCCCAAAACGCCATTGATGCCATGAAAGGCGAAAAAGTGGGTGTTTTGAAAGTTAAATTGTTCCGCCCCTTCTCCATTGAAGACTTCATCAAAGTTATTCCGTCCACCGTCAAAAAAGTGGCCGTGCTTGACCGCACCAAAGAACCCGGCTCCTTGGGCGAACCTTTGTTCCAAGACGTTTGCGCCGCTTTCTTGACCGCTGAAGCCAAAGCCAAATTTGCCGCCACCCCGCTTATCATCGGCGGCCGCTACGGTATCGGTTCCAAAGACTTTACGCCTTCTCACGTAAAGGCCGTATTTGAAAACTTGGCCAAAGACGAACCCGTGAAAGATTTTGTGGTCGGTATCCATGATGACCTGACCGGCAAATCTTTGCCCGTTTGCAAATTGGAAAGCAAAGCCGCCGGCGATATTTTTGCCGCCTTGTTCTACGGATTAGGTTCCGACGGTACCGTAGGCGCCAACAAAAACACGATGAAAATCATCAGCGCCAACGGCTTCTTTGCTCAAGGTTATTTCGTCTATGACTCCAAAAAATCCGGGTCTATGACCACCTCTCACATCCGCTTCGGTAAAAACTATATCCGCGCGCCTTACCTTATCCAATCTGCGGACTTCATCGGCGTGCATATGTTTGACTTCTTGGCCCAATACGATGTACTCGGTAAAGCCAAAGAAGGCGCCACCGTACTTATCAACTCCCCCTACGGGCCGGAAGAAGTATGGAACCACTTAACCGCCGAAGTACAAAAAACCATCATTGACCGCAAACTCAAAGTGTATGTCATCGACGCTTCCGAAATTGCGCTCAAAACCGGTATGGGCAGCCGCACCAACACCATCATGCAAACCGCCTTCTTCGGTATTGCGGGTGTAATCCCGGCTGAAAAAGCCATCGCCGATATTAAAGACGCTATTAAGAAAACCTATTCCAAAAAAGGTGAAGAAATCGTACAGAAGAACTATCAAGCCGTAGATGCCGCCTTGGCGGGTTTACACGAAGTAAAATATCCGGCTGAAGTAACTTCCAAACTCCACACCAAAGCCGCTGTACCGGCCGAAGCCCCCGCTTTTGTAAAAGATGTGTTGGGCGAAATGATTGCCGGCCGCGGGGACGAACTTCCCACCTCTGCCATGCCGGAAGGCGGCGTCTATCCTACCGCTACCACGCAATATGAAAAACGCAATATCGCCATCATGGTACCGGCTTGGGATCCGAACACTTGTATCCAATGCGGTTTCTGCTCTTTGGTGTGTCCGCACGCTGCTATCCGCATTAAAGCCTATGACGGCGAAGCTTTGAAAGATGCTCCTAAAACTTTCAAATCTGCCGACGGAAAAGCCGACTTGGCCGGCCTCAAATTCACCGTACAAGTAGCGGTGGAAGACTGCACCGGCTGTGGCGCTTGTGTATTCAACTGCCCGGCTAAAAACAAAGAAAACCCGGAAAAGAAAGCCATCAACATGGTACATCAATTAGATGTTCGCAATGATGAAATCGATAACTATGCTTTCTTCTTGGGCCTCAAACAAGCCGAAGTAAAAACCAAAAAAGAATCTGTGAAAGGTTCCCAACTCAAACAACCGTTGTTTGAATTCTCCGGCGCTTGCGCGGGCTGCGGTGAAACGCCTTATGTGAAACTCTTAACCCAGCTCTTCGGTGACCGCTTGGCTGTTGCCAACGCTACGGGTTGTTCCTCCATTTACGGCGGTAACTTGCCCACCACCCCCTATTGCAAACGCGATGACGGCAAAGGGCCGGCTTGGGCGAACTCCTTGTTCGAAGACAACGCCGAATTCGGTTTGGGTATGCGCTTAGCATTTGACCAATTAAACGCCGATGCCAAAGCCTTGCTCGTCGAAAACAGAGAACAATGCCTCAAAGATCACACCGCCTTGGTTGATGCCTTGTTAAATGCCGACCAAACCACCGATGCGGGCGTAGAAGAACAACGCAAACGCGTGGCCGAACTCAAAGCCTTCTTAACCGGCAGAGATTGCCCCCGCTGCAAACGCCTCTTAAGCTTGGCCGACTACTTGGTTCGCAAATCTGTGTGGATCTTGGGTGGTGACGGCTGGGCCTACGATATCGGTTACGGCGGCTTGGATCACGTCTTGGCTTCCGGCAAGAACATCAAAATCTTGGTGCTCGATACCGAAGTGTACTCCAACACCGGCGGTCAAATGTCCAAAGCCACTCCGCTCGGTGCCAAAGCCTTGTTTGCCGCCGGCGGCAAAACCATGCCGAAGAAAGACCTCGGTATGATTGCCATGACCTACGGCAACATCTATGTAGCGCAAGTAGCCATGGGTGCCAACATGAACCAAACCATCCAAGCCTTGGCGGAAGCCGATGCTTACGACGGCCCGGCCTTGGTAATTGCCTATGCGCACTGCATTGCTCACGGTATTGATATGTCCAAAGGTATGGGTGAAGCCAAACGCGCCGTACAAGCCGGCCGCTGGATCCTCTACCGCTTCAACCCCGAAGCCCGCTACGAAGGCAAAAACCCCTTGCATGTGGATAGCCCCTTGGGCGCCCCCACCCTCCCGTTGGCCGATTACATGGGCGGCGAAAACCGCTTCAAAGGCCTCATGAGAGACAACCCCGAACTCGCGAAAGAACTTATCAAACGCGCTGAATCGGAATATGCTTGGAGACGCGACTTGTACAAACAACTCGCCGCTATTGAGCCTACCGAAAAAGTAGAAAAATAGTTTAGACTAAAACCCAAACCCCCGCTTCACGGCGGGGGTTTTTTTATTACCAACCGGCCCTTCTTTTTTGCTAGAATAAAACCAACTTATGAAAACACTTAATGTTGCCGTTATCGGCTTTGGTTTTATGGGGAAAACCCACACTTACGGATACAAAACGATTCCGCTTTATTACGAGCCGGATTTTAATATTCGCCTCGCCGCCGTGTGTAGCGGCCGCTACGAAAATGCTTTAGCCGCCCAAGAACGCTATGGTTTTGAACACGCTTGCCATAACTTAGAAGAAGTACTGTCTTTACCCGATATAGATATCATTGATATTTGCACGCCCAATGCACAACACGCACAGGCTATTTTGCAAGCGTTAGACCACCATAAACACATTTATTGCGAAAAGCCCGTTGCCTGCGGGGAAGAAGAAACCCAACGCATTTTGGCGCACCCGAATTTAACCCGCGTAACCACCCAAACGGCTTTTAACAACCGCTTTATTCCGGCGGCCAAATTAGCCAAAAAACTCATGGACGAAAACCGCCTGGGAAAAATTCTTTCCTTTCGGGCACACATGATTATGCCTTCTCATATAGATCCTACCAAGCCCGCCCGTTGGCGCAACAGCCGCCAAGCGGCCGGCGGAGGAACTTTGTATGATTTGGGCGCCCATGTAATTGATATGCTCACTTGGTTGGCCGGGCCGGTGGCGCGTGTTTATACCAAAAATCAAACGGCTTATGCCACCCGACCCGACGGAAAAGGCGGTATCTGCCTCATTGACACGGACGACGCTTCCTACTCCGTTGTTACCCTTCAAAACGGAGCCGTGGGCACGGTGGAAGCCAACAAACTGGCCACCGGTACCAATACGGACTTATTTATCGAAATTCACGGGGAAAAAGGTGCCCTAAAAATTGATTTTATGGACGGCAACTGGTTGTATTTTTATGATGTAGCCAATCCGCTTGCCGGTTATACCCGCATTGAAACCGTGCAGAAATACTCGGAAGTAAACAACTTCCCCCCTTCCCGTCACCCCTTGGGTTGGATTCGGGGCCATGCGGACAGTCTGTACACCTTTTTGCAGGCCGTGCATCAGGAAAAGCAAAGTTCCCCTTCAATAGCGGAAGGATTAGAAGTACAAAAAGTGTTAGATGCCATGTACCGTTCAGCCGATACAAACCAAGAGGTTTGTTTATGATGCGCAAAATCTCTTTGGCATTGGTAGTAGCGGTTGTGGGAGGGTTGGTTTTTACTTATCATCAAGCCGACAAAACCCAACGCGCAGAAACCCTGATTGCCGATGCTTATTATGGCGATTTACTGGCCGTAAAAGAAGGCTTAGAGCAGGGCGCGCCCTTGCATCGTACGCTTTATTTTTCGGACGAAGAACGCGGATATGGCGGAATAGAGTTTAATGCGTTGCATGCGGCGGCCTCCGGCGGGAATGAAGATATTATTTTATTTCTGTTGGAAAAAGGCTTAGATATCAACGCCGCCACTCCGCAAGGGTGGACTCCTTTATTTATCGCCGCGCGGGACGGACAAGCCGAGGCGGCCAAACTGTTAGTTTTCAAAGAAGCAAAACTTAATATCCAAACCGATTTGGGCGCCACGCCGTTACTCATGGCTATTACCCAAAAATACCCCTCGGAAAAAGTTCGGCAAGATTTACTGCTCTACCTCTTAAAACGCGGCGCAGACGCCAATTTGGCCGATAAAAAAGGCCTTCCGCCCTTGTTCTATGCGGCAGCCCTGCAAAACGCACAGGCCGTCCGTTTACTGCGGCAATATGGGGCGGAAAAATTGCCTGCGCAATTACAAAAAAAATTATTGGAACAATTGGAAAAGAAAGATAAAAAAGCAGCCAAAGAAATTAAAAAGGCCCTCACACAAAAAATAGAAAGGGCCCAAGAAGAACAAGAGTAAAAAAACGACAGCCAAACAATATAAATACACTAAAGAGTACAAATAAAAGCCCCCTCGGTATTTGAGGGGGTTTTTTATTAAAACTAAATCTACAAGTTCGGATCCATAGGAACAGGCGTTAAAGGAACATCTATCGGAACATCCGAATTAGAACCACTTCCAATATCCCAACAGTCTGTTCTTTCCTCGCCTTCCGCACAGTCGTCCAATTCCGTACAGACAGCATAAGCCACATTATAGAGGGTTCTTACGCTACCCGGCCCATACGCATACTGCATCATATTTTTACAAGTAGCGCAGTAAACACCATTAGAACTACTGGCATAGTAGGCATTTAACTCACAGGAATCACATTCCTGCCCCCAAGAACACCCCATAGGAACTTGCTTAAAAGTGCTGTTAAAATCATCTCCGCCATACATACCAATAGCAACAGCACAACCATTCAAGTGGCCAAAACCCCTTTTAAGATCGCTACAATCGGTAAGCGTATCTTCATTATATGCGCCGCTATTTAATGCCCCGGTACCGACATCCAACAGTTTACACCATCTGCGTTTGGTTAAGCATCTCTTTTTAGTATTTTTACAGGTGTTTTTTGTTTCTTTATATGCACAGAGACCTGTGTCCCAAGTCATAGTAATAGAGCCGGTTTGGCCTGTAGGACAAAAGTCCGTATAACTTGCACCTTTCGGCCCTTCTCCGCAGGGAGCATCAAAAGAGGCTTTGCTCTTAAGTACAAAAGATTTAGCATAAGTGCTTTCCTTCCCGGTAGGACATGTCCCATCCGTTTTATAAGCCTCGCATTTATGGATGTTACTCCAGTGCATATCAAGGCCTACATTGTCGGGCCGGCTTGCAACCGTTTTGGCTTTTCCGAGAATCATAGACCCTGCATAGCCGCCAACAAACTTACCGGTATTCGCAAGCGTTAATGTTCCGCTTACTTCACTTTTGGCACTAGTCGATCCTTTATAGGATAAACTCGTCGCTAAAAGAGATTTCCCCGTTACGGTGCCCCCGGGCCCAATTTCAAAACGGCCCGTAGTATAATAGGCCGCCAAATTACCACTACTCAGGGTCGTTCCGGACGCTAAGTGAAGGAATTTAATACTGGGGGCTTTTTTTACCAAATCGATTTGGCCCGTCCCTACCTTGGTAGTACCAAAGTTAACAAATTGACTTCTTGTAGCAACAGCAGGGTCAGCCGTTTCCAAACGGCTGAAGGTTCCTAACGGAGAAGAAAGCAAGGTTACAAATTGCATACTCTCCGCGTACAAGGCACCACACGCAAACAGCGCGGCACCCAATAAGATAAATTTCTTCATAGTTATAACTCCTTAAGGAATTTCAAAAAACAACACTTACAGATATTGTACTATTTTATCCCCAAAAAACAAGGGGCAAATAGCCAAAATTTTATACAGCAGAGGCTATTAAAGCATAACCGTCCACTTTCCCCTCTGCATTTTTGCACACAAAAACGTCCCACGGAGTATCTTCGTAGAGACCATTTTCGCGCAGTAAATCTAACCGCACTTGGAAAGCCTGCGCGGTAGAAGATTTTTCCGCCGCCTTGAACATTTGTTTAGAAAGGTCATCATTGCGAATAACTTCTTCGAAAAAATCTCTCCCTAACATATTACTCGTTCGTCTGCCGGTAATGCGCAACATGGCATGGTTTACAAAGGTGACATGATAGTCAAGCCCAATAATAACAGCCGGCATTTCCACATATTCCAGGGTTTTTGCCAAGGAACGCGAGGCTTCGCTTAACATTTTACCCGTTTGGCGCAGTTCCAAACGAAGGCTTAAAATGCGCGCCATAATGCCGATTAACTCCTCGGCTCCTTCCGGGAAATTGCGGCACGGTTCCTGAGAAGCAAAACAAAGCGCCCCGGTAACCTTTCCCCCCATATATAAAGGAGCGGCTAAAAGAGCATTTAACCCTTTGGCTTTGTGCAAACAACGCGTACAGGAAAGGGCTTCCCCGTCGGAAATTAACACTACATTTCCGTCGGCTACATCGGTCAAGCACTCTTCTACGGCAAACTCCATATGGCGTTCTAAATGCAAATCGTTTTTGGTAGCATATGCCACCATACTTTCCAACTGCTCCCGATTTTTGTGGAAACGCAACACCAGCCCCACATCACTGCGGAAAATTTTACGCCCGAAAGCCAAAATCTTTTCCACCTGTTCGGTAAGGGAAAGGCCCGGTTCGCGTGTAATGCGGTAAAGTTCGTGCACTTTTTCGTCATAGGCGTGTTTGCCCGATACATCTTTTATCCACAGTACCGCTTCTCCGCACCCGGAAATAGGTGTAACAAGTACTTCGTAATAGCGAACCTTACCGGATACTTCCCACTCAAATTCAAACCGAGTACTCACATTGATAGACAACGCCTCTTTAATGGCAAAAAGTGCCCGCGAAGCAGTTTCCGCAGACCAATACTGACCGGGGAATCTGTCCAAAAAGATATCCTGCGTTTGTTCGTTATCCAAATAATCTAAATTGGAATATACTTCCAAGGCCAACCCTTCGCTATCCGTTTTTAAGTACAACCCCGGCAACGCTTGGCGGACACATTTGAGTTCTTTGGCTTCTTTGGAATCTTTGGCCACACGGTCGAGTTGCTGGAAAAGATCGTAAATAATTACCAAAGCGGCATCTTTGGAAGGGAGATCCAATGCGCTAAGCATCACTTGTGCTTCAAACACTTCGCCGTCTTTTTTACGCACCGGCAAGCGGAAGGAAGTTTTGCCATGAGAGGCAAGTTCCCCTTCTGCTTGGGCTAATACTTGGGCCGGGTTAGCAGCCGCCCCTTCCCCGTTTGTAAAGAGATCGGCAAAAGACATCCGCACCAATTCTTCGTGCGAATAGCCCAGTTTGCGGGAAAGAAATTTATTGGCTTGTTCAATTTGGCCGAAACGGTCTTTTTCAAACCAAACGGAAAAAACAATGCCGTCCGTCGCTTCCAATAAAGCATTGAGTTGAGCGGAGCGTTCTTCCAAAATACGCATAATTTGCTGATGAAAAGCCAAATTGCGCAACACAAACAAATACCGCCCGTCCGCTTCCTTTACCGCGCTGACCCGGACGGAAGTGCTTTCCAACCCGCTGGCCAGGTTAAGCCGGTATTCCCGGTTGGAAATAGCCCCGTCCGCAGAAAGAGTGAATAAATCTTGCGTAAGAGCTGCTTGAAAATCGCTATGGAAAACATACATAATCGGCTGACCGATCAGTTCGTTTTCTTCCAGTTGGCACAAAGAACGAAAAAGCGCGTTGCAGGAAAGTATTTTGAAATCTTTGGAGCAAAGCGCATAGGGCTCGCTGTTGGGGAGCACTAAAGTTTCCCGTGCGTGAGAAGAAAGCGCCGCCGGCGCTTGTTGGGGCTTTTCCGGCGGTGGAGGTGGTAAAACGACCGGTGCTTTGGGTTCTTCAACCGGGGCAACCGGGGGTTTAGGCGCAGGAGGTACCGAGGAGGGCGGTTCAGGCTCGTCCTTCGGTTCCTTTTTCTCTAAAAAAACAATGTAGTCTGCTTCTACCGTGCCATCCTTGGTATCGCGCTTGTTTATCGGCACAAAATTGGCCAAAAGATGCAGTTGGCCCGTTCCTTCAATGCGGCCGGGGAATTTTTCTGCGGCACGTTCGAAATCAAAGGTATAGTCCATTTGAGCGGGCTGACCCATTTTGAGATTCTTGCGAACCGCCAGGCGAATCGCCGGTTTGATATACACATTGCGGTAGAACTTTTTGTCTGTTTCCGTAAAACCGAACAAATTGCGGCAGGCTTCGTTCATTACCGTAATATAACCTTTACTGGAAAGGATAAAAGACGGGGTGATGCTCTTTTCGAACGCCGAACGCAACGATTCGCGCTCCGTCTTCATATCGCGCAGCATACGGTTGGAGGTGGTTACATCGCGCACGAAGCACAGGGTAATACGGCGGCCCAGGTATTTGCTGGCAACGGCGGCAAACTCGGCCTCTACCTCGCCTCCTTTCTTCTTTACAAAATGTACTTCCATGGCGTTGGAGGCGTTATCCGCCCCGGCCAAGACGGAATCACATTTATCCTTAAGGAAGGGGCGGTGGTCTTCTGCGGCAAAGTCCAGCAGGGCTTGGCCTTTGATATCCGCGGGGTCTTCGTAACCTAAAATATGGCAGAAGGCGCGGTTGGTGTAAATAATTTTTCCGTCATCTAAAATAACAATCCCTTCCCGCGCGTTTTCTACCAAGAGTGTATTTTTATCGCTTGCTTCGCGAATCTGTTTTTCCATGCGGGTTTTGGCGGTGATATCTTCAGACACGACAAGCAAGCAGTTCGGGGTGCCGTCCGAATTAAACACCGGGGTTTTAACGGTATGCATAATTTTTACGCCGTCAGCAGCGGTAGAAATAAGTTCTTGCGGGATATCCTGCTCTTTTTTGTTTTCAAACACACGCAAGTCCGATTCGCGCAAAAATTCCGCTTGCTCCCTGTTGATATCGGCCCGATAAGAGGTACGACCGATTACATCCGCCGCACCTACACCGAACAAGTCTTCACTTTTCTTGTTCCATAAGATATATTTACCGTCGTAGTTTTTAACCGACAACGAAAGAGGCAATTGGTCAATAACCGTCTGCAGGAAGTTTTTGGCATCCACGATGGCTTTTTCCTGTTGCTTTTTCTCGGTAATGTCTTCCGCTACGGTCAGCACCATGAAGGGGTTTCCTTCTTTATCAAATACAGGGGCTTTGATGAGGTGTAACAAAATTTTATCCCCGCGCAAGGTGGTGTACCACTCTTCCGGGAATTCCAACACTTTCCCTTCTTTGAAGATGTTTTTCTCGCGTTGTCCGTAGAAGTCGTCCTTGGCGACATATTCTCTTTCGTCCGGGAAAATTTCATGCGCGCGGCGGTTAATGTAGCAAAGCGTATCGTCCACTTTGCGGGCATAAATGGCCACAGGCACATATTCCAAAATAGTTTGCAGAGAGTTCTTGGTTTCAATCAAACTGCGTTCTTGCGCACGTTTTTCCGTTACATCTTCCACCATGGTTACCACAAACGATTCTTGCCCGGATTCTTCTTTTACGGGAACTTTAATGAGGTGGAGCAGGCGTTCTTCTCCGGCGGCAGTAACATAAGGTTCCTCGGGAATATCAATGATTTGTCCGCTTCTCAACAGTTCCTGCTCACGGGCTACATACGCATTTACCTGTTCCTCTGTTTCGTGCGGGAGTTTACCGGTAGAATCAAAAGCGGATTCCGTTTCTTCCCCAAACAAATCCGCACATTTGCGGTTGCGTAACAACATGCGGCCGTCCGCCGTGCGCGCATACAAGCCCATCGGAGCATTTTGCAGAATAGCGGAGAGAAGGCCGTTTACGCGCTTGATTTCTTTTTCTTGCAAGCGGCGCGCCGTGATATCCTCCACAATGGTCAGCACTACCGGGTTCGGGCCCGCGTCCCACAACGGAACTTTAATCATGTGCAGGATAATTTTGTTGCCTTCCGCGTCCGTATATATCTCTTCCGGAAAATCGCGGCGTTTACCTTCTTGCAAAATTTGCGCTTCGCGTATGCGGTGAAATTCCACTTGGTCGGGCGATTGCAAGGCATGGGGTTTATCCGTGCGGGTGGGGTCTGCTTCGTTAAGCACCTTCATGCTTTGCTTGTTAAAGTAGGTCATCACACCTTTGTTGTCGCGTGTGTAAAGCCCTAAGGGGACGTTGTCCAAAATAGCCTGCAACAAAATTTGTTTTTGAGACAACACATGCTCCTTTTCGCTACGCTCCGTTACATCGTCAAACAGGCTTAAAATGTAGCGCGGTTTTCCGTCCGGGCCGGGAATAATCTCTTTATCCACGGAAAGCACCCGGTCTTTCCCGTCTTCTTTTTTACAAGAAAACTGCACATCACGGCGAGATTCCTGTTTTTTGCGGAGTTCTTCGTCTAAACGGCGGACGGCTTGCTCCATTTCTTTGGGCAATAAGTCGTAAATAGATTTGCCCTCCACCTGTTCGACTTTATGGCCGAAAAGTTCTTCCGCGTGTTTGTTCCAAAATACGCAGATGCCGGCAAAGTTTTGCACCACTATCGCTTGCGGCTCTTTATTTAAGATAGAGGCAAAGAAGGCCTTTTCTTCTTTTAGTTGCTGAAAATGAGGAACATCTTCCAAGGTAAGCATGATAAACGGCGTGGAAGCCAAAATGGTGGCCCCTACGCTGACCGTCAGGGAATCGGCATCCGTAGTTACCACTTCATGCACCATTTTTTGAGGGTTTTGGGCGTCTGTCATAGAACGCACCTGGGTCATGGTAAGGCCGAAACGATCTACCGTGGAAGAAGTAAGAGCGGAAACTTTCGTGCGCAGTAAAGCCGATGCAGCCATATTGGCAAAAACGATTTTACCGCTGTTTTCCAATAAAAGCACAGCTGTGGGGAAATGCTCCAAAAAGGCATACATCTCCGGGGTTAGGGTTTTAACGGGTTCGGTAGTCGGTTCGGCATCTTTAGAAAAAAACGAAAATAATTTATTAGACATAATCCCTCATTTTCAGCAGAAAGATAGTGCTACGATTATATACTAATAAATTCCGTCCACACTTGCAATACAAAACCGAACGCGCGAGCGAGTGCGTGCGTTCGGGAAAGATTCTAACCCTATTTTTCCCTGGGGAAAAATCTTTCCCCCCGCTAGACTATCCGTAAGAGACGGGAGCAGAAGGCATGAAAAAAAATTTACTTATTTTGTGTTGCCTGTTGGGAACTTTTTATTTAGCAGGAAGTTCCCCAAAACTAAAAACAGTACGCCAAACACCGCAGTATCTGTCGGTTGATGCTTCGTTGGTGGAGGATACCTGCCTCGGGCATGATATCCTAAAACCTTTTACCTGCAGCAAAAACAACGGGGAAGACTTCTCATGTTTTGATGTATACCTTGTGCAAGGAACCCCGATAGCTCAAGAACGCTACACCCTGTTGGATGAAAAATTGACCGAAGAAAACACAACCGCCGAGCCCTCCTGCCCGTTCGACACCCTTACCTGTGAAAATTTTTTACAAGAATTAAAATACAATTTGGACTTTTCCTGGTTTATTGCCAACTATCCGTCTTCCTCTTTTACCCAATGCGCGGAAACCTATTCCTGCACCCGCATTGCCTGCCTTAAATCTCTTCCCGATGCCCCTTCGGGCTCGCCCCGTTCCCAAAAACTTTCGTGCGTGTTTAAGAAAAATCAATTTTTCTTTTTAGGCGCGGACGTTTCTTGCCAAGCCAAGTAGATGAAACCGGGCAATCTTCCAAACGGCTCCGGGGCTAAACTTGGTATAATTTAAGTATGTTGTGGTTACATTTCAAAACGATTTTTTCTTTTAGTTTTTACAAACGCCTCTTGTTTGCTTCCCGCAAGCAGATGATAGCGTTTGGCGTGTATTTGTTTTTGCTTTCCGTACTTGTTTTTCATTTTGCGGCTGACCACCACATTGAAAAAAACTTACCCGTTTTACTAAAAAACTTCCCGCAGGTTACCTTTGAAAAAGGGGTGCTTACCGCTCCGCAAGAGCCTTTATCCGTTACAATTCCCCAAACTGATTTTCGAATTGTTTTCGATGCCGCACGCCAAGTCCCTCCGACACAGAGCGAAATGGCGGAAAAAGGGATACTGATGTTGGTAACCGGGAACCAAATGTATATGCCCACTTCGGCCGGAGTACAAGCCCAACCTATTCCCGCAGAGGCCACTTTCACCACCACACAAGAGTTCTTGGCTAAACAACAGGATACGTTGGAATTTTCGCTCAGTGCCATTTCGTTTATGGCAAGCCTAATGATTATCCCCTTTGTTCTTCTATTCGGTTTTTGTGTAGCCTCGGCGGTAGGGCTTTTCTTTAAGTTGCTCGGCGGCCTTTTTATCCCCCGCGCGGCCATTTTCAAATGGGCGTTTTTTATCTTAGGCCCCTTTTGCGCGCTTTGGTATGTGCGCCTGTGGTTCTATATTCCGCTTTTTACGCTGGCTCAAGTGATTTTATGCATCATTTATGTGCAACAAATTTTCAACACTTTAACCGAGGAGAAATAGATGCTTATTAAACTGATTCGTTCTTTTAGTTCGGCCCACCGCCTTCCGCATTACGACGGCCCCTGCCACGATTTGCACGGACATACCTGGAAAGCCGTTTTTGTCATTGAAGGGCCCGTAAAAGAAGACGGTATGGTATGCGATTTCAAAGTAATCAAAAAATTATTGGACGAAAACCTGCCCGACCATCAACTCTTAAACGACTGGGTAGAAAACCCCACCGCGGAAAACTTGGCCCAGTTTCTGTTCCAAAAAATCGGAGCGGAACTCGCCCAAATGAATTTAACGCTTAAAACCTTGGAAATTTGGGAGAGCGACAATGCCGCAGCCATCGTGGAAGGTTAACGAAATCTTCTATTCTATCCAAGGCGAGGGCCGCCATACCGGTATGCCCGCCGTATTTTTGCGTCTAGCAGGTTGCACCATGGGTTGTTCTTTTTGCGATACCAAATACGCCTTCCAAACAGGGGAAGAAATGAACTCCCTGCAAGTGCTTGTGGCCTTGGCCGAATACCCCTGCAAAACGGTGGTAATTACGGGCGGAGAACCTGCCGAACAAGATTTGCCCTCCCTCATTGCCGCCTTAAAATCGGCCGGATATTGCGTCCACTTGGAAACAAACGGCGCGCACGATTGCGATGTAAGCCGGGCAGATTTTGTCTGCGTTTCGCCCAAAAAATATGTCAGCCAGGAAATGCTGAAAAAGGCCGATGTTATCAAAATCGTAGTAGGCCAAGAAACCGACCTTGCCGATTTGGAAAAATACTATAATTACGAAAACGACAAAACACAAATTTATCTACAACCCGAAAGTAACTTACAGGAGAATATAGCCCTATGCGTAAAACTGTTAAAAAAACATCCCGCCGCGCGGTTAAGCCTGCAAACGCACAAACTGATAAACATTCGTTAACCGAAGAAAAAATTCTAAATAATCTGCGCGAAATTTTAGCCTATATCGGCGACGATCCGGCCCGCGAAGGTTTATTGGAAACCCCCCACCGCATTTTACGCAGTTGGAAAAAACTTTACGGCGGTTACAAAATGAAACCGCAAGATGTGCTTAAAACCTTTACGGAAGGTTCTTGCGAAGAAATGGTCGTCCTGAAAGATATTGAATTTTATTCTACCTGCGAACACCACCTTCAACCTTTCTTCGGCACCATCAGCATTGGCTACTTACCCAAAGGCCGCGTGCTCGGTATATCCAAATTGGCCCGTTTGGTGGAAGTGTTCGCAAGGCGCTTGCAAATCCAAGAAAAACTGGTGGCGGAAATTGCCGACAGCTTAATGGAAACCTTGGAGCCGCACGGTGTGATGGTGGTATGCAAAGCCAAGCATATGTGCATCAGTTCCCGCGGTATCGAAAAACACAACGCCGTTATGGTAACCAGTGCTATTCGCGGCGCGTTCAAAAAGTTGGAAGTTCGCAGTGAATTTTTGGAAATGATTAAATAATCTTTTATGACCGCAAAACTCATGGGCATTGTAAATGCCACGCCCGATTCTTTTTTTGACGGAAACCCGCAAAATAACCTGCCGGCCCTGGTAGCGAAGTGCCAGGAATATGTGCAAAGCGGGGCCGATATGCTTGATATCGGCGGAGAATCTACCCGCCCGGGGGCAACCCCCGTATCCGCCGAAGAAGAACTTTCCCGCGTGCTCCCGGTTATTACGGCTGCAAAAAAGAATTGGCCGAAAATTCCCCTCTCTTTAGATACGGTAAAACTTCCCGTGGCCGAGCAAGGGCTCAAGCAGGGCATATGCATCATCAATGATGTCAGCGGTACGCCCGACACGGATATGTTCCGACTGATTAAAGATTTTAAGGCCCAAATTGTGCTCATGCACACGCGCGGAACGCCGCAAACCATGCAGGAACATACCGACTATGCAGATTTAATCGGCGAAGTAAAAACTTTTCTCGCCGCTAAAATTGCCCAAGCCGAAAAATTCGGCCTTACCAAAGAGCAAATTATTATTGATGTGGGTTTTGGTTTTGCCAAAACACGCGCGCAAAATTACCAACTCTTAAAGCATCTGAGCGAGTTCAAAGAACTGGGCGTACAAATGCTTGCGGGTCTCTCGCGAAAAACCTTTTTAAGCCAAAAGTGCGAAGGCGCCCCCAAACGCAAAGCCCAAACATTGGCCGCCAATTTAGTGGCCTTGCAAGGCGGGGCCGATATTCTGCGTGTGCACGACGTAAAAGAGACACGCAAAATCATCAATTTTTACCAAGAATTGGAGTCTTCAAAATGAAAAAAGTTTATCTTACCCAGTGCGGTCAGTTTGCCGCCCGCCACGGACACGGCGGCACCTTGGCGGAAGCCTCTCACGAGCATAATTTTCACTACGAAATTACCTTCCACGGCCCCTTAAACGAGGAAGGATATTTAATTGATTTTCGGGTATTACAAGATTTTTTTACACATAAAATAAATACCCGCTTGCACCATGCCGATTTGAACTCTTTATTTTCCAACCCGACTACCGAAACCTTGGCCATTTGGTTGTTTGAACGGGTACAGGCGAAGTTCCCTTTTGTGTACAGCGTAAAAGTAGCCGAAGAAAGTGACCGCTGGATTGAATACAGAGGAGAAGAATAATATGGCTCAAGCCGTTCTTGCTTTGGGAAGCAACATTGCTCCCGCCAAAGAAAATATAGACCGCGCCGTAAAAGCCCTGGCCGATTTGGGCACCGTTAAAGAGGTGGCCCCCTACATTGTGTCCAAGCCCGAAGGGTTCCCCAACCAACCCGATTTTGTAAATACGGTGCTGATTTTAAGTACGCCGTACAAACCGCTCGATTTACTTAAAAAATTAAAAGCCCTGGAAACCAAACTGGGCCGCGTACCTACTTTTAAGGACGGGCCGCGCGTGATTGACCTGGATATTTTATTTTATGACGACCAAATCGTCTTTGAAGATGATGACGAGTATATGCTCTTTATCCCCCACCCGCGTTTGCACGAGCGGGAATTTGTATTAAAACCCCTTTCTTATATTCTGCCGGAGTATGTGCACCCCAAACTTCAAAAACCCGTTTATTTATTGTATCGGGCTTTAATGAAAAAAAAGGGAACACCCGAGTGTAGAATATTGTAGAATTAGAATAGAAAGTGAGACTCAACAGGAGAAAGCAAAAATGAAAAAAGTAGCCGTCGTTTTAATGGGTGCTTTGTTCTTGGGTGCCTGCCACTGCACGAACACCTGCACCAAATGCAACACCACCGCCGCTAAACCCGCGGCCAAAGAAACCGTAAAACAAGAACCTGTCAAAAAAGAAGCCGCCAAACCGGCTGAAAAACCGGCCCCCAAAGCCGTAGAAGAAAAAGATTTTGCCGAAGTGGCTTCCGTAAAAACCCAAACCGCCGGCAGAACCGTTCTTTCCTATAAAGAACCGATTAACTTCAATTACAACAGCGATGTTATCGCCGAATCTTCTTTGGATCAAATCAAAAAGACGGCTGATGCTTTGAAAAAATACCCCAACGCCAAAGTGCGCGTAGCCGGCTATACCGATTCGTACGGTGATGCCAACTACAACATTGACCTTTCCCAACGCCGTGCCAAAGCGGTTGCCATGGAATTGGTAAGAGACGGCGTACCGGCAAAAAATGTAACCTTCATCGGTTACGGCGAAGCCAACCCGGTTGCCACCAACAAAACCGCCGCGGGCCGCTATCAAAACCGCCGCGTGGAATTGGAAATCACCAACAACTAAGTTTGTATTACAAAAACAAAACCCCCGACGAAAATCGGGGGTTTTTTATTTAGATTATTAGTATTTTTCTAAAGTATAATTACACACAGCAGAGCCACAATCCGATTGGGTGATGCTATGATCTAAAATCAACGCTTTACAAATTTTTTGTGCCAATGGTTCATCAGGCAAAGCACCACATTCTATTTTTTTATTCTTGGTAAATGTTTGAGGTGCAAAATAAATTTCCAGTTTTAGATATGAAACAACTTTCTTAGAGCCAATATAACACCGAGCCGAATTAAGCCCCGTTGGCATTGGAATACAATAACTGTTATCTGAAAAATATAGATTTCTGTTGTGAGAAACAGTATGTCCCTGTAAGTCTATATCTAAATCTTCCCACTCAGTTGCATATGCCCCATTAGCCAAATAATAAAGTTGCTGGGCTTTATTAATAGAATTTAACCTCTGAATAATACCAATAGCCTGTGCTTTCCCAACCGCCACTTGATACTTCGGAAGAGCCACCGCTGTCAATATACCAATAATTAGCACTACAACCAAAAGTTCTATCAAAGTAAAACCCTTTTTCATACAAAACCTCTTATAAACTGGTTTTCAGCAAACAAGCAACATTTCAGTTCTTCCTGCCTGCCGATTAGGTACATTGTAACAAAAAAACGGGTCAAGTCTTTTCATTTTTCTCTTTCTTTTATTAACAAAAACTACCTTTTCCCCCACCGGGCGGCCCCTTTCAAAAAAGCATAAAACGCGTTATTTTTCAACTGATTTGTTCTACTTATATAGAACAAATAAAATAATTCTTAAAATAAAAAATGCTTATATTTTATATGTTTTCAAAATTGTCTTTACTTTTTTAATAAAAAATTATAGAACATAGTATAGAACGGAAACAAAACAAAGGAGATGACAAAATGAAAGCGTTACACCCCAAACAAACCGAATTGTTGGAAATTTTACGCACCCATATTTCCGATCCGCTAACCATGGAAGAACTGGCAGAACGCCTCAATGTAAGCGGAAAAAGTGTGGTTTTTCATCACATTAAACAGTTAGAAAAAAAGGGTTATCTAAAGCGCAACCCGGCCAACCCGCGCGATTACATTATCTTAAAAGACCCGGAAAGAAATGTAATTTATCTTAAAATGTACGGCATGGCCAAATGCGGCCCCGAAGGGACTATTTTGGACGGCACCCCCACCCGTATCGTGCCCGTGGACCCCAGCATGATTTATTTTCCCGCCTGCAAAGGTTTTATGGTGGAAGCCAAGGGCAATTCCATGGAAAGCCTGATTGCTCCGCACGATTGGCTGATTGTAGAGCAAAGCCACCAACCCCAAAATAAAGATGTGGTTGTATGCGTTAACAACGGCGAAGTAATGGTAAAGCGTTTTACGCAGGACGGCGAAAATGTGATTTTACAGTCCGAAAACCCTTCCTATAACCCGATAGTGGCAGACCGCGATTCGTTCCGCGTGGAAGGCATTGTGCGCAGTATTATTAAGCGCAGTTTTAATTGCTAAAACCGTTCTACATACGCTTTCTGCTGGCTCCGGGAGCCGAACCCGGGGTAATTAGTCGTAACCTCAAGGCGGGTTCTTTTCACGGGGAACCCGCCCTTTTATTGTTCAGTTTTGCTAAAATAATAAAATCACACGGCACAGAAGGACTTTATGAAAATAGCCTTAGACCCCAAGCAATTACCATCCGTTACCTTCGCCTGCGGCCCCAGCCAAGGGTTAGAGGCCGTGCGCCAAACCCCGTTACACAAAACTTTTTTTGAACGAAGCCACCGCGCCGCCGATATTTCTACCGACGGGCTTTATAAACAAACGACCGACAATTTGCGCCTTCTTTTGGGCCTGCCGCAAGATTACACCGTTATCTTCTTCCCCGGCGGAGCAACCGTCGCGTTAGATGCCGTTGTGTGGAACTTAACCAAAGATTCCATTTCAGGGCTTGCCTTCGGGGCCTTTTCCCATTTATGGAACGAAAAACTGGCCACGCGTTTAGGGCCGACGGTACACCGTTCTATCCGCACGCCCGAAGAAGGAGCCTTCTTCCCAAAGGAAAAACCCGATTTCAATGCCAGTTTGGTGCTCCTCACCCCCAACGAAACTTCCACCGGGGTTCAAATACCTGACGAATACTTGGAAAATGCTTGGAACTTACGCGGCAAAGACACCCTGATTGCTTGGGATACCACTTCGTGCGTGGGCGGACGCGTGTTGCCGTCAAACAAATTTGATGTGATGGTTTTTTCCTTGCAAAAATGTTTTGGAGCAGGCGGCGGAACGAGTGTAATTATTCTCAGCCCTAAGGCCGCGCAACGCTTGGAAGAAACAACCGACTATCGCACCGTACCGTACATTTTGGACTTAAAACAAGCCGCCCAATTAGCCCGCGAAAAAGTGCAAACCGTTAACACTCCCTGCAATACCAATTTGTATATGTTAAATGAAGCCTGCAACTGGATGAACGCGCACGGGGGCCTAAACGCCATGGAAAAACTCTGTAAACAACATGCCGATTTTCTGCTCCGTTGGGCCGCGAAAACGGACTATCTGAAACCCTTGATAGAACAAGAGGCCTTCCGCTCTTTTACCACACTTACCTTGCAAATTACCGACCCTTCGTTGCGCGATACCGACATTTCCGCCGCCCTGCAGGCCACCGGTTTACCAAATTTGGCCGACGGCGTGAAAAAATATAAGACCGTTTTGCAAAATTCTCTTCGTATAGCCTGCTTTCCTTTTGTAGATGTAAACGGAACAGATGAATACCGAAAACTGACGGACACGATAGACGAAATTGTGCGGCAACTACGCAACCGTTAATTTAACCGTAAAACCCCCGCTTTTTTGAGCGGGGGTTTTTATGTAAAGTAAAAGATTATTTTTCGTCTTTTACAATGTAGCCGAATTTTTCCAGCATTTTACTGCTGTTACGCCACCCGGGCGATACCACTACATTGAGTTCCAAACGATATTTGCGGCCCAAAAACTCTTCCAAGCGCTTTTGGGCAGACTTTCTAAGTTGGGCTATCGCGGCACCGCCTTTGCCGATAATAATGGGTTTTTGGCTTTCGCGCTCCACATGGATATTGGCCCGAATATAATTTTTGGGGCCTAAATCTTCCGTAAAAGTTTCAATTTCCACAAAAGTACTGTAAGGAATTTCTTTTTTGTATAAAAGGAAAATCTGTTCGCGGATAAATTCCGCCGCGTAAAAGCGTTCCCAACGGTCTGTCCATTGACCGGCGGGGAAATAGGCGGGGCTGAAGGGCAACGCGTCCACTACGGCCTCTTTCAAGGCGGCAGTTCCCTCCCCTTTGGCGGCCGAAATACGGAAAGTTTGGCGAACGGGCAAGTCCTCTTTCACGCGGGCTTCCAACGCATCTAACACTGCATCATCTTGCACCAAATCGGTTTTGTTAAGAATCAGGAATATAGGACAATAAAGCGTTTTTAATTTTTCTACCAGTTTGGCGTTTTGGGCATAATCGGCGGCGGCATCAACGAGAAAAAGCACCAAATCGGCATCTTCTCCCACGGCACGATCCACACAGGCGGCCATGGTCTGCTGTAACTTATACTCCGCTTTTAAGAACCCGGGGGTATCCACAAACACTACCTGGTAATTATCCCCTTCCGCAATGGCCAAAATATTTTGGCGTGTGGTTTGAGGCTTACAGGTAACGGCGGACAAAAGACCACCGGCCAAATTGTTTAACAAAGTGGACTTACCCGCGTTGGGCAGGCCCGCTAATACGGCAAAACCGCTCTTAAAGTTTTTATCGTCCATAGAAGTATTGTACAAAAAAATCCCGGGGATAGATAACCCCGGGCATAAGTTTTTTAATCGGTTAAATAACTGTCCACGATTTCCGCAATATAAAAGACGTGGTAATCGTCGGGCGTTTTGTTATACCACAGTTCGTTGAGGGCTTTATCCAATTTTTCGGCCCCCATTAAACGGTCGTAAACGATTTTGCACTCATAATGCATACCCGGCACATCTAACACCGGTGTATCGATTTTTTGCCCGGGTAATGTCTTCAGTCCGCAAAGGGCCAGTTTATCCATATTCCGGCCGGATTTACTGCCGCAAAGTTGCACGGCTTGGGGCAGGTCTGCATACGGGAAAGTAACCGTAAATTCACGCGATTTTTCCAAAAGTTCATAGGTAAAACGACACTTACGCACCATAGCGATAAACACAGGTAAACGCCACATTACCCCAGTCGTACCCCAACCGATAACCATGGTGTTTATTTTATTACCGGATTTGGTGGTTAAAAACGCAGCCTTGGAAAGAATTTCCAAATTCCGTTCCGCATTAAAATTGAAATTGACTCGTTTAATTTGCATAAGTCCCCCTTTCGTTCATTATAACCGGGCTTGCGCACACACGCAAGGTTTTTTTCGGGTTAGAAAAACTCCCCCCATGAACGGAGGGAGTTTTCTGTTGCTTAAAAACTAACGATGCAGGTTTACAAAAGCCGCCGCCTCTATGCCGGCCTTCGCCCCGGAACCCGCGGCAATAATGGCTTGGCGATAATACTTGTCAGCACAATCACCCGCGGCAAAAATTCCTTCCAAAGTGGTGTGGGTGCGTTCGTCGGCTAACACCAGGCCGTTATCGGCCAGAGCCACCAAAGAATCTTTCAAAAAATCCGTCTGCGGTACGGCACCGATAGCCACAAACACGCCGGAGCAAGCCAACTCCTTCTCTTCCCCCGTTTGAACATTTTTTACTTTCAGGCCTTCTACTGCGTCCGTCCCCAACAGTTGGGCGGGCACGCTGTTGAGTACCAGTTCGATATTGGGTGTATTTTTTACTTTTTCTACCGTTACTTGGTCGGCACGGAAAGCATCACGGCGGTGTACTAAATACACTTTCGGGCAGAATTGGGAAAGAAAGAGCGCATCTTCAAAAGCCGTGTTCCCGCCCCTACCACGCACACGCTTTTACCGCGCATAAAAAATCCGTCGCACGTGGCACAGGCAGAAAGACCATGCCCCTTAAATTTTTCTTCTTCGGCAAGGCCCAGCCAACGCGCTTTGGCACCCGTAGCAATCACAATACTTTTGGCTTGATAGGTTTTTCCTCCTTCGCAAGTAACGGTAAAGGGTGTTTTTTCGCCTTCGATTTTTACCACTTGATCCGTGGTAAATTCCACCCCCAAGCGTTTGCATTGTTTGTGCATGGCGTCCATAATTTCAAACCCGCCGACAGGATTTACAAACCCGGCATAGTTTTCAATATCGCTGGTTTGCAACAGTTGCCCTCCGGGGGCCGCTCCGCCGGCAATAACGGTTTTCACCCCCGCGCGCACGGCATAAATAGCCGCACTGCAACCTGCGGGCCCGGCTCCAATAATTAACAAATCGGTTTCGGTCATCATGCTAAAAACTCCTTAAATAATTTTTCAAAAAATTCTACCGGAAAGCCCACCACATTGGTGCGGCTGCCGACGATTTTTTCAATAAATCGGTCGTCCTTGTCCTGCACGGCATAGGCACCGGCTTTGTCCATGTGTTTCCCGGCCAATTCCTCCAATTCTTTCGTCGAAAGACGGCGGGCCTTACATTTGGACATATCATGCCCGTAAAGCATTTTCTGTTCGGCCAAACAAATAATGCAAATACCCGTATAAACGGTTTGCCAGGAAGCGTTTAATTTCTTCAAAATACGCAAAGCATCGGCCTTATCTTTCGGTTTGCCGATTACTTCCCCTTTGCAATACACCAAAGTATCGGCTCCGATTACCACGGCTTGGGGATATTTTTTGGATACTTCAAAAGCCTTTTTTATCGCCAAGTCTTTCACCCGCAAGGACGGGCGTTTATAATCGGTATGTTCGGGCGCTTGGGAAGGGATAATTTCAAACTCTTTGCCAAGTTTTTTTAATAATTCAATTCGCCGCGGCGATTTGGAGGCCAAAATCAAACGCATATTATTTCTTTACAAATTTAGCAATAATCAAATATCCCAGCACCAAACCAATGGCTCCGCAAATGGTAATGTGCAAGGAAATCGGGTGAATACCGATGCCGTAAACGCGGGTCAGCGCGCTGCCGATTTCACCGCCGAGCATACCGGCCAGTTTTTCCAAACCGAGCCCGATAAGCCCCCCGACTACAAAAGTTAAAAGCGCAAAAATAATTCCTCTCATTTTTTGTCTCCTAGCGTATTTTAATTTATTATATCTTTTTAACGGGAAACAGACTCTGCGGGTTTTCCGTTTTCTTCGGGGGTAAGGTCACGACGCATAGACCAAAAACCTAAGCCCGAAATGACCGCCACCGCCCCTACAATCAACCATGGGCCGGGCAAATAATGCGGGGCCACATAAGTCCCCAATAACCCGGCAGAGAAAAAACCGACGGAAGACCCCAGATTGTAAAATACCATTAACATACCCAAATAGCGCCCGCGCGTTTCACGCGAAGCAATATTGGATACCAAAGTTTGCTCGCCCGGAGCCACAATCAGTTCCCCGATCCCTGCAAAAAACACCCCCACCCCGATTAAAACAAAGGTGTCGAAAAACCCGACCGAACCATATCCCACTGCGTATAATAAACACCCCAAAAGCATGGAAGTAGTCAGTCTTATTTTGGTCATCAATTTGGTAGCCCAGTATTGCAAAAACACAACCACTAAACCGTTAATGGTAAAGAACCAACCAATGTAATTTTCGGGCATTTGCAGATATTGCTTACAATGGATAGAAAGCCCTACCACCAATTGGGAATTAACGGCCGTAATCAATAAAACAAAAAAGCAAATTTTGGCCAAGCGCGTATCCTTAAGGGACAATAAAGCCGATACAAAACTGGGTTTACGCGTTTTACAGGGGATGTGTTTATCTTCAATCAAACGGCTTAAATACAAGGTTGTTACCGCATACAACAGAGCCGTTAAGCAAAAGGCCAGGCTATACGAGTGGCTTACCAAAAATCCCCCCACGGCAGGCCCCAAGGCCCAACCGATATTGAGCCCGATACGAATAATGCCGAAAGCCTCTACTCTTTCTTTCGGGGTTGTATTATCCGTTACCCACGCATTGGATACCGGGCGGAAATAAGCCCCCAAAAAGGTGGTTAGCACATGGCAGGTTAAAATCCACCCTATATGCGCATTAAACTCAATAGACATTCCCAACGCAAACATGGCGATTACTTGGAGGGCCAACCCCCACAACATGATAAATTTGCGACCAAAGGAATCGGCCAATTCACCGCTAATAAAACTGGATACACAACGAGATAAACCCGCCAAAGCAATTATCAAACCCGCCCAGGAAGGGGAAAGGCCGCGTTGGGAAATAAGATAAATGGTAAAAAAAGGAAGGGAAAGACCGTAACCAAACACCAATAAACCGTTGGCAAAGGCTATCATCATCATACTGCGACGGGTAGATTTCTTCATAATTATATTTTAGTAAATTCTATAGATGCCCGACATAAAAAAATAGCCACGCTCTTCTTCATAAAAAATAGGTCTTACTACCTAGGAACAGGTGGGTCTTTTGCCCCTATTTTTAAGAGGGGATATTAACTATAATATGACTATGAAAAAATTCTCGCTTTTGTTATTGTGTTGTATTTGTATGTGGCCTCTTCGCCTGTTCGGGGAGCCTTTTGCCTTGGCTACCGAGGGGAAAACTTATACTTCCCTCATCGGTAACATTGCCCAACAAAAGCCCGTTTTTCTTTTCGTGTACGACTTAAACAGCCCTTCAAGTCACTTACAACATGATGAACGCTTTTTTGCGCTGGCGCAAGAGTCCTTTACGGTTTGGTTCAAAAATGTACTTACCCGTATAGAACCCGGCTCCGTGCAGGAAAAACAAATCCAACCCTTATTGCCGGCCATTCGGTTTGGAGCCGAAAAACAAAATTACCGCTACAAACGCACCGGTGAAAACTTACGCATTGCTTTTGCGGATACCCGAACCGTCCGCCGCCGTTGTGGCGGAGCCGCCTGCGTTTCCAACGGGATACTGTATATTTTTTACCCGGAAAACGAAAAGTTTGAATCCATTTTTCTCCATGAGATAGGCCACACGCTGTCGCTTGAGGACTTGTACTCCCAAGAATACCCGGTAACCGCCGGTACTTACGGTTCGGGTATTCAAGATTCTATTATGAACGAGTCCCCCACTCTTACCTGTGATGATGCGGACGGCATCGTAAATGCCCTTTATCTGGCCCAAAAGAACTTGGGTCTCTACCCCCAAGAAGATTTTGTATTCACCTCTTTTTGCCGGGAAAACCGCACTTTCTTAAATGCACAAATGCAAAACCGCAAAACCCAACAAACGGACTACCGCGGAAAGCGCACCATTTTCACTTACTGCCCGCAAGGCCCCGTGCATACATTGACGGAAATTGACCCCCGCAACCCCCAAACCCTTTATGTACATCAAGTTAAAAACGAATGTGCCAATCCTTCGTCCTCTTTTGCGACTCACACCCGCTACAGTTTTGAAGATTTTTTGGCACACAAACCCTATCCCGCAGAATTTCCGCACCATAACGAAATTGTGGTAGATTTACCCTCTTACGAAAACCCGTTAAAATTGACCATTTCCCATACGGCGCAATTCCCGTTACAGGCCCACATTACGGATTCCAAAGGGCGGACGGTATTTTTGTTCTCCCGTTTGGATAACGAATTTAATTTTGTGTGGGACGCCCCTTTAGGCCGGGGTGGAACGGTGATGGTAAATACAAAAGAAGGTTTCCAAGCCCGCAGTGAAGCCTCGGTGTATATCTACAACCGGGATAACCCCAACGAATACTATATTTTCCAACGGGAACACCGGCAAAACGAAGCCTGTTCGGCCAAAGACCCTCAACGCTGCCAACAAATGCAAGAAATTGCCGAAAAAACATTACATGCCTACCAGGAAAAATACAACCTGCTCCTGCCGTCCGGCGGTTGGGTGTTGGAATATGCTCAGGATAACATCAAAATGGCCCAAAAATGGGAAGAATTCCTGCAGACAAATGTGCCTCCCTTTCATTTAGTTACCCAAAACATGAAGAAAGCAATAGACGAAGAATTAAAGAAAATGACGGTAAAGCCGCTTCCGCTAAAACGCTAGCGTATTTAATCTAAAGCGTACCATTCAAAATTGGAAGCTGTAGGGCTCTGTATTTTGGCGGCCGAAGTCAAAGAGGGACAAATCTTTAATTTATCCGCTTGAGAATTTTTTTGCACATAACAATAAAATTTTTTCCCAGCAGTTCCTATATTTTGCATAGAAGAATACCAAATAAAACCATACTGCCAATCATAAGCCCCGCCTTTGCGCCAAGATTGCAAGCGAGGGCCATTTTGGATACAATACCTAAAATTTTTACTAGCAATACAACCGTCAGCATCCGGGGTTGTGTTGGAAGGAAGCAAGGTCAACTCTTCAAAACTGTTTGGCAAAGTGCCGTTGGCGAGTACATATTCTTCAAATCCGGCAGAAAGGCTTTTCATCATAGATACCGCCTCGGAAGCGCGTGCCTTCTCTACGGACTTTGTATATTGCGGAAGAGCCACGGCAGACAAGATACCAATGATTAACACTACGACTAAAAGTTCTATCAAAGTAAAACCCTTTTTCATACAAAACCTCTTATAAATAAGTTTTCGGCAAGCAAACAACATTTTAATTCTTCCTGCCTGCCGATTAGGTACATTGTAAGAAAAAAAAAAACGGGTCAAGTCCTCGTCGAGAAACCCCTTCTTTTT
>SUVG01000006.1:94941-130984 GCA_015062115.1 Elusimicrobium sp. | reverse complement strand
ATCCCTCGCCGGAAAGATTGGTTTTAAGAGCCGGGAATAAAAGCCACAAACCGCCCCATACCAAGAACAACAAAATATAGTTGGTTTTGCTTTCAATCATGCCGGAAAAAACCACATTTTTACTGACTATATACGCCCCGAGCGATACGACAAAAAGTAAACTGCCGTAGTTCAAAAGGCCGTAAAACATAGTCTGCCGGAGGGCCTGCGGGGCCGACGAAACAGCCGACAGCCACCCCACCACACAGGCAAGCACATAAATAAAGAAAGCCAAATCAAAGAAGGTTTGGGTAAAATCAATGTTTTTAGAGCGTAAAAACTTAACGGCCAAAGTGCCGTAAATCAGCGCAACCAATACATATAAAAGCGTATTTTGGGCAAAAAACGGATTGGCAGTTAAATCGGTAAAAAAGATGAGCGGTACAACCAGAAAAATCATCGCCAAGAAAACGCGAATAATTTTGATATAAACGGTTTCTTTAACGGCTTTTGTTAAATTAAGCATATATTTTCCCCAACTAAATTTTGTTATATTGTAGTTTTTTACGAAGGGTGGGTAAAGTCTTTTTTATACCGGAAAGAAATAAAAAAACCGGAGCCGCAAGACCCCGGACAAAATAAGGTTGATTCAAAACTAATCGGTCAACTTTTTCCAAAAAGATTTTTTAACTTCACTGACGGACGGCAAGGAAGATTTATTCAATATGCCGACCGCAACCCCCTGCGCCGTTACCACGGGCAAACACTCGGCCTCGGCACGGGAAAAAATTTGGCGGAGCGTTTCGGCCTTTTCTTCGGGGCGTAACACTTCGGTTTTGCTCATCACGGAACCGGCCACGGACGAAGCGGAATAAAAAGCAATCTCTGCCGAACGGATAACCCCTTTCAGGACGCCGTCCTTATCGGTTACCAAACACAAGGAGGGCAGTTTTTTGCGCGGAAGATTTTTAAGGCGTTCAATCAGTTGCGAAAGTTTTACCTCCGTCCGGACGGCCACAAAATCCGTCTGCATCAGCGCACCGGCGCTGTCTGCCGCATAAGCGGAAGCATCGCGCAAAACCTGCACAAAGGAAGGCTCCAACACGGCGCAAATGCGTTCCCGGTACGGAGTGGAAAACTCTTTCATCAGGCGAGCGGCTTGGGGAACTTCCAACCGGGCAAGCACATAGGAGGCTTGCTTGAGGGGAAGGCGCCGTAACACAGCCGCTGCTTTGGCGGGATTCATTGGGTTCAAGGCGGCCACCACCACGGCGGCTTTAAGCGGAGAAATTAAAAGTAAAATTTCGTGCGTAGCCAAACTTTCCAAGGCTTTAGCCGCGGCTTCGGGAGCGGAAGCCACGAATTTTTCCGTTATTACGCCGGCAAGGGCATGCATGGGAGAGTTCATCTTTTATAAAAGTCCTTGAAAGTTTTGGGTTTAACTTCAATAATATTATAATAAATTAAACGCTTGTGGGCACGCAACGGGGGAATTATGTTTTTCGATAAACCGATTCACGACCTGACCTACCAAGATGTAGTAAACTTCTGCAAACGGCAACTTCCCGAAGGGAAACAGTTGGACTATAAGTACTTATTGCCCAAAAATCACGAAAAATTTGCCAAAACCATCGCTTCTTTTGCCAATGCTTTGGGCGGAACAATTATCATCGGGGTTCAAGATGATAAAAACGATAAGCCCTGCCCGCCGTTTGTTGGAATTGCCTACCACGAAAAAATGCGTAACAGTATTGAAGACATTATCCAAACCCATATTGACCCCGTAGTGTTTGTGGATATTAACATTTGCGTAAATTCCCGCGGAGACAGAATGTTTGTGGTGGTCAATATCCCCCAAAGCAACCTCACCCCCCACTTGGTAGGCAAATTGAAACGAGCCTACATACGCACCGGGCAAAGCAGCCGCCCCGAAGCCATCGTTCACCCCGAAAGACTCCCCTGGCTGTTAGACCACCGCCAAAAATCGGAACGGTTGCGTCATATCCTTTGCGACAAAGCCGAAAGCCATTTTGATAATTACTTGAAAACCAATACGGCTTCGGCAGAAGGGGAATCAATCTGTTCCTTATCCATTGTCCCTCTATACCCCGAGGAACCGCTAACCGATTATAAGCGCCTGCCGGAACTGATTAAGTATGCTTCCACGCGTGCGCCTTACGGAATCATGGCAGACCCGGAATTCCCCCTTATCCCGGTGCAGGACGGAGCCACCGTTATCTCCAACAAACGGGGCATATATAAAATGACGGAGTTTAACTCTTACGGGTTGGTCATGAACAAACAAATCGTTTCCACGGAAGAAATGGTAAACGGGCATGCGGCACGCACCGTACGCATGGAAAAACTGGCCGAAAATTTGGCACTTTTCTTGGTGACCTCACGGAAATTTCTATCCCGCCTGTGCTTTGGCGGGCCGCTGCAGTTCCGTTTGAAAATGAACAATCTGCGTGCCCTGCGGGCGCTATTGGGCAAACGCCAAGCCACCGTATTGGAAGACTATTTGCGTTTTGACAGGGCGGTTTCACTCGCGGAATTGGACAGTAAACTCCCCGATATTTTGGAAAACCTCTTGCACGAGACGGCCTGGTCGCTTGGGATTCAAATCACGGCTAGCGAAATAAAAAATCTGCGCGACACCGTGCTAAAGGATATACAATGAAGCGCGGCTTTACCCTGATAGAAATGTTAGTGGTCGTGCTGATTGTGGGCATCTTGTGCGCAGTGGCGTTGCCTTCTTATTTTTATGCAGTGGAAAATGCACGCATCACCGAAGTGGTTATGTTGTGGGGGCGGCAGAAAAATTTTTCTTCGGGGAAAGATTTATCCCGGGAACAGGCCGACCGTTTGACCGAAAATCTGCAAAAAGGAAAACTAAAAAATTTTACGGGGCAGGCCGTTTGCCGGGCCCCGGCCAAGGCCGACACCCCTTGTTGGGAACTGTCTTTTACCCAACTAAATACGCAAGCGCGGGCACAATACCTACTGGAAACCGTGGACAATATGCGTTCGCTGGCTTGCGTGGGACTAAACGACAGCGGAAAAAAATTCTGCAGACAGCAAGGACGGGCCGAAGGGGCCGTTTCTTTGGACGGAAAGGAAGGTTTTATTATTCGATAAAAAAACGGACGGGCTAAACACCCGTCCGTTTTTAATTGGCAAGAATTTACTAATTCAATTTTTCCAGCATGGCAGGGATTACATCATACAAATCCCCCTGCACGGCATAATTGGCCACTTTCATAATCGGGGCATCGGCATCTTTGTTGATAGCCACCACCACATCGGCTCCGCTCATGCCGGCCATGTGCTGAATTTGACCCGAAATACCGCAAGCAATGTAAAGTTTCGGTTTTACCGTGCGGCCTGTTAAGCCGATTTGATAGCGGTAATCAATCCACCCGTTATCTACCGGAGGACGGGAAGCCGCCACCGCACCGCCTAAACGGTCGGCCAATTTCTTCAAAAGTTCAAATCCTTCAGCCTTACCGACACCGCGGCCGCCCGCTACAATCACTTCCGTTTCGGAAATATCCAATCCGTCGCCTTCGCTTTTGATAAATTCCAAAAACTTCGCCAAAGAAGTATGCTTTTGGGCATCAAAGGCAAAAGAAACCACCTCGCCCGTGCGGCCCGCAACCACGGGGGCTTTGTCGTAAGACATCGGGCGCAGAGAACACATTTCGGGGCGGGTATTGGCACAGGTAATGGTGGCCATTAAGTTCCCCCCGAAAGTAGGTCGGGTGGCATGGAGTTGCCCGTCTTCTTTGTTAATTAAGACTTCGGTTGCATCGGCCGTCAAACCCGTTCCCACAAACACCGCCGTTTTGGCGGAAAGAGAACGGCCCAAATTGGTAGCGGGAATTAAAAACTTATTGGGTTTGTATTGGGCTACCATATCGGCAAGCACCTTGGCATAAACATCATCTACATAGTTTTCCAAGGCGGGGTCGTCGCAGACATAAACCGTGTCCGCACCGCGTTCAAAAAGGTCTTTAGCAAAATCTTTTACCCGGTAACCCACGAGTACCGCACACAGTTTTTCGCCTAAGTCGTCGGCCAATTTGCGTCCGGCGGTAAGAAGTTCAAACGAAGTGGGGCTTAATTTACCGCGTTGGGCTTGTGCAAAAATCCAAACATTTCTAAAATCTTTCATAAATTTAATCCTTAAATGTATTTGTTTTCCTTCAACAAATCAACCAGATTGGAGGCTTTTTCTTTGGCGGTGGCCCCTTCTACGGCCGTGGCGCAAAGTTCGCGTTGCGGTACGAAAGATTTAACCACGCGCGTAGGGCAGTTTTTTACTCCCAATTTGTTTTTATCCGCGCCGATATCGTCGGCCGTCCATTTGGTTACTTCGGCGCGTTTGGCGGCCATGCGGCCTTTTACACTGCGCACACGGGGAGAATTGATATCCTTTACCACGCTAATCACACACGGATAAGGAAGTTCCACCACTTCGCTGCCGTCTTCGGTCAAGCGTTCCACCGTAATGCTTTTATCGTTTACCGAAACCACCTTTTTTACAAATGCCGCATTGGGCCAATTAAGCCATGCGGATACCTGCGGGCCGATGTGGCCGGTGTCGCTATCGTTGGTTTGTTTACCGCAAATAACCAAGTCCACTTTTTCCAGGGAATCGATTTTTTCGATACCTTTGGAAAGCGCATAACTGGTAGACCAAGTGTCGGATCCGGCAAAAGCCATGTCGCCTAATTGATAGACTTTATCCCCCCCGCGGGCGATACTGTCGCGCAGGACGGCTTCGGCCTGGGGCGGGCCCATGGTGATGACGGATACCGTGCCGCCCAATTCTTCTTTGAGCATCACGGCTTCTTCCAAGGCGTATTCGTCAAACGGGTTCATGGCACTGGCCGCACCGGAACGGATTAAACAACCGGTGGCGGGGTCTATTTTTACATTGTCAGATTTGGGGGTCTGTTTCACACAGGCTACAATATGCATACTTACTCCTCGCCTTCCTTAGAGGCGTATTCCTTAATGAGGGCCGTGATAATTTCGTTCTTTTGAATATGCACGGTTCCTTCGTAAATTTGGGTAATCTTGGCATCACGCATATACTTTTCGAGCGGGAAATCGCGCATGTAAGCAATACCGCCGCACAGCGTTACACACTCATCGGCCACTTCCATGGCAACATTGGAGCAGAACAATTTGGCTTCGGCACTGTATTTCGTCCAGCGTTTGCCTTTTAATTTTTTAAGTTCGTCGTGTACGGTGGTACCGTTGGCAAGAGCGTTCTTGACGGCAGGCAAAAATTCTTCGTCCATGCGGTGCGTTAAGTTGTAAACAAGCGCACGGCCGGCTTCTGTTTTAGCCGCCAATTCGGCCACTTTGTGCCCCAAAGCTTGGAAAGTTATAATGGGTTGCCCGAATTGCTTGCGGGTACGCAAATAAGGAACGGTTACATCTAACGCACCTTGCGCAATCCCCACCGCTTGAGCGGCCACACCAGGGCGGGAATAGTCCAAGGTTTCCTGCAAGTACAAAAGGCCGCGGCCTTCGCTGCCGAGCAGGTTTTCTTTCGGTACGCGGACATTTTCAAAAATCAGTTCGTATGTCGGGTTGGAGCGGATACCCATTTTTTCTTCCTTCTTGCCGAAAGTGAAACCCGGGGTTCCTTTTTCAATGACAAGAAGCGAAATTCCGCGCGGGCCGCGGCTGGGGTTGGTGTTAACGGCCACCGTGTAAAAATCGGCCTCTTTTCCCGTAGAAATAAAATGTTTGGTACCGTTTACAATGTAGTAATCGCCGTCTTTAATGGCGGTCGTTTTAAGGGCGGTCGCGTCCGAACCGGCTTCCGGCTCAGTCAACGCAAAAGCCCAAAGTTTTTTACCGCTGGCTAAATCGGGGCACCACTTTTCGCGTTGTTCTTTGGTGGCAGCCAAATACATGGGAATCGCCCCCAAGGCAGAAGTTCCGGGCGTTAAGGCAAGGCCGGCACAACCGCGGGAAAGTTCTTCGAACGCCATGGCCAGGCAGGTAATCCCGCCGCCGAGTCCGCCGTATTCTTCCGGCAACCATAACCCGAAAATGCCGGACTTTTTGTATTCTTCCAGCATTTCTTTGGAAAATTCTTCTCTCGCGTCCATTTCGGCGCGCAACGGTTTAATTTTTTTCTGGACGAGTTCCCGCGTGGTGTTGAGAACTTCCTGTTCCATTTCGTTAATAGCGTAATCCATTATTTAACTCCCGGGTTCGGTTTCTTAAAATGTTTTCTGCGACGGAAGAAATGTCTTTTCCCGCCGTTTTTCTTGGTGGGAGGAACTAAACTTCTATAAAGCCGTTCCTGTTTTTTGACCATAGTGGTAGCGGTAAATTCCGAAAAATCGCGGTGGTCAATTGCCGCTTCAAAACGCTCGCGCAACGCGGCATGGCGCAAGAGCACTTTTAATTTATCGGCCAACATATTGATATCGTTTACCGGTACCAAAAAGCCCGTTTTGTTGTTGGTCAGCACTTCGCTGATGCCGTCCACATCATAGCACACGGCCGGCACGCGCATAGCCATTGCTTCTAATATCGACATCGGCAACCCTTCCCGCAAGGACACACTGGCATACACATCACTGATAGCCAACAGTTCCAACGGATCGTTGCGCCAACCGGGAAAGATAACTTGTTTTTCTATGCTTAAATTTTTAGCCAAATTTTCCGCCGTCTTTTTAAGTGGCCCGTCTCCCGTATAAATGAAATAAACATTTTTCATTTGGCTGAGCACTTTATAGGCGGCCAGTACAAAATGAATCGGGTTTTTAAGAGGCTTAAAATTGGCAAGCGCCAACACTACTTTGGCATTGGCGGGAATTTTAAGAGAAGCTTTTTTGGCAACCGGGTCGAATTTAAGGGGCAAAATAGGGTTGAAGTTAATACCTGCGCGAATCAGTTCCGTCCGCACCCCTTTGCCGATACCCAACTGCTTGGCCTCGGCGGCATTTTTGCGCGAAACAAACACCAACACATCGGTAAATTTAGCGCAGAATTTTTCCACCATCACAAAAAATTTGAATTGTTTTTCGCCGTGTTCTTTGGCAAAACCCAATCCGTGGAAGGTATGCACCACTTTGGCTTTACGGTAGAAAATACGCGCCGCAATACGCCCTAACACACCGGCTTTGGGAGCGTTGGTATGGACGATATCCGGCTTTACTTGGCGGAGCACCCGGCCCATTTGCAAAATGGCCCAGCAATCGTGAAAGAAATACTTAGGGTGAATCGCGTGGCGCAAGGCGGAAATAAAAAATACATTTTGGGAATCGTGTTTCAATTTCCCGTCCAATCGTCCGCCGGGGCCGGTGGCCAAGTAAGTGGCAAACTGTTGCTTGTTTACATTTTTAAGCGTCAATAAAACGCTTGCTTGAGCACCCCCCTGATCCATACGGGTGATGAAATATAAAACTTTTGTTTTTTGCATTAGTTAATCGTTCCTGTTTTGGTATTTAAGATGCGGGCATAGGGGAAGTAATACTTGATAATAGCCATATAATCTGCCCCTGTTTTTGCCAGCCCGTCTGCCCCGCGCAAGCAAAGCCCCGTCCCCAACCCCGTGTCATAACCGCGAACCAAGACGCTTTTGATATTTTTACCCTTGTAGAGCGGTACAATATCAAACAGGTTGGAACGCATGGTGCCCGCGCTTAAAATAAACGCGACCTCTTGCGGAGTTTGGGTCTCATAGGAACCTTTGCTGCCTTCAAAGCGCATGGACAACACGCGCCCCTGCGGAGTTCTCTTCACAGGAATAATGGCGCGCAACTTGCCGATATCTTGCTTATAGGACAGGCGGTTTTCTATCTCTTTTCCTTCGTAAATGTATATCCATTTAATTCCGGCCCATTGGCTGGAATCTTTGGGGCGGGAGTATAAATCCGCCGGAGGATTGGACAGGATATACTTGCTTACATTGGCGGGCGAGAACAAATAACCCGGTTTGGCCGCGCTGTTTTCAAGCGAATCGTCCGTTACCACACCGCAATTGGCATAAAAGCCGGCTTGCGCCTGGGTAAGTTGAATTTCACCCGATTGTTTGGACGCGTCCAACAAATCTTTGAAAATTAAATTGATGCCTTTGAACTTAAAAATATCGTCGTTATCCGTAATGTGGTACGGTTTATTTTCCCGATTTTTTACCGCTTCCAACAAGGCAGAACGGAACACCACCGCCAAGGCTTTCAACGCGGAGGGCTGTTTGACATCTTGCACTTGGGTAGCCAAAAGAGCCGGGATTAAATCTTCGGCATACACATTGTTTACCAGTTTCAGGCCGTTCTTGGTAGGAATAACCGTTAAGGAGCCTTTTAACTCCTTGTCGCTTAAATCGGCGGCAAAGATATTTTGAGCAAACGCACGGCGAACCAGGAGGGTTTTATTTTCGTTTTCCGGCGTAAGCGTAAACGGGCGTTTGGCGGAAAACTCCACATGGCCTTGGGCGTTTTTGAAATCTACCCCGCCCGTTTGAGGATTGAAGGAAATTGTTTTTTCTATGTAGGCGGGAACACGCAACACTTCGCCCAGTTTCTCGTCCGTTACCACCAACGTTCCCGAGCCGGTGGCAATCACGGAAGTCAGTTCCTGCGGAACTTGTTCGCGGTTGGCATACAAGGCCATTTTAACCAGTTCGGAAGGAGTGGAATTCATCAGGTGAACAATAGGTTGCTCCAAGCGCAGATAAAACAAATAATCAATGCTTTTTTCGCCCAAATCTTTGGCATATTTTTCCATTTTTTTAGCCAGTTTTTTATTCTCCGGGTCTAAACTGTAAAGGGTGGCATAATACTGCCAGGCGCGCATTTTGTTTTTGTCTTTTTCGGCTAAGCGCGCCAAAAGTTCAACGGCGGCATAGTTTTTTTCATCGTGGGATAAAGATTGTTGCAAAAACACGGGAGCCAGTTTTTTAGATTCCTTCATTTCCGCGGCAATCCGCCCCAACAGGTAAGAAACAAACGAAATGGCATACGGGTTGGAAGTGTAGAGATATTCCAATTCCGCGGCGGCTTTTTCTTTTTCACCCCCCAAATACCAAGCCAAGGCCGTACCCAATTTGGCGGAAGAAAGATATTCGAAATCAGCCGTTAAATAAAGCAAATCACTAAAGGCTTGGCGAGATTTTTTGTACTTTCCGGCAGATAAAAGGAGCCACCCTTTAGTCAGTTGGGTAAAAGCGTCGTCGGGTTTTAGTTCGGCCGCACGGTCGATATAGGAAAGCGCCTGTTTGATAAGGCCGCGTTGTTGGGAAAGGACAGCCAATTCCAAATTAGCCGCAGCGGCAACGGAAGTATCGGTCGAGTTTTCAAAAGTTTTGAAGGAAAAATAACATGCATCCGTTTCGCCCGCGGCGCATTTTTTCGATACGGCGGCAATATCCACCGGCAAAGAATAATCAAGCACCGTTTTATGTAACAGCGTTTCATTTAATTTGGTACCGGCCCGCTTGGCCGCCAAGGCAGACTTGCTAACCGTTTGCAAGGCATCGTCCGCCGTCGCATCTGTCTGCGCCGAAACGCACGGTTGAAACAAGGGAAAAGCAATTCCCGAAAGCAGGGCTAAAAACAGATATTTCCTCATATACAAATTATATCAAATTAACCCATTGTTTTTAGCAGGCAATATAAACAAAAAACTCCCCCCTAAAAAGGAGGGAGTCTTAAAAAATTTCAGCTTAAGAACACCAAGCGGAACCGGTGCTGGTTAACCCGTATGCTTCGCAAGTATCGCTGCTGTTGGTTCCTTTATTGCAGAGGAACTTATCGTTATCGGCTCCTGTTTCCAATTCGCCCAAAAACAGAAAGGTCGTTCCTTTATTATCCCCGCCCAAACGCACAGCGCAGACGGCATTGGTTACCTTATCCGTAGAACCGTAAATGGTACCGCTGGGATTAAGTACAAACTTGAAAGCCTTGGTGGAACAAGTTACCTTGTGTCCGTTGGAAGAAGTGGAAGAAACACACGGAAGCGCAAATTCCAGGTTTTCAAAACCGAAATAAGAGGGGCTGTAGGTTTCTTTATCGGCGGCATCCAACATACGCAGTTTGGCTTCCAGCAGTTGTTTCATTACTACGCGTGCTTCGGAAATGCGAGATTTTTCAATCGTCTTATCATATATCGGCACAGCCATGGTGATTAAAATAGCCGTAATCATCACCGCGACCAAAATTTCAACCAAAGTAAACCCTTTATTCATATGTTATCTCCTTAATAACTGATTCCGCTAATTGTATCCAACCCATAGACATCGCAGGCATCTTCGGAAGACGATTGACAATAAATTTTATTATCGTCTCGGTCAAACACAATAAGAGTACCCGTGTTGGGGGCTTTAAGTTTTCTGGCTACCACATAGTTTTTAGTACCATTGGAAACATTTACTTTGTAGCTAAAATTAGGACATGTCAACATCATCTTATCGGTTGAAAGTTTACACGATTTCGGCAAAGCTGATTCATCAAACATATCCAAACGGGAAATACCATAACTAGTACTATAGGATTTCGCCGCTAATAATGCCGGATAGGAGCGATAACCAAATTCTCCGGCCAAGCGCTCACTGGAATCATATAACACACGGAGCATGTTCTGTGCTTCCGCTACCCTCGATTTCTCTACCGCTTTTCGGTATTGCGGAAGAGCCACCCCGGACAAAATAGCCACAATCAATACAACCGTTAATAATTCAACTAATGTAAAACCTTTTTTCATACGATTCTCCTAAATAGCGGCGGCCAATTGTGCACAATAAGTATTACTTGGCGGTAAAGTAGAGGTAAGGTTCAATTGAGAGCAAGCCTCTGCCCCCACAGTAGCCGTATAACAACATCCGATATCGTCCATTCCATTGTACATCACTCCCACTCCCTTATAGCGTCCTTTTGTAAAACGGGCCCCGACAAAGTAGGGGTAGGTGATGACATAGTCAAAATTATCCGTTTTCCAAATTTGTCCGGCAGCCCCTTGCTTTCCTTTCATTTCAATATCCAATTTGGCAAATGTAACTTGTGCTCGCTTGGCAGCCGGCGTATTTGCATAGGTGGGATATCCCCACTCCGCAACTAAACGCTCCCGTGCTTCAAACAAAGCAGGCAACATTTGCAAGGCTTCGGCCACACGCGTGCGCTCCACGCTGCGGCGGTACTGCGGCAAGGCAATGGCCGTTAAAATACCCATAATCAGTACCACGGCCAAGAGTTCAATTAAAGTAAACCCTTTTTTCATCGAATAACTCCTCTATAAAAAATAACATCGATTTTTACAAGTATAAGAATAACTACAGTTTTTACAATACCCATTATATCAAAAAACCCTTGCTTGTAAAATGCCGCATTGCAAGGCCAAATTTGCTATGATATAAAACGGTTTGACCGGGCCAACCCCCGGTAAAATTTTTTGGGAGAAAATATCCATGAGAATCCACGATGATATTCAGTTAGATTACTGCGATGTTCTGTTGCGTCCGAAACGCTCGGCGTTGGCTTCCCGCTCCGAAGTGGAAGTAAAACGCGAATACATTTTTAAGTGGTGCCCGCGTTCCGTTACGGCCACCGGCATTGTAGCGGCCAACATGGCCACCACCGGTACCTTCGAATTAGCCCGCGAAATGCAAAAACAAGGCCTTTTTAGTGCGCTTCACAAACATTACAGCGCCGAAGATTTGCTCCGCTTTTTGAAAGAAAACGCCCATGAGTTCGGCAACAACGATTTGCTTTTTGTCAGTTCCGGTGTTTCCGATGCAGATTTTGAAAAATTACAAAATGTAATGAAAAGCGGTCTTATCCAAAACATCTGTGTTGATGTGGCGAACGGATATTCCCCCTACCTGGTTAACTATATTCGCAAAGTACGCCAAGCCTGGCCCGAAGCCCTCATCATGGCGGGCAATGTAGTAACCGGAGACATGAGCGAAGACTTGATTTTAAGCGGTGCTGATATTGTGAAAGTAGGCATTGGGCCCGGCTCTGTTTGCACCACCCGCAAACTGACCGGGGTAGGCCGTCCGCAATTTTCTACCGTCATTGAGTGTGCCGATGCGGCCCACGGGGTCGGCGGTATGATCTGTGCCGACGGCGGTTGTACCGTTCCCGGAGATGTGTGCAAAAGTTTCTGCGCCGGGGCCGACTTTGTGATGTTGGGCGGCATGCTTGCGGGCCACACCGAAAGCGGCGGTGAAATGTGCACCAAATCTTTCCAAACGGGAGAAGTGAACCTGCTGGACGATAAAACCTGCGCCATGCGTATTGAACAAAAGCAATACAAAAAATTCTACGGTATGAGTTCCGAATACGCGCAAGATATCCACTACGGAGGCATGAAAAAATACCGCGCCAGTGAAGGAAAAGTGGTGGAAATTCCCTTCCGCGGCCCGGTGGAACCCACCTTGCTCGCCGTGCTCGGCGGTATCCGCAGCTGCATGACTTACATTGGTGCCAAACGCTTGAAAGATATGCCCAAGTGTGCTACTTTCTACCGCGTAAACCGCCAATTAAACACCATCTTCGGTAACGAATAATTGGTTTAGAAACATACGAAAGGGCCGGCAAATTACCGGCCCGTTTTTATTTCCCTTCCAAACTAGTCTGTTTTTTCCCTTGCTAAAAAGGTCCGCAAATTCCATACTCTTAATAGAACCGGGGCAAGTTGTCCCGGATATTACGCCCCGCATTGCAGGCAAAGTCGGTGCGTGCGACCGAGGGGGTCGGTCGGGTATTTTTTACCCCCCCAACCAACATGTTGGTCACCCCTGTCCTATCGGGCAGGGGTTTTTTATGTTTTCCGTTCTGCAAAATGTTACAATATAGTACTTCGGCCAGAATTGCCTGTGCCGCACAAGGAGATAAAAATGATTAAAGAAGGTTCCAAAGTAAAATTTGATTACACCCTTACCGTTGACGGAAAAGTAACCGACACTTCCGCCGGTCGCGGGCCGTTGGAATATGTGCACGGCGCGGGCCACATTATTCCGGGACTTGAAAAAGAATTGCTCGGCATGAAAGTAGGCGATAAAAAAACCGTAACAGTAAAACCGGAAGAAGGCTATGGCCTCGTGCTTGAAGAAGCCATCCGCCGCGTACCGAAAGAAGCCATCGGCGGGGCCGAAAACTTGAAAGTCGGCGATATGGTGGGAGCCAGTAACGAAGGGCACACCTTCCGTGCCGTGGTAAAAGAAATTACCGACAAAGAAGTCGTGTTAGATTTCAACCACCCCTTGGCCGGTAAAGAATTGAACTTTGATGTAGAAATCAAAGAAATCAACTAACACCGTTTATTCAAAAAAACCTCCGCTCAACAGCGGAGGTTTTTTATAGTCCTTCGAACAAGTTTCCTGTTTCATAAAAAACCGGGCCCTCTTAAAAGGCCCGGTTTTTTCAAAAGTTTTACTTAATAAGGTTTGCGACCCGATTCATACAAATCTAAAGAGTTGCAAACATCAATGCTTTCTTGTTTTTCACTCCAACAAGCCAGCGACGCGCCTTTCCCGCCGGTTCCCACCGTGTAAGGGTTCCAAATGACATAATTGTATTTTGCACCGCCTTGGCGGGTGGCAATTACCCCATTGCAATCGGTACCGGGAATCGTGGCGTTAGAGGCCGCGTTAATCTTATACACAAAATCTTTCGTGGTAATGGTGCTTCCGTCTGCAGCCATTGTGCCCGGGAAAGATACAATCAACTTCTTAAACGAAGTGGGGCAAGCATCAGCACCCGAGCGGCCGGCCGCATACGCATAAACACCATCGTTTAAGGCCTTCAAACTGGCCATGGCTTCCGTAGCACGGGCGCGTTCAATGGAGCGCGTGTACTGCGGCAAGGCAATGCTTGTCAACACACCGATAATCAAAACAACCGTTAAAAGTTCAATTAAGGTAAACCCTTTTTTATTTGTCATAATTCCTCCGTTGAATTATTGTATCAAAATTTAAGCGCAGCTACGCGGGCGGCGGCTTCGCGGGTTAAATCGGGCGTATTAAAAGCAGTCAAGCGGAAATAACCTTCCCCGCAAGAACCGAACCCGACCCCGGGCGTGCCCACGACGCAGGCTTCGGTTAACAGTTTATCAAAGAAAGCCCACGAGTCCAACCCCGCCGGTGTTTTTAACCAAATATAGGGAGCATTTTTCCCGCCGTAAGCGGTAATGCCCGCATTTTGCAAGGCCTGCAAAATAACTTGTGCATTTTGCATATAGCCCGCAATCACTTCCTGTGTTTGTTGGCGGCCGGCCGGGCTATAGACGGCTTCGGCCCCGCGTTGCACAATATACGGCACACCGTTAAATTTGGTGGTTTGGCGGCGAAGCCACAATGCATTTAAGGATTGTTTGCTCCCGTCGGCCGATAAAACTTCCAAGGCTTTGGGCACCACGGTGTAAGCACAACGCGTACCCGTAAAACCGGCCGTTTTGGAGAAAGAACGAAATTCCACCGCCACTTTTTCGGCTCCTTCAATTTCGTAAATGGAATGCGGGACATTTTCGTCCGAAATAAAAGCTTCATACGCGGAATCAAACAAAATAACACTTTTATGTTCCAAGGCGTAATCTACCCATTTTTTCAGTTCCGCGCGCGTCATGGCAGAACCCGTAGGGTTATTCGGCGAGCAAAGATAAATAATATCTGCATGTTCCGCGGGAAGTTGCGGCACAAAATTGTGTTCCGCCAAACAAGGCAAATAAATTACCCCGGCAAATTTTCCGTCCGCAAAACCACCTGTACGCCCGGCCATCACATTGGTATCCAAATATACGGGATAAACAGGGTTCTGCAAGGCAACCACCGAGTCCGTAGAAAAAAGTTCCTGAAAGTTGGCCACATCGCTCTTGGCACCGTCACTCACAAAAATTTCGTCGGCGGCCAGGTTAATGCCACGGGAAAGATAGTCCCCCTTCAAAATAGCTTCACGCAAAAAACCGTAGCCTTGTTCCGGCCCGTAACCGCGGAAAGTTTCTTTGGCGGCCATTTCTTCAACGGCTTTATGCATGGCTTCCACCACCGCCGGTACCAGCGGGCGGGAAACATCGCCGATTCCCAAACTGATAACTGTTTTATCGGGGTTTTGCTCCTTAAAAGCGGCCACGCGTTTGGCAATGGTAGAAAAAAGATAACTGCCCGGCAATTTCAAATAGTTTTCGTTTATTTTCGTCATAAATATCCCTTATATTCCCCCGCAAATACTTCGGTGGCGGGGCCTGTCATAAAAATTTCTTCCTGGTTCGGCCACTCGATTAACAAGTCTCCGCCGTCTAACCGAACGGTTACCTGTTTGGCCGTTTTGCCGTTTAATATGCACGCCACCGCGGTAGCACAGGCCCCCGTTCCACAGGCTTTGGTAACACCTGCGCCGCGTTCCCAAACGCGCATACGGACGGTTTTATCATCTACAATTTCTACAAACTCCACATTGGTTTTTCGCGGGAAATCGGGGTGAGTTTCCAACTGCGGCCCCCAAACGGAAAGAGGAACTTCGGCGGCTTTTTCCACAAAGGTAACAAAATGAGGGTTTCCCATAGAAACGGCTGTACCGAAAAATTCTTTTTCTCCCGCCGAAACGGGCACGGCAATAGCCGTTTCGTCTTCGGGGCCTTGCATGGGAATTTCTTTACGGAATAAACGCGGAACGCCCATGTTCACGCGCACAAGTCCGGAAAATTCGTTTATGATTTCCGTGTGGATAAGCCCGGCTAACGTTTCCAAAGAAATTTGTTTTTTCTTCACAATACCTTTGCGGTAAAGATGCAAAGCCACGCAACGAGAGGCATTACCGCACATTTCGGCTTCGCTCCCGTCCGAGTTAATAATGCGCATTTTAATATCCGCAACGGTAGAAGGCAAGAGTAGGACTAATCCGTCCGCACCCACGCCGAAGTGACGGTCGCAAATTTTAACCGCCAATGAAAAGGGGTCTTTTACCCCGAGAGCCGTTTGGCCGTCTAAAAAAACAAAATCGTTTCCGAGTCCGGTATATTTAGTGAAGTTCATATCCTTTATTTTATAAAAACAGACGGGTAATTTGGTAATATATTTTTATCTTACCAAAGAGGTAGAATTTTATGGAACTTATGGAAGTAATCAAGGCACGCCGCAGTATCCGCAAATATCAGGAAAAACCCGTAGAACGGGAAAAAATTAACGATTGTTTGGAAGCCGCCCGCCTGGCGCCTTCTGCGTGCAATTCCCAACCGTGGCATTTTATTGTGATTGATGACCCGAAGGTAAAAGAAGCCTTCTGCAAGGAAGCCTTCAGCGGGGTTTATAACATGACTAAATTTGCCGAAAAAGCGCCCGTTCTCGTAGCGGCCGTATCGGACAGGGGCAACTTTACCAGCCGTATCGGTAACTTCTTTCGCCGAACGGAATTTTATTTGGTAGATCATGGAATTGCCTGCGAACATTTTGTTTTGCGCGCGCACGATTTGGGGTTGGGAACCTGTTGGATCGGTTGGTTAAACTCCAACAAAGCAGAAAAGTTTTTTAATCTGCCGAAAGGGAAGAAAATTGAACATTTAATTGCCGTCGGTTATCCGGCGGAAGAACCTGCCCCGCGCCCCAGGGAATCATTTGAAAACCTGGTAAGTTATAACAAGTATAAGTAAGTGACTAAAAAACTCCCGCCTTTCGGCAGGAGTTTTTTAGTTTAAGTTTCAGGAAAATTTCCCTTTTAGGGTAACTCGTAAAAACGCGCCCCGTGTGCCGTTGTAAGCACTTTTTCACAGGACAAAACATCTTGGCAAAACTTTCCGGCAGGGGTAACAGAGGTGGCTTCCATGCAGTATAATTTTTTTGTCAGTTTATTACTGGGGTCAGTTTGAGCATAAATTACTCCGGCGTATTTATAAGGGCCTGTCAAAAAAAGAGCCGTGGAAAAAGAGAAAGAATCTTTTTTATTATTGATGGATAGTTCAAAAAAATCATTATAGCGCACGGCATCGTCCGAACTTACTGCACGGCTTGTAAATGAAGTCGCAGCTTTTTTAATCCATCAAACTGCAAAGAAAAAGAAGAAAATCTATTGGCGTATCTGCCATTAGCCGTATAATAAAGTTCTTGCGCTTCGGAAAGGGCTTTAGCACTGGTGTATAACTGGCTTGTACGCGCGTTCCACACTGCTTTTTCGTAGTGCGGCATCGCAATAGAAGCCAATATCCCAATAATCAACACCACCACTAACAATTCAACTAATGTAAATCCTTCTTTCATAAAAATACTCTTAACCAATTTTTAACCACAAACAACACGGATTTTGCTTTTTTTAGTATTGCAAAAAACCAACATATATTGTGATTTTATCCAAGTAAGCAAACTAATCTTTTTTTACGCTTTCCAAAATTTTTCACTTTTTTTACAGTAGGGGTATGAGGAACGGACGATATCAATCTATTTTAGAATTTGTACCCGGCAGGCTGATTCGAGTAAACGATAAAATGCAACAAGGGTATGTATATATGTTGGAAGAAGCACCCGGGCAAAATTTCGCGCCGGACTTCACCCCCGAACTTACGCCCGCGCAAATGCTGCAAATGGGCGTATTTGAAGGGCACTACTTAACCGATTGCCAAAACGAATTTCCGCGGGAGTGGTTCGAACAGGCCGCGGATAAACTTTCCCCGAACGGGCCCGATGTAAGCAAAAACTGTTTCAAAATAAAGTCCCGCTTAGGAAGAAAAGAGTGGGTAAGCCGCGGGTGGATTTTGCCCTTCGAACCCGACCCGAGAGGGTGGTTTCAATGGTATTGCCGTTACTGGTTGGGGCGCCGGCTCCCGCAGACGGATAAGCGGCAAATCAGGCGGTGGAAAAGTTTTAAGCGGCATCAATCCCAAGTATTAAAAAACTGCCCACCGGGGGACATTACCTGCCGTCAAAAACAACGCCAGGCACTCCTGCAGTGGGCATACAATCCGTTTTTCTAAAGTTGGTTGGTTAAACCGTTTACAATCGCGTGCGTCCAGGATAAATCAAGCGGAGCAGTCATCTCTTGGGAATTGTTAAAGTCCTTTTCAAACAAACGCTCCGTTAATTCCGCCACAAAAGCCGGGTCGTGAATACCCAAACTCATTTCGCGGTTTACATACAGGCTCATCTTGTCGAAATTAGCCGAACCCACCACGGCAAACCCGTCAAATACGGCGGCTTTCACATGACTCATGCCGTTGTAAAAATACACGCGCACGCCGTTTTTGAACAGTTTATTTGCCATATAGCGGTTGACGGCGTCCATAATTCCCACATCGTTTACGCTGGGCAAAATCACGCGCACATCAACTCCTCTGCCGCGCGCGGCAATCAGTTCTTTTACGATGCGGTCATCCGAAAAATAAGCGTTTTGGATATAAACCCGTTTTTTACTGCGGCGGATAGCCTCGCGCTGGGCCTCAAAAATCTCGCTGTCGTTAGGGCGTGTGTACATCAGGCGCACATCTACCATGCCCGGTTCTTCGCGGTTGACTTCGCGCATTTTTTTACTGAACAGTTTGCGATACGCAGCGGCAAAATCTCCCCCCCAACCGCAATAAGACCAGTTTTCATAAAAATTCTTAACCAATTTCCCGACTACGGGCCCTTCCAAAGCGACCATCATATCGTGCCAGGTATAGCGGTATTCTTCCCCGATATTCATACCACCCGTGTAGGCCAATTTGCGATCCACAATATACACTTTGCTATGGTCGAAAGTACCCCACGGGTTTAGGTGAGTGCGCGCCTGCGCCGGAGATTTTTTGCGAATATACGAAGTGATATAACGAGGCATCACAAAATTTTCGGTGGGGGTAAGTTCCGGGTCTTTGCCCGAATTAAGCACGGTATTTAATTCGTCCACCACTACGCGCACATCAATCCCTTCTTCCGCGCGTTTACGCATCGTGTCGGCCAGCGAAAGACCGTACGGATCGGTCATGAAAATATACACGTTCATAAATATACTTTCTTGCGCGCGTTGCATGGCAAGCGTAAAATGAGGGAAAAATTCTTCCCCGTCGATAAGCAAAGTAATTTTTGCTTTGTAATTTTCTTTACCGATATGTTTGTCGAGCCAGCGGTTAAAATCGGCAACATCTAATTCTTGTTCTGCTGAAGACAACGCGGGGACTTCGTCCAAATCTTTCAAACGCGGCGGAAACAGCGTGTAAAGGCTGGAAGTTGTCCAGGCAAACAAGCGGTGAGAAGATGTAAACGGGGCTTTCACCGTTCCCCACAACATGCTTTTTACAAAAAAGGAATAAATAAACGAAGCCGAATATCCCAGGGATGTCATTTCTTTTTTTACTTCGTAGTATTCCGGTAACTCCAGTTGTACGCCATCGTTAGCGGCCGTATCCACATACAAGTAAGGGGATAGAGGCACTCTGTCCAAACGCAGGAGAAATTTAGTGTAAGAAGTCCCGAGGGAAGAGGTCATTTCTTTTAAGCGCATATAGGCCATTTGTGCAAAAGAGGAAGAGTCCACCTTTCCCACAATTTTTACTTCTGCGGGAGCATCTTTTAAGAGCACCAAATCGGGGGTACCGTCTGCTTTGCGGTAGAGCAAAGTTTCGTAATAATGAATAAACACCAGCCGCCCTTCCAACGCATTTTCGGGCAGTAAAGGCAGAAGCGTTTGTTTGATTACTTCCCCCCACTCTTTACCGACAACCGCCACAGGGGAGCGAGAGGAAAAAGAATCGCTTTTTCCGGCGCGTTTGGGGGTTAGGGTGGAAAGTTTTACGCGGCCTTCCTGACGGGTGTTCTGCAAATCGGCCGTAAAATAGAAATGCTCGCCTTCCCAATCGTACTCGATATAAAGGGTTTGACCGTCCACAAAAGCGCGCGTCGGCTCCACCGTGTGAGTAGCCACCTGACGGTACCCTTCCTTTTTATGCGAAGTATGCGAACAGGCTCCCAACAAAAAAAGCGAAATAAAAATTACTGGTAAGCAAAAATGTTTCATATTATTTTAAGTAAGGTTTAATGTGGGTATATACATGCTCGGCCACAATGGCATAGCCTGCCGCGTTGGGGTGTACCGAGTCGGACTTGTACTGGCGTTTATTAAAAATATCTTTCAAAATACCCGGTACAAAAACGGCTTGTTTTTCCTTGGCCATTTTTTTGTATGCACGCGTATAAGCCCCCATGCCCGGGCCGCCCGTATCCACAATAACGGCAATGGCACCTGCTTTTTGCACTTCATCAACAATTTGCGAAACAGCCTGCCAGGCAATTTCCTGATCGCGCCGTTGCATGAAATCGTTGGCACCGAATTCGATAAGTACCATATACGGTTTTTGTTCCAATACCTGTGCCAAACGCGTAGGTGCGTGGGCAGCCGTCTCGCCGGAAAGACCCAGGTTCACAACGGGCATCGTTATTTTTTGGGCTAACATATCCGGGTAAGAAGCCCCTTTGGGCGCACCGTAGCCGGCGGTTAAACTATCGCCAAACGCCACAATGACGGCCCCCTCGTTATTTATATTTTTAATATCGGCAGATTTATCCATAAATAAATAGAGCCCCAATACAGCGGCTCCCAAAAGAATCATCCATTTTTTCATAAAATATCCCTCAGTTTATTATAACAAATTCCCTTATCTCTCCCCCATACGCGCGTGCAAAAAAACTTGACTTTTTCCGCCTGTATTATAGAATAAAGGTATGAGCAAACCACTTACTAAAGAAGAAATTACCGCGCTGCTTGATGTAGCGCAAAAGACACGCGAAAATTCTTATTCGCCATACTCTCACTTCAAAGTGGGTGCAGCTGTTCTGACCAAAGACGGAAATGTTTTTGGCGGTACCAACATTGAAAATGCCGGTTACGGTTCTACCATTTGCGCCGAAAGAAGTGCTCTGTTTAGTGCTATCAGTGCGGGTCATCGTCGTTTCCGTGCGCTTGCTTTGGTAACACAAAAAGTGCCGGGAATGGCATTTAATTCCCCTTGCGGAGCCTGCCGCCAGGTAATGAGCGAATTTTTATCACCCGATACCCCTATTTACATGGCGGTTTTAGACGGAACAAAACGCACCGTCTATTGCAAAAAACTAAAAGAACTCTTGCCGTTTCCGTTCGTTAAATTTACTGAAAAATAAATAAAACGCGCATTTTATATGCGCGTTTTTTTCGAGGAAACTTATGCCCACAAACACCTATAAAGGTCTTCGCAGTTATGAGTTGGAAAACGATGTTATCAAAATAACTTTCCTGCCCGACTATGCCTGCAAAATAGCCAGTTTGGTACATAAAAAAACAGGCAGAGAATTTCTCTTTCAGGCCAAGGAAGAAACCTTGCGGCTTCCGCCATACGCGGCGCCGTTTTCGCAATATGATTCCAGCGGGTTTGACGAAGTTTTCCCCTCCATTGACGAATGCCCATACCCCGACGGGTCGTTTAAGGGTATTCTGATTCCCGATCACGGCGAAGTGTGGGCAATGAAATGGCAAACTGTTTTTTCGCCGGAAAACTCCCAGGTAAAGGCCGTAGTCCAAAGCCAAAAATTGCCTTATATTTTTTCGCGCACGGTTACCTTAAAAGACAATCAGGTTTTCTTCGAGTATTGCGTGCAAAACACGGCAGAAGAAGATTTCAAATTTATTTGGACGCCGCATTGTCTGCTGGCCTGTTCCCCGGCCACACGGCTTCTTATCCCCAAAAATTTAACACAGGTAATGACGGTGGAACACTCCTCCCGCCATTTAGGCCCTTGGGGAACCCGACACCCCTACCCTGTTACGCAAGATGAAAACGGACAACCTTTTGATTTAGCCGCCACCGAACCCGCAAGCGCACAAACTTGCGAAAAATTTTACTTTACCTCTCCCAACTCGGAAGGGTGGTGCGGCATTGAACATACCGACAGCGGCGAACAACTCATCTATCAATACGATGCGGAAAAAGTACCCTACTTGGGCGTTTGGAAAACCCAAGGCGGATACCGCGGAGATTACAACATCGCCCTGGAACCCTGCACCGGCATCTATGACGACCTCTACGCCGCCAATAAAATCCGCCGGGTAGCCGTCGTAGGGCCGAAAGGAAGTTATACCTGGAAATTTAGCATGAAGATTCTGTAATTTAGGAGAAAACACATGAATCAATTATCTTTAAGAAGTAAATTTAACGAAGTTTTCAAAAAGGAAAAATTATACTTTTTCGCGCCCGGACGCGTAAACTTAATCGGTGAACATACCGACTACAACGGCGGTCATGTATTTCCATGTGCGCTTTCGTTCGGTACGCATTGTGTTTTCTGCAAACGCGATGACAAAAAAATTCACCTACACTCCTTAAATTTTCCCGAAAAAGGAATCATTGAAACCGATTTGGACAATATTTCCTATTCCAAAGAACAGGATTGGGCCAATTACCCTTTAGGCGTCATCAAAACCCTGCAAAACCACGGCTACAACATTAACCAAGGCTTTGAACTTATGTTTTGGGGCGATATCCCCAACGGGGCGGGGCTGTCTTCTTCCGCGTCCATAGAACTGGCCACCGCCGTAGCTATGAACGAAGTTTTCTCTCTTTGTATTCCGCAGGTGGAACTGGTAAAGTTCTGCCAAGAAGCCGAAAATAAATTTGTAGGCATGAATTGCGGTATTATGGATCAATTTGCTATCGGCATGGGCAAAGAAGGCCATGCCATTTTGCTGGATTGCAACACGCTTGATTACGAATATGCCCCTTTGGACTTAAAAGGCTTATCCATCGTTATCATGAACACCAACAAACGCCGAGAACTTGCCGATTCCAAATACAACGAAAGACGCGGCGAGTGCGAACGCGCCTTGCAAGCCCTGCAAACCCGATTAAACATCAAATCATTGGGAGAACTTTCTTCCGCCGAATTTGAAGCCAACAAACATTTAATCGAAAACCCCGTAGAACAAAAACGCGCCAAACACGCTGTGTACGAAAACGAACGGACACTGCAAGCCGTGCAAAAACTTAAAGAAGGCGATGTGGAAACTTTCGGCAAACTGATGAACGCCTCGCATAAGTCTCTGCAGGAAGATTACGAAGTAACGGGTAAGGAACTTGATGCCTTGGTGGAAGCCGCTTGGGCACAGCAAGGCGTACTCGGGGCGCGCATGACGGGGGCCGGCTTCGGCGGTTGTGCCATTGCGCTTGTAAAAGACCCTCATGTAAAAAACTTTATCGACCGTGTCGGGCAAACCTACCTGGATAAAACCGGCTTAAAGGCAGATTTTTACATTGCTTCCATCGGCGGCCCGGCCCGCAAAATGGAAAAAATGTATTAAATTTTAACTGACAAAACCGCCTGTTTCGGGCAAACTTAAAAAAGAGGAAACCATGAAAAATATTTTAGTTATCGGCGGCGCGGGATACATCGGTTCCCACACCGTAAAAATGTTAGCCGCAAAAGGGTACAACCCTGTTGTATTTGACAACCTTTCCAAAGGCCATCGCGAGGCCGTATCCGCCTATCCTTTTGAAGAAGGAGATTTAGGCGACAAAGCACGCCTGGCGGAAGTGTTCCAAAAACATCATATTGATGCCGTGATGCACTTTGCGGCCTTTATTGAAGTAGGCGAAAGCGTGAAGGAACCCTCCAAATACTATCATAACAATGTTTCCAAGGTGCTCAATTTGCTCGATTCCATGGTGGAAAACAATGTGAAGTATTTTGTATTTTCTTCCACGGCGGCTACTTTCGGGGAACCGGTTAAAGAAAAGATAGATGAAACCCACCCGCAACTTCCCATCAACCCCTATGGGAACACCAAACTGATGGTAGAAAAAATGCTCGCAGATTTTGACGAAGCCTACGGCCTAAAATCTACCGCACTGCGTTACTTTAATGCCAGCGGTGCCGACGACAGCGGAGAAATCGGCGAATCGCACGACCCCGAATCGCACCTGATTCCCATTGTGTTGCAAGCCGCTGCCGGCAAACGCCCCAGCATTAAAATGTTCGGGGACGATTACCCCACCCCGGACGGCACCTGTGTGCGTGATTATGTGCATGTAAACGATTTGGCCCGCGCCCATATTTTGGCCCTGGAAAAAATGTTTAAGGATAACACCAGCGAACGCTTCAACCTCGGTAGCGGCAACGGATACAGCGTTGCGGAACTGGTAAAAGAAGCCAAACACATTACGGGTATTGATTTCAAAGTGGAAGTAGCCCCCCGCCGCGCAGGAGACCCCGCCGTGTTGGTGGCAGACAGCACAAAAGCCCAAACGGTACTGGGTTGGAAACCCGAATACAACCTCACCCGCATCATTGAAACGGCGTGGAAATGGGAACAAAACCGCAAGTATTAAGAGGCCCTATGAACATTAACTTACTGATTGACCAACTGGTTGCTTACGCCATTAACGAAAAACTCCTCGCCCCGCGCGACCGCGCTTGGGCCGTCAACCAACTGCTTGCCCTTTTGCATTTAGATGACTATACCCCCTCCGGCTTTAAGGGAAAAACACCCCAATACCCGTGCGAAATCCTCAAACAAATCTGCGACTATGCCGCCAAGCAAGGCCTTATTTCGCCCGATACGGTAACCATGCGTGATTTGTTTGATACGCGCCTGATGGGTGTGTTTGCAGGGCAGCCTTCCTATGTAACGGAAGAATTTTACCGCTTACACAAAAAATCACCCAAAGCCGCCACGGACAAATTTTATCACGATGCCCGCGCACTGGATTATATCCGCACCGAACGCGTAGCCAAAAATTTAGCCTGGAAGTCCCGTACGCCTTACGGGAACTTGGATATCACTATCAATATGTCCAAACCGGAAAAAGACCCCAAGGATATCGCCGCCGCCCTAAAAATGAAAGCCTCCGCCTATCCGTCTTGCCTTCTTTGCAAAGAAAACGAAGGTTACGCGGGGCGCATCAATCACCCGGCGCGCCAGAACCTGCGTTTAGTACCGCTTGATTTATTAAAAGACGGCCAACCGTGGTACTTACAATACTCTCCGTATGTGTATTACAACGAACACTGCATTTTGCTTTCCGGCAAGCACGAACCGATGAAGTTAACGCGCAAAAGTTTTGAAAGACTCTTAAACTTTGTGGACTTGCTGCCGCACTATTTTGTGGGCTCCAATGCGGACTTACCGATTGTGGGCGGCTCTATCTTAACGCACGACCATTTCCAGGGCGGACGCTACACCTTTGCCATGGCTAAAGCCCCGGTGGAAATTTCCTTCAAACTGCCTAAATTCCCGCGGGTAAAGGCAGGTATCGTCAAATGGCCAATGAGCGTAATTCGCTTAAACGGAAGCAAAAAAGATTTGATAGATGCCGGCGAATATATCCTTAAAAAATGGCGTACCTACAGCGACCCGAAAGCGGATATTTTGGCTAAAACCCAAAACACCCCCCACAACACCGTTACGCCGATTGCCCGCCGACGCGGAAAAACTTTTGAGTTAGATTTAGTCCTGCGCAACAACCGCACTACGCAGGAATTTCCCATGGGTATTTTCCACCCCCACGCGGAAGTACACCATATTAAAAAAGAAAATATCGGCCTCATTGAAGTAATGGGCCTTGCGGTATTACCCGCGCGCCTGGCACAGGAATTAAAAGGGTTGCAAGCACTTTTAATTAAAAAAGATATCACTGCCATACGCAAGGACGAAACGCTTAATAAACACGCCGATTGGGCGGAAAAACTGTTGGCTAAACACTCCTTCACAGCGGATAATGCCGCCGCCATTTTGCAAGCGGAAGTGGGCAAAGTATTTGCCCAAGTGCTGGAATATGCCGGTGTTTACAAACGAACCCCCGAAGGCGTGGAAGCCTTTAAGCGTTTTATCAAAAAACTATAACGCATTAGAGATGAAAAGACCGGGAGAGATATTTTCTCTCCCGGTTTTTGTTTGGTTGCTATTTTTTGAGAAGTTCTTTTACCCCTTCCGCCACATTTCGGCCGCTGGGTTGTTGGTAAGCGTACAGGCCAAACTCCGGAAGGACGGAGAACAAATGGTCGAAGATATCGCTTTGGAGTCTTTCGTAATCTAACCATACGGTCGTGTTCAAAAAGCAATATACTTCGAGCGGTAAGCCTTGGGGGTTTTGCTTCAACTGACGAACCATTAAAGTAAAATTCGGGTTATTCGACACCACATACGGGCGGGAAGCCAAATAGAGTTCCGCGTATTTGCGGAAGGTTCCCACATTGGTTAAGTGACGGCCGTTTAAGATGTTTTCCTTCACATTTCTTTCGGCGTTAAAAGCTTTTATTTCCGCTTCTTTCTCGGCTAAATAATCTTTTAACAAATCAATTTTTTTAAGACGTTCAAAAGTTTCCTTATCCAAAAAACGCACGGTATCTATATCCAGCAAAATACTGCGTTGAATACGGCGCGCTTTGGCTTCGTACATACCGCTCCAGTTTTTGAAAGGCTTGCTGATTAAATCGTAAGTAGGCACGCTGACGATGGTTTTATCAAAGTTCTGTACACGCACGCAAGTAAGGGAAATATCCACAATATCCCCGTCCGCGCCGGCAGAATCTACGGTAATCCAATCCCCTATTTTGATTAACTTGTTTGTCGTCAACTGGATACTGGCGGCAAAGCCTAAAATGGGATCTTTGAAAATTAAAGAAAACACCGCCGCCAAGGCCGATAAACCGGTGATAATATACATCGGTTTGCGCCCCAACAAAAGCGACAGCACAAAAAGCCCCGCCCCCAAGAAAAGCACAATTTTAAGGGCCTGCACCAACCCTTTAAGAGGAATACTGGGATTTCGTCCGTAGAGGTGGTTAATCGTATTCAAAAAAGTATTAAAGAGCCAAGAAAAACTAAGGATTACAAACAGACCCGTCAGTTTTCCCATAAAATTGGCAAACCAGGCGATATTCTCACTGATAAAAACACTGTGCCAGTTGATAGCCACAATCGCCGCCGCCACAACACCGACTGCCGTAAAGAATTTATGTTCCAAAAACGCCTCGGCCCATTTTTCGGCATGCAGTTTAGAAATGAGTTTCGGAAACACCCGGTTGCTCACCCAAGTGGCTACTTTTGCACATAAAGCAAGCAACAGTAAAAAAACAAGCGCGGATAAAATCTGTGCCACCAACATATTATACGAATCCGGAATTCCGGGCAAGCGTTCGATATAAGGTAAAATAAATTGCATAAACAAACCTCTTTCTTCAAAAAGTTACTATAATAAGTGTATGAAAAAAACTTGTTTGGCCGCAATCTTAATTTTTTGCCTGACGGGGTGTTATACCCCGCTGAATAACTCCGGGGTGGCTACCACCAAGTCCTGGTTGGAGGTGTACGGCAAAAAGACGGACTTTGACGGCAAACAGTATGATTCCTGCTATCAATTCAATTTACATTTTTGGCCGCAGGAAGCCGCCGAACAATTAAACCTGCAGGAAAGTTGTATTTCTTCTTGTTGTTGGCGCAGCGATAAAGAAGAAGTGGTGCTGGACTTTAACAAAAATTTTGATGCCAACCTGGCTTATTACGGGCGCGCGCGCAAATACTCACCGGCCCAAATAACGCTTAAAGTTTCTCACTCCAATTTTGTTAATACCACCAAAGTAACGGTTTCCCCTCGCGGAAGCATTTCCTCCAAAGGCCTGGTAAAACTGACTTACGAAGAAGTGGAAAACCCGGCCCGTCTTGCCCAAATAGAAGAGTCCGCCCGCCGTTTACAAGCACGGAGAAATGCATATTTAATCGAACTGGCACAAAACCAAGAGGCCGACACGCTCCCCGAAGAAGAAACGCCCCCCGTCAAGAAGAAAACCACCAAACGCAAATCAACCAAACAACTTGCACAAACGGCCTCTTCTCCGGCACAGCAAGCCGAAGCATTGGTGCATCGCCAAGCGGGAGCCAAAATAGATGCGTATTTCTACCGCATGGATAAAAACTACAAAAAACAAGGCGCACTTTTTTTATTAAGCGACCGTATTTTACACCCTCATCAAACGGAAACGGACGGAGTGTGGAGTGTAAGTTGCCAGGCGCGTGCCCGCACGGGCCTTACCACGGACACGCTGAAAGCGTCCACTTTTTCCTGCGGGCTTTGGACGGTTGACCTCAATAAAAACACCGTTACGCCCGAAGACAAACGCGCCCAAATGATTTGGGAAGAATAAAAACCGTTTAATATAGAAAACCCCGCGAACTTTTTCGCGGGGTTTTTTAGTAATGCTAATTGTTTGTTGGCGGCGCGGAAGATTCATTTTCGCTCAAGGGTGCGCTTTCGGTTTCCGCAGACACGGAATTTCCTGCGACAGGTAGCGTTTCTTCAGCCGAGTCCTCTCTCTTAAAGAGCCCAAAAAAACCGCTTATGCCCTTTTTAACGGAGCGCGAGGCGAAGTTGTTGGTTACGCTTTGGGTAATCAAAGAAGATACCGAGCCCACCAAACTCATGCTTCCCTTCGGCTCGGACACCGTTCCCCCGATTTTAAGTGTCAGCGGCATCATACCGTCCGCCTCGTGTTTACCGGGCGCGGCATGTACAGTCATATCGACTTCTTCGGTTTTGAAGTTGGTAGTTCCCGATAAATTAAAAGACATCATGTCCGATACGAATTGTCCTTCCTTCACATTGGCTACCCCGTCCTTAAATTCAACAACCGTATCAAATTTATCATACACCATGTGGCCGTTCATTTTTTGTTGCGAGCGGGGCACTTTGATATTCACGGGCTCTCCGTTTTCTCCCACTACGGTTTGCACAATCATTTCCGTATCGTCCAGTGTGTCTTGGTGTCCGTCCACGGCATCCACCACCCCGTTACCGATGCCGCCCAACACCGCAAACACATTTAAGGAGTTAAACACTTTTCCTACAATGTTTAAGGACAAGAATAACACTTTGGTAATAGGCGAAGAATTGGTCAGGCGGTATAAGTCTGTAATTTTACCGTTACCCATGCGAAGGCTTAAATCGCCCTGGGCGGTTTTTAAGTCGGGCTTAATACCGCTTAAATCGGCCAGGAACACGATATCCGTTCCGTACAGGTAAGGAGCATCTAACGAGTCAATACGTACCTCTGCTTTGATATTAGCCGCCGGGAAGGGCCAATCTTTCCCCTCGCGGTTTTTCAGTTCTACTTGTTCTACAAATTCGGGCGAAGGCTCTTGGGCTTTGGCTTCTTCCAAAGGAGGCAAAGCCACTCGTTTGGCAAACATATGAAGGACCAAATCCAACAGTTCGGCGGTTTGGGTGGCTTTCGCGTGAATTTCAAATTTTTCGCCGTTCATTTTACCCGTCAAGTCAGCAGCCAACTCTCCCGTTTTGAAATTATTTTGCGTATCGGCGGTAAACTTGCCTTCCACGGAGGACAGTTCGCCTGCGCGCGGGAGAAACACCCCCACCTTTTCGCTTATCACTTCTGCCGATAAATTTTCATTATTCGCAGTGGCTTTTAAGCGCACGGTTCCCGTAGGTTTATATTCTTTTTGATAAGAGGGCAACATCGCTGCGGCTTTTTTGAGGGAAACTTCCACTTCGCCCTTGGCCTGATAGGCAAACTGTTCGCCATAGGATACCGTAGCCGAACCGTCCGCCTCCACGCCCGGGAGTTCCAGCGAAAGGGCAGAAATTTCCGCCCGATTTTGGGCAGGATAAGCCTTGCCTTTGGCGGAAAATTGAACTTCGGAAATTTCAAACTCCGGCACCTCACTTACAAACCCTTGCACCAGAGCGGAGGAAAGATTTTTGAGCACCACGGAAATTTTCCCGTCGGGTTCTTGAAAATTCTTCACCTTTGCCGATACCCGCACGGAAGCATCTTGAAGCGAAGCAGATAATTTTTTCAGTTCTGCCGTGGCTTTTGCCAAATTTAGTTCCGCCAAGTTAATTTGCGCCTCCGCCTGCAACGGAGCGGAAAGCGTTTGCTCGTTTTTGGTATAAGAAATTTGCGTAGAGAGGCGAAGGGCAAACTCGTGGTCAAAGCCAAAATCTTCCAAGTCCAACTTTACCTTTTGCAAGGAAATTTCCTGCAGGCCTTGCTCGTCTTTGAAATATAATTCCACATCTTTTAAGGTCAGTTCCGTTAAGGTAATGTTAGGGGCAGACAAAGTTTTTTGTTCGGCGGGTTCTTCGTCCGTAGTTGGTTTGGCGGTAAAAGAATCAGTGCTTAAAGTGCCGTCCGCCAAGCGTTTTACGCGCACGGTAAGCCCGTCCACGGTTAAAGCATGCAGTTTAATATGCCCGTGAATTAAGTGCGATAAATCAAAGCGTAAGGAAAGGTTTTCCAACGCCAAAAATTCCCCGTTTTCAAAGCCGCCTTCTTCCGCTAGCACAAGGCCTTCCACCTTGATTCCCCGCAAATGCGCGCCGAGTTTTTCAATGCGTACGGAACGCCCCGTGGCCGTTTGGGCCTTTTCGGTTACCCAGTTGCGAAACCACTGGGAGCCGGTTACCCAACGCACCCCCAAATCGGCCCCGATAAGGAGCAGGAGCCCTGCAAGGAACAACCCCAGTAAAATTTTACCCCATTTTTTCATATTTATTTTCCCCCGTTTTTATTTCTGGCTGTGCCGCACGGCTGGCCGCCAAACTGTACTTACACCCGCAATAAGTTTGGGAGTATAAGTTTAATTCCTTTACAAGTGCCCGCCTTAGTTCTTCCAGCCCCCCTTTGCGCCAGTTAATTGCCAAATAAGGTTTTACGCCGTTTATCCACGCCCGGCGGGCGGCATTGTTTACCTGTTGTAAATCTTTGTAACGCGAAACTCCCAACACACTGGTTAAGGCATCAAATTTATGTTTTACGGCATATTCCTGCGCTTTTTTCAGGCGCATATAAAAACAAGCGGAGCAACGGCGCCCGCGTTCCGGCTCGTTTTCCAAGCCTTTTACGGCTTCGTCCCATACTTCGGGCTCGTAGGGAAGTTCTGCAAATTTAAGCCCAAAATGTTCGCAAACGCGTTGTTGTTCATCTCGTCGTTTGTCGTATTCGGCGGAAGGGTAGATATTGGGATTATAAAACAAAACGGTTACATCTTCGCCGTCGTCCGATAGTTTTTTAATGGCGGCGCAGGAGCAGGGAGCACAGCAAGAAAGCACCAGTATTTTCCGTTTCGTCATATATATATTTTACTAAATAGACTCTCTTTGCCGAGAGGAAAAATTGGGTTAGACAAAAAAACCCCGCCTGTTGGGCGGGGTTTTTAATCGGGTTAACGATTAGAATTTGATCAACATACCGAGTTGGCCTTTGGTGTTGTCTTTTTGACCAAAGTCAGCTTTGGCATGGCCGTATTTGGCATAACCGACGCCGGCAAAGAGTTCCACATATTCGTTGTGGGCATATTTGGCGGTGAGGTCGGCTTCCAAGGTGGCGGAATGATGGGCTTCGCGTTCTTGGAAAGAGAAGCCGTCCAAGGCGAAGGTCCATTTACCTACATTGTAGTCCACGCCCACATTGAACAAGCGCAGGCTTCGGGTTAACACATAAATGCCGGGGCCAACAGGGACATCACCAAAGAGAAGGCCGGGGGTGTAGTTACCGAAACCCAAGAAACCATTGGTATAGACAAAGGCAAAGCGCGGGGTGACGGCTTCCAAGTTAAGGGCCGCATCGGCTTTTACCAAATAACCGGTGTCTTTGTGTTCTTTTACCAAGCGATCGCCACCAAAGTTGCGGGCATATTCCGCAGCCAAGGTGACCGCTTCGGGAGCGAAGGTGAATTTGGTACCATAGAAACCACCGTTTTTGTCACCATAAACATCTTTGAAATCATAACCATACACTTGCCATTTCAAAGAGTCCGTCAGGTTGAGTTTCAAGTCAGCCCCGTAAATTTCGGATTCTTCGGTAGGGCTATCATAAATGATGTTACCGGCCAGCAAGGTGAAGGTTTTGAAATCATCGGAATAGGCTACTTTTACGCCGTCCAACGCTCTGTAACCGTTAAATTCGGAATTGTAGTGGTTGGGGCCAAAGTACATAACAGCACTGTCTTCATCGCCGTAGAATTGGCGGCCGACCGTGGCTTCCAAGCAGCAGAACAGGTTGGAAAGCACCACGTTGGCTTCCGCAAGCAGTACACTGTCCCAATAGTGGTTCAAGGTAGAACCGTACTCTCCATCAGAAGCCTGGCCCCACGTATTGCCATAAGCAAAGAGCAAGTTAGCTCTTACATCTTCTACCAGGTCAAAAGAGGCACCCGCGAGTACACGCAAGTTGGTGCCGGCATTGTAAACTTTACCAGGATTGTGGTGTACATCAGAGGCAATCGTTTGGATTTCGCCTTTGAGGTCAACATTCTTAAGTACATCTGCGCTTGCAGGGAAGGCCACAGCCAAGGCCAAAAGCAAGCCAAGTAGTTTCTTCATGAATACTCCTCCTGTATGTTTTTTTTACTACCCTACCTAACTATTAAAACGCATTGTCAAACCTTTTGCAAGTTTTTTTTGAAAACAGACTTGACAGGCAAAAAAAGAAGTGGTATTCTATTTTTCCCCCCATAAAAAACGATACCGATTTTTTTGGTTTTTTGGGAATTCTCCGACGAGAAATAAAATTAGTATAACCTAACAAAAACCGCCCGCGTCTGGTAACGCAGGCGGTTTTTGGTTAAATAATTTTTAAGCCCACAAAGAAAGTTTTGTTACTTTGTCGGAGCGTCTTACTTTAGGTTCGCCTACGAGTTCTTGGATATAGGCCTCGCAAACATAAATTTTGGTACCGGGGAGTAAGTGCCCGCCTACGGTATTGAACTCAGAATCGGCCAACACCACGTGCGCATGCACCATGGGGCGGTTGTCCTGAATACTAATGTTACCCATAAGACTTAAGAGTTCCATTTCTTCGTTAATTACTTTCTTTTCGTATTTCTTTTTGGATTGGTCGTAATAACCGACGGTAGCGTTCACTACGGAACCCACCACGTTCACCACGCCGCATTTTACTTGGTTATCGTGGCAAAAATCCGCGAGCGACTCTAACAAGTCCTTCCCTTTGGGAAGTCTAAAAATATAAGTTCGTCCGGTTAAGTAAGGTTTTTCTTCTGCCATTTTTTTCTCCTCTCAAACGCTTACAGCCACGAAGCGTTTGTTTTCAAATCTTGCGCATAGGCGCATATCGCCGCAAACAGGGATTCTGCATTGAGTCCTGCTTCGTCATATACTTTGGGTGCCGCCGCGCTGCCCAAGTATTGCCCGCCCTTGTGAGGGTACAGCGAGTGCTTACGCCCCGTATGGCTTAACAGCCAACCTTCGAGCGTAGGCAATGTAAAATCGGTAATACCCATGGCTTGGTGCCGCCAAGCAAGCGGGAAGATTTTTTCCTGTTCGGCTTCGGGCAACAGGTCAAAAAGTTCCCGGCTGGTTACATAAAGCACATTTACATCGGGGCCTTTTTCGTTCAGTAGCGGCAGTACCTTTTCCGCCACAATGCGCCCCACACCGGCCCCTTGCACCACCACCGTTCCGGCAGGAGTGCCTTTGGCACGGCGCATATAATACACACCGTTTACCGCGTCCTGCGCCGAACCCATACCCAGGGCTTTTCTGTCCAAGAACTTGCCCGAAGGACGAATAACGAACGGAGCAAAAACAGCCGGTTTTAACGAAAGAGATTTAACAACAAGCGGCCAAATTTCGTCCACTTCCAAGGGGGTCGCCGTAATACAGGCCCCTTTGGGGAAGTTATCCTGCACCAGTTGCAACGATTGTGGGTCAGCGTGAGTCGGGCCGTCCTCGCCTGTGGGCAAACTGGCATGGCCGTTAAAAATGATAAAAGTGTTCGGGTTGAGGCCCGCTTCGCGCGCGGCCTGTACGCTAATGGCGTACAAACGGGCGGCTACATGTTCAAAAGCCAAGAAAGCCCCGTAAGAAGACGCCACCCCGATGTGCTTTCCGTAAGCACTAATGCCGGAGCAAACCGCCGCCATGCCGTCTTCGCAAATGCCCCCGGTGGACACACGGCGGGAAAGCGGATTGGAAACGGTATTAAAATCGCCCGACGGGAAATCTTTCGCCACTGCGCCGCCGCCGGCAGAGCCGTACAAATCGGCCGAGGCAATAAAAAGCGTACCGTTGGTTTGCTTGTTTAGATACGCAAGCACATTACCCAAAATACCGCGGGTAGTGTAGGCTTTGCCGGGCTCAAACACAAATTCCGCCGGTACATTTTCGGGTGAGAATTTAGTGTAAATCTCTTTCGAATTACCCAACCCTTCGCGCAAGGTGCGTTTTTGGGAGTTGAGTTTTTCCGTGCGTGCGGTTAAGCACTCGGCCGCAAATTGCGCAAGAGATTTATCGGCCTCCAACGCGCGGCGAACGGTAAGTAAACTTTCCCAATAAAATTTTTCTACATTTTCGTCGGTCTTTTCCCCTTCAAAACGCGGGAAGGAAACCCCGAAGGCTTTTTCAAAATCGCTCAAGGCTTCATAAAAACCGTCCGAGCAGAACTTATGCCCCGCCCCGTGAGAGGCCTTGCCTTCCATGCCGTATTTCCACCCTTTTACCGTGCGGTAAACAATAGCGGTCGGCTGGTGGTTGGTAAGTTCGGCCGCCAATTTTTGTGCGGCGTAAATTTGGTTAAAATCGTGTCCGTCGGCTACGCGGATTACATTAAAATCGTGGATATAGAAAAACTCCATGGGGTTCCATTGTACATAATCCCCGGGGTTTTGTCCGTCCGCCGTTACGCGTTCACTTTCGATAGACGCTTCGTTCCAATCGATATGAAACACGGCATTTTTCAGTTGCGCCGTAGCCGCAGTGGCTGCCGCTTCGCTTACGCGCCCGGCCGTCATGCCGCCTTCGCCTTCCAAAATATGCACGGTAGGGCAATTTTCCCCATAGGCATCAGCCGCCGCAACCGCTACCCCCACCGATGAGCCCACACCTACCCCGCTCGCCCCCGTGGTGACGGGAACAAAGGGGGTGCAAGGTTCCGGGTGACCGCCCAAAGGCTTGACATTTAAGTTTTTGAACAAAGGGGTATTTTGGGCTTTGTTATGGCGGAAACCGAGTAAATCTTCCAAGCGGAGTTGTTGTTTTTCGTCCGCAGGAAGCAACGAAGGCTTGGCGATACGGGCCAGTTCGTTGCGTAATGCCCACATGGCATACAAACCAAGTGCTTTATGCCCCGCCGCGTAAGAAATAATATCCGCTTCCGTGCGGTGCGGTGCACTTAAATCGTACAGCATTTCTTTATATAAGAGATGCGCTACGATTCTCCCGCTGGAAATACTCCCTCCCGGGTGGCCGGAAGTAGGGACATAGTTGTATAAGAGGGCTACAAGCGTGCGGTAAACTAAATCCAATTTCTCAAGTTGTACTGCGGACGACCCGTCCAACCGATAAGCCGGTTGTTGCACATAGTCGGCCACATCTATATATACGGCTCTTTTTTTGCCCAACTCAAAAGGTTTATTCATAAAAGGTTCCGCCTTGTTAAACGGCTTAATCCAACCCGTTTTGCGCTACATATAAGACTAACGCAAAAGTATTTTTAATATCCTGCTTGCAGACAATTTCCACATTGGAGTGGATATTGCGCGTGGGAATAGAAAGGCCGCACGTCGCAATTCCGTTTTTAGACAAATGCACCGCCCCGGCATCATTTCCGCCACGGGGAGCGATACGAATTTGTCTGCAAATATCATTTTCATCACAAATTGCTTTTAACGCGTCCAGCAACCATACCGGGGTGATGGTGCGTGCATCCAAAGCCGTTAAGCCGACACCGCCGCCAAGCACGGTAACATAATCTTGCGGAGCACAACCGGGGATATCCGCCGCACCGGTGGTATCCAGGCAAAGGGACAGGTCGGCTTCGATGCCGTAGGCCGCCGTAATGGCGCCGCGAAGGCCGACTTCTTCTTGCGAAGAAAACACGGCATAAATGTTATAAACCGGGTTTTTTAACGCGCGGAAAACTTCGGCCAGCACAAACACGCCGGCACGGTTATCCAATGCTTTGGCGGAAATTTTACCGTTTCCAAACTCCGCATAGGGGCGGTCCAGTACGGCTGTGTCGCCGGGTTCCACCTGTTTTTTTGCTTCTTCGGCAGAAAGGCCCAAATCAATGAAAAGTTCTTTTACCCCCACCGCTTTTCCGCGTTCGGCTTCGGTGGTAATGTGCGCGGGCTTGGTGCCG
>SUVG01000006.1:0-94931 GCA_015062115.1 Elusimicrobium sp. | reverse complement strand
TCCCCCCTACGCGTTTGCACACGCACGCGTTGGGCCAGCAAGGTGCGCGGATCAATGCCACCCACGGTGGTAAAACGCAGAAAGCCGCGGTCGTCCACATGGGTAACCATCAGGCCTACTTCGTCCGTATGCGCGCACAGGAGCAGGTTTTTATCCCCTGTACCTTTTTTATAAGCAATTAAATTGCCCATTACATCCGTGCGCAGTTCGTCTGCATAAGGTTGTAACAAATCGGTCAAGTAAGCGCGGACTTGGTGTTCGCGGCCGGAAACTCCGGGGAGTTCGGTTAATGTTTTAAGAATAGAAAAATCTAATTTTTGGTTCATTTTTTCATCACTTTTTGACAATTATGGTATCTACATTATACTCACAACCCTCGTTTTTTGCAAGTTTTTATATAGGGAAACCGGGGTTTTTGGGGTATGTTGGTTTACAGGCGGGAAAAAAATTGTAAAATATACAGGAAGAAGTTTTATTTTTTAGGAGGAGTCTCTCATGACCGTTTCTTACAAAGAACTGGGTTTGGTAAACACCAAACAAATGTTCAAAGATGCCATGGAAGGCGGATATGCCATTCCGGCTTATAACTTCAACAACATGGAACAATTGCAAGCGATCGTAACCGCTTGTGTACAAACCGGCTCTCCGGTAATCTTGCAAGTTTCTTCCGGTGCCCGCAAATATGCCAACGCCACGCTTTTGCGCTGGATGGCCCGCGGTGCCGTAGAAATGATGAAAGAACTCGGCAATCCCGTACCCTTGGCCTTGCACTTGGATCACGGCGATACCTTTGAACTCTGCAAAGATTGCATTGACAATGGTTTCTCCTCTGTAATGATTGACGGCTCCCACTTGCCGTACGAAGAAAACGTTGCTTTGACCAAGAAAGTAGTGGAATATGCCCACGCCCACGATGTAACCGTGGAAGGCGAACTCGGCGTTTTGGCCGGTATTGAAGACGATGTCTGCGCCGACCACCACACTTATACCGACCCTGCCCAAGTGGAAGATTTCGTAACCCGCACCGGTGTAGATTCTTTGGCTATTTCCATCGGTACTTCTCACGGCGCTTACAAATTCAAAGTTAAACCCGGTGAATCTTTGCCCGAACTCCGCTTCGACATCTTGGAAGAAGTTTCCAAACGCTTGCCCGGTTTCCCGATTGTGCTCCACGGATCTTCTTCCGTTCCGCAATGGGCCGTTAAACAAATCAACGAATACGGCGGGAAATTGGAAGATACGGCCGGTATTCCGGAAGAACAACTCCGCAAAGCCGCCGGTATGTCCGTTTGCAAAATCAATGTGGACTCTGACGGCCGCCTCGTGATGACCGCTACCATCCGCAAAATCTTCGCCACCAAACCGGCCGAATTTGACCCGCGCAAATACTTGGGCCCGGCCCGCGAAGAACTTATTAAAATGTATGCCGAAAAGAACGAAAATGTATTCGGTTCCGCCGGCCGCGTGAAATAAGTAAAAAGTTTAGAACAAAAACCCCCGACTGAGTCGGGGGTTTTTTATTTGGCGGATAAACATAGAAAATTATTCAAATAAGTTGATGAGCTGCACATATCTTTTGAAAGTTTTGGACATTACCTGCTCGCAGAAATTTTTGCAGTTGTATCCGGTGCAGTTCCGGTTATACAGATATTCGGCACAAAAGGTTTTGCCTTTTAAGTCCGCCTCGGCACTTTGCCAACCGTTACCGAGATAATTATAGTGAACAAAACCCGCGCATTTGTATTTTCCGTCTATAAAATGGGCAGATATAAAATTGTGTTGCAGGTTTCCGGATGCATTATAAATAACCAATTCAAAATCTTTCCCTCTTTTAACGGACTTAGGCAGTAAATTTTTGTCACAAGTAGATGCAGAACCCGGCAAGGTTGTCAGGTTAGAATCAAAAGTTAATGAATTAAACGAGGACGGCCACCGACCGGTAGCCATGTAATAAGTTTCGCTTGCTTTGACGGCACTGGACAGCGAACTCTGTAATTGGGCGGAGCGAGCCTCTGCCACGGCTTTTTCGTACGAAGGCATTGCCCACGCTACCAAAATACCGATAATCAGCACCACCACCAGTATTTCTACAAGCGTAAACCCTGCTTTTTTATTCATAAAAAATACCTGCATATAAGTATGATATTTCTAGTATATCAAATAACACAGGTATTTTTTAGAAAAGCAAAATGCTATTTACTAAAGTAGAAGTGGCGAAAGTTTCCGTCAGAATTAGTCGGGTTTCCGTAGGCCGCTTGCAACATTGCCAAACCTTTAGGATGCGAAGTATTTCCTCTTGCACCCCAAGTAGCACTATAAGCATATACAAAAAATTCCATATGGTAATCTTTTCCGTAATCATACCTAAAAAATAAATCATTCTCGGTGGTAACTGCAAGTTTTATGAAATTATCTAAATCATATTCCCCAGTTCTACTTAGGTCAATGGTATTGCCGTTTTTATCTTTAATCTCAAAATCAATTTCTGACAAACGGCACCCTTCCCCTTTATTAAGTTTACAAAGAACCGTTTCTTGGTGAAGAGCCTTTGCCATGGGTTGCCAAGTAGAAAAACGCGCTTTACGAACGGCTTTTTCATATTGCGGAAGTGCCACCGCAGATAAAATACCGATAATCAACACCACGACCAAAAGTTCTATCAAAGTAAAACCTTTTCTCATACAACCTCCTTATAACTTATAATAAAATCTTGCTATCGTCTAGGAGTATTATACAAAAAAGTTTTACTATGATTTATTGTTTGCTCAAAGCATGGCTAATCGTCCGTCGGGCGGCCTCCGTTTGCAAGGCTTTGGCACGGACACGGTGCGCATTGGCAACGGCCTTTTTCAGTTGCTCCGGCGAGGCATTTAAGGCCTGTTCTATCGTGCCAAACGTAGCGGTAATACCGGCCATTTCCTCGGGCGCCTGGGAAAGGGCATCGGCCAGCGACATATCTTCCACTTTCAAAGCATTTAATATGTCTTCGTTGTAGCGAATAGCAGCCCCCAACAAAACCCCCAGCCTTCTCTCACGCGGAAAATTCTGGTAGACCAACACCGTACTGGATACTAACTGGGCATCTTCGTTTTGAGAAGATAGAAAAAACGCCAAACTCATATCCCCGCCCCCGGCATCATCTAACTTGGCGCGCAATACCTCTAATTTCTCCGGCATGGCTTTACGCATCGCCCCGAAAGAAGACGGCTCCGCCTCGGCCGTTTGGCTCCTTACAAAAAGAAAAACCAACACCAACAATATCACTACCCACAGATACTTACTGATATATTTTTTCATATTTATCCCCCCTTACCGGAAATATAGGGAAAGAAAAATTTTTTTCTACTTAGTTTTTAGATTAGTTTCCTAACAAAAAAACCGCCCCGTTAAGAGCGGTTTTTAGCAAATACGGTTGTTATTCTATATAAGCGATTGGCCCGCGGAATACAAATTTTTCATCCACTGTACTCATCAAGTTGTTAAGCCAAGGAACTGTTACGGGTTGGGGAGCACACTCCCGGTGAACATAAATGCTTTTGGTTTTATCTTTGGTAGAATACTTAACCGGTGTTTTTCCGCCGGATGTCAAAGGTTTTCCGCAAACGGGACAAATATCGGGCACTTTGGGAGTGGCTTGGTATTTGGCGGAGGCTATTTGACGGCGGAGTTCTTCCTGAGCGATAGCTTCTTGGGTACGCTGTTCTTCTTCCGCTTTGGCTGCCGCGCGTTTTTGAGCGGCCGCGGCTTGAGCCTTCTTATACTGCGCCAATTTTGCTTTTACCTCAGCCACTTTCCCTTCCAAGGGAGAAGAAGGAACCGGTTCCTTCTTTTTGTGTTTAGCATTTTTTTCTTCAATAGCCGTTTTAGTGGTTACCCAAGCAAAATAAGCAGTTCTTTCTTCGGGAGTAATTTCAAAAGGGATTCCATACGCATACGCAACTTTGCTATTTGGACAGAAACTCACCCAACCTTCTGTTCGACGGGCACCCATTTTTTCGGGGATTTGCACATCCATAGCGTTTAGGAACCCGTCCACATCATCACATTGGATAGAAGGTTTGCCGTTCATGATAGATTTTGTTTTAAGGAACGGACGATATTGGGCCGTAGAATATAACGGGTGAAATTTTTCTTTTCTCTCCCCTTCATATAAATCCGCTAAGCCTAAAGTATGGCCAGCTTCGTGCATGGAAATATATAAAGAGGTGTAGTGGGTACCATTTTGCCCTTTTACGCTAGTATGTGGTAGTCCTAAAAAATCAGGCTGGAAATAAAATGAATAGGCGGCACGCGTTTTTTCTCCGTTAGAATCGGTAGAATAAAAACTTCTTTCATCATACAAAGTAGCCCGCACCCGCAAATCTACTCTGGAGCGAGTTTGGGTAGAACACTCTTCCTTAGTCAAGTCGTAAGATACAAATTCAAAAGGAACCTGCGAAGGGACTACCGCCAAAACATCACGAAACTCTCCCAGACGCTCTTGTTTCACAATCGTATTACGCAACGCAGAAAACCACCTTTCGTATGAGGTAGAAACAACTTGCTCTGCGTCTGTCTTATAAGAAAAAACCTCTTTCCCTCTGTATGCTTTTGGTTTGTTTTTATCATAGTCAAACGCTTGCACATCAATGCAAGCATATATAGATTGATGAGAAAACAACTTCTTGAAAAATCCGTTATCCCGTGCTTGATCTATATTTTCCAACAAGGCCCAAGAACGAGCAGAAACACAACAAAACAAACAAAGAGAAAATAATAAAATTTTTTTCATAATTGGTTCCTATTATATGGGCTTTTTATTATGGTATAAAAGAGTTTTCCGTAGCGTCAAGAAAGCAAGAAAAAAGCCGCCCGTTTCGGGGCGGCTTTTAATAAGTTAGTAAACTTATTTGGCTTGGCTGATGGCTACGGCTACGGCTACGGTAGCACCTACCATCGGGTTGTTACCCATACCGATAAGGCCCATCATTTCCACGTGAGCAGGCACGGAAGAAGAGCCAGCGAATTGGGCATCACCGTGCATGCGGCCCATGGTGTCGGTCATACCGTAAGAGGCAGGGCCGGCGGCCATGTTGTCCGGGTGCAGGGTGCGGCCCGTACCGCCACCGGAAGCAACGGAGAAGTATTTTTTACCGTTTTCGATGGCCCATTTTTTGTAGGTACCGGCTACCGGGTGTTGGAAGCGGGTCGGGTTGGTGGAGTTACCGGTGATGGATACGTCCACGCCTTCGTGACGCATAATGGCAACGCCTTCGTTTACATCGTCGGCACCATAGCATTTTACTTTGGCTTTGTCGCCATCGGAGAAGGCTTTTTCGCTTACGATTTTAAGTTCGCCGGTGTGGTAGTCATATTCGGTTTCCACAGAGGTAAAACCGTTGATGCGGGAAATAATGTAAGCGGCATCTTTACCCAAACCGTTCAAGATAACGCGCAAGGGTTCTTTGCGCACTTTGTTGGCGGTGCGGGCGATACCGATAGCCCCTTCGGCAGCGGCGAAACTTTCGTGGCCGGCCAAGAAGCAGAAGCATTTGGTTTCTTCGCGCAAAAGCATGGCGCCCAAGTTACCGTGGCCCAAGCCTACGGCGCGTTGGTCGGCTACGGAACCGGGGATGCAGAAGCTTTGCAAACCGATACCGATTTTTTCAGCCGCTTCGGCGGCCGTTTTTACGCCGGCTTTGAAAGCGATGGCGGCACCTACGGTGTAGGCCCAAACGGCGTTTTCAAAAGCGATGGGCTGAATGCCTTTTACGATTTTTTCCACGTCCACGCCTTTATCCAAGCAGATTTGGCGCGCTTCTTCGAGGTCTTTAATGCCGGCTTCTTTCAAAGCGGCGTTGATTTTATCAATTCTTCTTTCGTATCCTTCAAAAGTGATGCTCATATCATTTCTCTCCTAGGCTTACTCTTTGCGGGGGTCAATTTTCTTGACGGCTTCGTCAAAGCGGCCGTAGGTTTTGACGTTATCTTCAAACGCTTTTTTAGCGTCGGTGCCTTTGCGGATGGCTTCCATCATTTTGCCCAAGTGGACAAATTTGTAACCGATGATTTCGTTGTTAGCATCTAAACCGATTTCGAGCACATAGCCTTCGGCCATTTCCAAATAGCGCGGGCCTTTGGCTTCGGTACCGTACATGGTGCCTACTTGGCTGCGGTGGCCTTTACCCAAGTCTTCCATACCGGCGCCGATCGGCAAGCCGTCTTCGGAGAACGCGCTTTGGGTGCGGCCATAAACGATTTGCAAAAAAAGTTCGCGCATAGCGGTGTTGATAGCATCGCAAACGAGGTCGGAATTTAAGGCTTCCAAAATGGTTTTACCGGGCAAGATTTCCGCGGCCATAGCGGCGGAGTGAGTCATACCGGAGCAACCCAAGGTTTCCACCAAGGCTTCTTTAATTACGCCGCCTTTTACATTGAGCGTAAGTTTGCAAGCGCCTTGTTGAGGGGCACACCAGCCTACACCGTGGGTGAGACCGCTGATATCGCTAATTTGTTTGGCTTTGACCCATTTACCTTCTTCAGGAATCGGGGCCGGATCGTGCTTGGCGCCTTTGCAAACGCAGCACATTTCTTTCACTTCAGGGGTGCATTTTTCGCAGCTCATGAGATCTCCTATATAAAAATAAATCTTCCCTTATATTTTACAATAATTGGAGTAAAAAAACCCCTTTTTACCTTGCTAAATTAAAAACCCTGCTGCCTCCTTATCAAAACAGTCCGTTCTGCCGTTCCCCCCTAATTGGTATAATTTAGATATGTCCGCAACCAAATCTCCCATTATTTTAACCGACGAATTCAAAGATGCCTTGGCACTTTTGGAAGCCCAACCGCCGATAAAACCGCTTATTTTTATTACGGGACGCGCCGGCACGGGTAAAACCACTTTGTTAAAATATTTCACCGAACATACCGCCCAAAATACCGTGGTATTGGCCACCACCGGTCTGGCGGCTATTCATGTGCATGGGCAGACGGTTCACTCGTTTTTCCGCTTAAAACCGGGGAATTTGCTGGACAAAAGTAACCTGAAACGACTTCCCCGAAAAACGGTGGACGCTGTGGATACCATTATCATAGACGAAGCGTCCATGTTGCGGGCAGACTTGCTAGATGCCATTGACCATATTTTGCAAATTTCCACCCGTAGCGATGAACCCTTCGGCGGGAAAAAGATTGTACTGTTCGGCGACTTATTCCAACTCCCCCCGGTGGAAGAACATATTTCCGGCGGGCTGTTTGATTATTTCCGCGAAATTTATCCGTCCCCATACTTTTTTGAAGCCCAGGTGTTAAGGCGCCTTCCCACGGAAGTTTTTGAACTGCGCCGTATCTTCCGCCAAAAACAAGACCCGGACTTCACCCGTCTGCTGAACTTAATTCGCGAGGGACAAGCCACCCAAGCAGAACTGGACGCCTTGCTTAACACGCGCAAAACTTTTGATTTGCCGGAAAAATTTGAAAACTGCATCATTTTGGCCCCCACCAACCGCGAAGCCGCCTGGAGAAATTTGCGCTATTTGGCGCAACTGCCCGGCAAAGAATACGAGTATCCGGCCGCCGCCGATGAAAGTTTCCAACAAAAAACCACCCCGGCGGAAGCGTACCTGAAGTTAAAAAAAGGGGCCAAAATTATGATGCTCGTGAACGACGATAACTGGGTAAACGGGGATATCGGCACCGTGCATGAATTGGGGGAAGATTTTATTAAAGTGGAGCTGAAGGGGTGCATTTACAAAGTGGAACCTCATGGGTGGGAAGATGTCCGCTACGAGTTCAATGCTCTTACGCAAAAATTGGAACCGCGCGTGAAGGGTTTTTTCAAACAGTTTCCCCTCAAGTTGGCTTGGGCTATCACTATTCACAAATCGCAAGGCCTCACCTTTGACAATATCTACCTGGATATCGGCCGCGGTGCCTTTGCACCGGGGCAAACCTATGTGGCGTTAAGCCGTTGCCGCACGTTGGCAGGCGTGCACTTAAAAAAGGACATCTCGGTAAGAGATGTCCTGTGTGATGCACGGGTAAAACAATTTTTTGAATATGTGCGCGCCAATCGCGTACTGTCTTAATTTATTTTTGTAACAAAATAAGGCCCCCCAAAAGGGAAGCGCCCAGTCCAACAATTATGAAAATAAAATAAAGGATATTACTTTCTTTTAGCCGGACATCATGCAAGTTATCGGGGTCAATGCCCACTGTCATTTGTTTTCCCATTTTAGGTATTGAACTGGTATAGACAGAGCCTTGCACTTCATGGGTTTGGCCTTCAAACTCATAACGGACCAAAGGAGTATAGGTGCCACGGCCTTTAGGGTGGTACACTCTTCCGTTGTATGACATTACCGCAGAATCTCGTTTGTTGGGGATAGCATCAATCACAACCCCCTTAACAAGAATCGCTTTATTAAAAAAAGCAGAGGTTTTTTTCAACCCTATAAAACCAACAAATGCAAAAACTAAACCCACCAAAAGAAATAGCATAATATAACTCCTTCCCTCGTATTTAGTTTTATTATATCAAAAAATTACATACCGAAAAATAAACCACAAAAAACCCCGCCCTTGCGAGCGGGGTCATACTACAAATTCAATTACTGAATCGCAGGTTTTGTAGGGAGTTCGCTAGCGGTTTCAACACCGTGATAGTCCATACAAAGGGCGTCATCATCAGCACCTGCACCTTTAGAGCAAACAGCCGGATCGGTAGAATCATACATTTTGGCAATTTGATATCCATACTGACCGGTACCTACTCTGTGAGCAATTACACCAGAGGTATTTTTGGGACTAGAAGAGGCACTATCCCCAATTAAAACGATATAGAAACCGTTTTGCCCACCACAAACCGTATTACCAGGGTGTGTAGTCGCACCCGCAGTACCGGCAGCAGGTTGGGTACCTTTGGTACAATAAGCACCGGCAGCAACAGCATTAGCCGGAGCGACATCCAAAGAAGTCCAGTTTTTGGCAAATTTACCGGTTTTCATTTTGTAACGTTGTTGCGCGTTCACTACCGTACCAATCAAGGTATCCGCTTCCGCCGCGCGGGCGCGTTCTACCGCTTTGAAGTAAGCGGGCATGGCCATGGCGGCCAAAATGCCGATAATGAGTACCACTACCAGCAATTCTACGAGGGTGAAACCCTTGTTATTATTCATAATTTTATCTCCTTTTTAATGTGCGGCCCGGGACGGGTACTGTAGGAGTTTTTAGATAACCTTTCCCGGGCCGTATCCCCACTATAACAAAAAAAAAAACGGGTCAAGTCTTTTTTGATCCCTCTTGCTAAAAACTCTAAAAAGGCTCTTTTTCAACAAATAAAAAGGCAGGATTTTTTTCAAAATCCCTGCCTTTTCCAACAACAAAAACACGTTCCTTCTTCCGTTACTGCAACCCAAAAAAGAGAGCGGACTTAAAAATTAAGTCCGCTCCATGAGGTTAAAACCGCTTGTCCCGCCGTGTTCCGTGATTACACAACCAGGAAAACGGTTCTCTTACCGACACCACACCCGTCCGTTTTCCGTAAACGGTTGCGGACGGGTGTGAGTGCTACGGAAATTATTTATATTTGGCTTCGGCTTTCAAGAAATCAAAAACTTTGCGTTCGGTAAGCGTAGCCAAAATGTGGGCTTTGCGTTCATTGAAGAAAGATTTGATTTTCTTTTCGTCGCCTTTATTTTGAACATTGGAAGCAAGGCTCTTATCAAGTTCCGCTTGCCAATCGGCTTCGGCGGCTTCCAAGTTTTCTTTTTTGGCGATAGCGTGCACAATGTAGCCGATGCGCAAGTCTTTTTCTACGCTGGGTTTAATGCGTTCTTCAAAAGATTTGCGTTGTTCGGCGGTAAGTTGTTCGGGTTTCATTTGGGTCATGCTGCGCACAAAGTTGTTCAAAGAAGAATCGGTATATTCTTCTACCAAGCTTTGCGGGAGTTCAAAATTATTGGCTTTTACCAAGTGATTTTCGATTTGGGCGATTTCGTCGCGGGTGGCATTTTGTTTGGCTTCCGCGTCCAAGCTTTCTTTCACTTTGGCTTTCAAAGCGTCCAAGGTTTCGAAACCCATGTCTTTGGCGAAGTTATCGTCCAAGGCGGGCATAATTTTGTTTTTGATATCGTCCACGGTTACATGGAAGGAAAGGGTATCTTCGCCTTCTTTGGCTTCGATATCTTTTTCGTCACCTTTTTTAAGACCTTTAATGCCTTCGGCCAAACCGGGCATGGTTTGCGGAGCGGCCATATCCACCAGTTCGCTGTCGGCGCTTAATTTGTAATCTTCGGTACCGTTGCGTTTGCCGGTGTAGTGAACGACGGCGTAGCATTTATCGTCAATCACGGCACCTTCGGCAGCCGTTTCCAAGCGGGCGTTGGCTTCCAACACACGGTTTAAGTTTTCGGTTACATCTTCGTCCGTGGCGGTTTCCGGTTTTTTGGTGATTTCGATGCCTTTGTAGTCGCACACATCAAATTCCGGGGCGACATCTACGGCAATTTCAAAAGTGAAGGTTTTGCCTTCGTCAAAGTTGGCAAAATCGGCTTTGGTTAAGGTAGGCACGGCAACGGCGTCCAACTTAGCATCTTCCAAGGCGGCATTGATGGCAGATTTAACGGTTAAATCCAAGGCGCGTTCTTTGATGTGCCCGCCAAAATTTTGTTTGACTAAATCAAGCGGTACTTTACCGGCGCGGAAACCTTGCATTTGCGCGCGGGATTGCACTTGCACAGCGGCATTTTGGAAATTTTTGGTTACCAATTCGGGGGCGGCTTCAACGGATAAAGTTACCCGGCAGCCTTCTTTAGAGATTTGTTTGGTTTTCACTTCCCCGGCTTGGGCGGTTTTGAAAATAGACATGCTAATTACGCTCCTATCATACCCGGCATTATTACCGGAAATATGGACGGAGAGGGACTTGAACCCTCACGGATTGCTCCATACGCTCCTAAGGCGTACGCGTCTACCAGTTCCGCCATCCGTCCTCGTTTCTACTTTTATAATTTTATAGAAAATCAAAGTGGGCCATGTGAGGCTCGAACTCACGACCTTACGCTTAAGAGGCGTCTGCTCTACCAACTGAGCTAATGGCCCATAAAAGGTTAACAAATAGATTATAGCAAAAAACGCACGGGTGGGTAAACGGCCCTAGGAAGACCTTTAACAATCCCAAACTGCGTTTTAGGGATAGTTTATTTTAACAAATTGTCTTTGACGGTGTAAACCTTTTTTAAGAAGGAAAAACTTTTGTTGACACACCCGCCCTCAAACATTTAGAATAAAGTAGTGTATGCACAACTTTATACAATAGGAATTTCCTAAACATGAATACAAAAAAATTATTGGGTTTTTTGGTTGCATGTGTGTGTGCATTTGGCACTTTTACACTACATGCCCAAGAGTTTAGTTTCGAAGACATTGATGCTCTTCTTGAGGGAAATGTCCTGACGGACGCCTCCAACCGCTACTCTTCCGTTATTTTATCTTTCTTTCCGGAACGAGCCACCCGCATGGGATATACTTCCGCCAACGCCAAGTTGGACGAACGTTCCCCGCGTAATACCTCCCAAGCTTTAGCCGCCCTGCGCGGCGTGCAGGAGCTGGCCAACACCGTGAAAGCTCAAAAACTTTCCCCCGCCAAACAAGTAGATTTGGAAATGTTGAAAAATGCCTTGGCGGCGGATATTTTTGTGTTGGAACAAAACCCGGTAGTCACCAATCCTTTATATTACACACAAGCCATTGATGCCATATATGATGTGCTCTTGCTTCCTTATCCTACCGAAGAAAAACGCCGCGAAGATTTAATCGCCCGCGTAGATGCCTTGCCGCAAGTGGCCCAATCCGCGCGCGAAAACTTGGCGCAACCGCCTACCTTCCTTTCCCAACAAGCCATGGAAAAAGCCTATTATGCTTACCTGTCTTTTGAAGAAATAGCAGTAGCCATGTTGGAAGGGGTAGAAGACGAATTTAAGATACAAGAAATCAAACAACAGGGCCGCGATGCCAAAAAAGCCCTCCGCGATATGTTTGATTTGTTCAAACAACTTTCCCAAGATAAAAACCTGCAAGATTTCCGCTTGGGAGAAAAAATGTATGCGCGTGTGTTAAAAAACCGCTATCAGGTGGACGAACCCACTGCCAAGTTAATTAAAAAATTGGAAAAGAATTTCTCCGACACCCAAAAAGCCTTGGCCGAACAATTAACCCCCTTCCAAATGGAAGCGGCGGAAGCCGAAGAAGAAGTAACCGTTATTGACGGCCTGAACGATCAGCCGACCGTGGAAGAAGTGGAGGACAAAAAACCGGCTAAAAAGAAAAAACAAGCCTATGTTCCCCCCACGGCTCAAAGTTTTTATGTAGTAGCCAAACGCGCCGTTTCCGCCACGGAACAAGAAGACCCGGTGGAAGCCTTGGAAAAAGATGCTAACCAACTGGCCAATTTCTTTGCCCAAAAAGGGGCTTTACCTGCCGGCCCGGTGAATTTTTCCGTTAAACCCATGCCGCAGTTCTACACTTATTCCAAGGCCTATTTATTCCAACCTTTCTATGGGGAACAAGTAACCGAAGCGGCGGACTTCTTCCTGCGTTTACCCGCCGGAAACCAATTGGCCAAAGAAGAACAATTAAAGCGCGATTTCAATACGCCTGTACGCAAATTGATGCTCAGCGGCGAACTGATTCCCGGCCGCTACTATCAAGCCCTTTCCAGCAAAAATCTTTCGGATATCCGCCGTTTCTATCCTTCCGCTTCCCTGGCGAACGGTTGGAGTGCTTACGCGCAACACCAAGCCAAAGAACAGGGCTATATCCTGACGGACGAAGAACTCTTGTTCTTAACCTGGGCCGACTACCGCCGCGCAATCATGGCTTTGTTGGACGCAAAACTCCACACGCAGGCTTTCTCTTACACCGATGCCATTAACTTCCTCGTGCAAGAAAATGCCTTCGAGCAAAAAGAAGCCGAAGAAATGTTAAAACAACTTGCGGCCGAACCCGGCAAATCTGTCAGTTACCTGGCCGGGTTGGAAGCATTGGAAACCGAACACGCCAAATATCATAAAAAATACGGTAAAAACTTCAACGAAGCGTTCTTCAACGAACAATTGTTGAAAGTAGGAAATGTACCGCCGAACCTGTTGAAACCCGAACTGGAACGGTTGTATAAAGGAATTAAATAAGTTTTATCACAAAAAATACCCCCGCGAACCGGGGGTATTTTTTTGTCTGTTTATTTGATGTGTATGGTGTAGGCGATATCAGCCCGCAGACTGTTATGCACCGGACAGGTTTGGGCCGCGCGTGAATAAAATTCCTTTTGCGCAGCCGTAAAATGCGAAGGGAACAAAAACGAAATTTCCATCGCCGTAATTTGGGTATGTTTTTCGTCAAATTCCGGCGCGATGCGCACTTCCGTCCCCACGGCATCTTCCCCCCGCTTGGAAGCCATAAAGCCTATCATCGTCAGCATACAGGCCCCTAACGAAGCACACAACATTTCCCCCGGGTTCAAATCTTCCCGAGGGGCATTGAAGGCCGTTTTTACGGTAACGGGTTGGCTTAACAGCCCCCCTTGCGTACATAGGTTTTGTCCCAGTTTTACTTGAATAATCGGCATAATAATCCCCCTTTGCTGATTTTTGAAATTCTACCATTTTTGGTAAATTTCGCACAGGGGGATTTTTATACTATATTACAGAATCGTAACGGTAGTTTTTACTTCCGGGTGTAAGGTTTGATGCACCGGGCAAGCGTGAATAGCCGTTTGGTAGAACTTTTTTTGGTCTTCCGTAAAGTGCGCCGGGAATTTTACTTTTAACACGAATTCTCCCACACGGCGCGGATTGGAAGACATAATTTTATCCACCTCTATTTCGGCTCCGTCCAATTTTTCTCCGCGGGCTTCGGCCATTTTTCCCATAATGGTAAGAATACAGGAAACAAGCGCACTCGCCAATAAATCGGTGGGTGAAAAGCAACGGCCTTTTCCGCCGTTATCGGGCGGCAAATCGGTGCGGATTTCGGCCCCGGTCGGCCCGTGGATTAAAAAGGTTTCTCCGTCGCCTTTATAAGTGCAAGTAATGGTAGTCATATCTGTTTCTCCTTTATCGGTAAATTATTCCTCGGTAAATTATTCCAAGGATGCCAATTTGGCAAATAACTCTTTTTGTTCTTTGGTTAACGTACGCGGAACATCGATGGTCAAAGTAACATACAAACTGCCTTTGGAACTTAACCCTTTTCCGCTTAATTTTAATTTTTTTCCGTTGTGCGTACCGGCCGGAACTTTTACTTTAATCGGGCCGTCCAAGGTAGGCACGAAAATGGCCCCGCCCAGAGCCGCCGTCCAAGGCATAATGGTAACGGGTACATATAAATCTTCCCCTTCCAAACGGTACATGGCATGCGGACGAATTTTTACAACCAAGTACAAATCGCCGTTTCCGCGTTTAGTGGGATTTCCCATGCCTTTTAATTTTATCTTTTTACCTTCGCCCACTCCCGCAGGAAGTTTCACGGTAACGGTACGCCCGTTGGGAAGTGTAAGTTGCATATTGCCGCCGCGGTGGGCATCTTCCAAATTAAGGGCCAGTTCCGCTTCCACATCGCCCGCCGCCTGACCGGAAGCCGCACTGCGGCCGAAGTTTTGACCAAACCCGCCAAAACCGCCGCCGCCCATATTGCCGAAAATGCTTTGGAAGAAATCGCTGAAATCGCCCCCGCCAAAACCGCCGGAGAAACCGCCAAAGCCCTGTCCGCCGCCGTATGAGTATTGCTGGTATTGTTGATAGGGATTTCCCTGTGCGCCGCGTCCGTGCGAGGCCCCCCCGCCGCGGGCATATTGTTGGTAACCTTCCTGACCTACCTGGTCGTAAATGGTGCGTTTTTGTTTATCGGAAAGCACGGTGTAGGCCTCGTTGACATCTTTGAATTTTTCGGTCATTTTGGCTTTGTCGGCCTCCGGGTGCATATCCGGGTGATATTTGCGCGCCATGGACTTGAACGCTCTTTTTATTTCCGCGTCCGTAGCCGTTTTGTTTACCCCTAAAATTTTGTAATAATCTTTATATTCAGCCATAAAGTCCCCCTTTCTTGCTACCATTTTATATAATTTTGAAAAGAGTTCAATATGAAATTATTAACTATAAACTCTCCCAAAACCCCGCTTAAACTGATTTTGACGACGGAAGCGTTTTCCTCGTTTACCAACCAGTTTATGCAAATTTTGTTACCTTGGTATATTTTATCCACTACGGGTAGCGTTCTGTGGACGGGGTTTGTGGGTTTCTGCGCGTTACTGCCCAATATTTTTTCTTCTCTTTTCGGGGCACCGCTTATTGATAAGGCAGGCCGTTCCAAAGCCATGTTTACCTGCGAGGTTATCCAGTTTTTACTTTTGGGTTCTATCCCTGTTTTGATTGCTTTTCACTGCGCTTGGCCGTGGTTAATCGGGATACTGATTTTTTTAAGTTCCTTTTTTGATGCCCCCGGCCAACTGGCCCGCACGGCTTTATCCCCCACCTTCTCGCGCTATGCGGGGGTGGCGGTTTCCAAAACGGCAGGGATTGTGCAATCTTTCGACGGTATTATGTGTGTGGCGGGGCCTATTGTGGGCGGGACGGTTATTGCGTGTTGCGGGCTTTTTTCGGCATGGGTGTTGTGCGCCGTGTTTTGTTTGATAATTGTTATCATCTGCACCGTTCTTTATTCCAACCGCAAACCGCGTACGCCCAGAAGGTTGCCTTCGTACGCGGAAGTGTGGCAAAACCTCCGCACGGACAGAACCCTCTGGGAACCGATGCTTTTTATGCTTCCTACTTTTATTTTAGGCGAATCGTGGGAACTTATTTTGCTCCCCGCCTATATTTACGAACACGGCTTTAATGCCGTGTATTTAGGGGCGCTCGGGGCGGCGTTCGGGTTCGGGGCGTTTTTGGGGGCTATCGGTTTTGCCAAATGGGCGGGCAAGTTTTCTTTTTCCGCGTTGCTTACCTGTAACTATATGGGATATTTGTTGTCTATCGTCGTACTTTATTTCAAATTGCCCACTTGGGCCGTGTTGGGGGCGACTGGGCTGTGCGGAATCCCCTTTGGTGCCTTTGGAGCGATGATTAACAGTATTATTTTACTTCGCACACCCACGGAACTGCGCAGTAAAACGCTGGGGCTGTTTGCCACCGCTACCTACACGGTGGAAAGTTGCTGTGTGTTGGGCATTGCGTTTTGTATTCATTGTTGCGGGCTTGCCGATACTCTTTTCGGGGCAGGCACTATATTTGCTATACTTGTTTTTGTGAGCATTTTTATAAAAAAGAAGGAAGACTTTTGGCGCGTTTTATCGTCGGAAGAAAATAAATTGTTTACAAAATAATTTTTTTTTAATACAATAAATATGTAGCAAGAATTTATTCCCCGATAGCTCAATGGTGGAGCGACCGGCTGTTAACCGGTAGGTTGTAGGTTCGAGTCCTACTCGGGGAGCCATTTGAAATATTAAACCCTTTGGTAAATATGCCAAAGGGTTTTTTGTATAGTAAACGCGCAGGATTCGCTTTTTTGTTTTTTCTGCCATATCATCTACCAAGGCGCGAAGAACGGCGCGGTACCATGCTCTTATGCCTGCGTTTGGCCGCACCGCTTTTCCGTAAACGATATTTTTACCTTGGCTTTTCATTTAACCCCTTAAAAGAAGCATTCTAATTCCACAGAATACCCCTTGTTTTTTTCCATTTCATTAGGTATACTATCTGTAGAGGAAGGAACGGGAGCCCCGGCATTAGGAGTCGGCAAGCTGACAGTTCCTTCCTCGTTTTTTCTCAAAACATGGTTATAATAGATATTCCCGTTGTTATCTTCCCTAACGCTCAAAACCACATTACTTCATCTACATATTTTTTCGTATAACATCAACTAGGGGAAGCCATTTGAAATATTAAACCCTTTGGTAAATATGCCAAAGGGTTTTTTGTATATGCTCAAAAGTCTTTCTGTGCTACAATATAAGTGTTGAAATATTCAAAATAACGGTTACACTTATAACATGAAGAAATCTATTACTTTTTTCCTCTTTTTGAATTTTTTATTAGTCGCGTTGCCCCTGTTAGCGGCCGCGCCTTGGGGCGTTATGGACGACTATGTGGAACCGCGTAATAAAGAAATTCCTTTAGAAAAATTTCTATCCGGGAAAACCATTTATTATTTTATGGAAGAAGAGGACGGCCGACCCGCACCCGAACTTGCGGAACAAATGGCCAACCAAAGTTTATTTTTGCGGGCCGTGAACGCCTGGCCGGCCTATGCGTTGCAACAAATTGAAAAGGCAGGCCGTACCGAAGAATTTGCCGACCTTTTACCGCTACTCAAGCAAAAACCAAACCTGCAAAGAACCAACGACCGCAATCAAGCCGATGTGCAAGTGCTTTTTGCCTCCCCCAGCGAGTTGCGCTCAAATTGCGACGAAACAGCCCTTGCTTGTTTTATTTTTAATAAATTGATTATTGTGCCCCAAGTGGTAACCTACCACGATAAATCTACCAACTACAACGAAGTTTTAAGTTCCCTTATCCACGAGGTGGGGCACTTTTACGGCATGGCAGACCAATACTATAACGGAGCAGAAAAAAATGCTTCCGCCGTTTACTCCACTTCGGACAGGATAGACTCCGACAACAGCCTCATGGCCTATTCAAAAAAACTATCCTGTGACGATGCAGACGGCTTTATTAACCTGATAGATATAACCCAAAACAGGCTTAAGGGGCAGTTTTCCCCACGCGCACAAAAAGGGTGGCAAAGTTTTTGCGATGATACCCTATACAAAAAGGCCAAAGTGGTGAACAGAAAAAGTTATTCCATCGGCAACAGAACGCACGAATATGATGCAGATGGAAACTTAAAACACACGCATTATCAGGCTCCGTTCTTCTATCACCAAGTACCCCTTTCACACTTAATGGGAAACCGCTATTTTATGAGAACTCTAACGGGAGATTGGAAATTAACCTTCTATGAAGATGAAATTGTGTTTGAAAACGGAAAAAATATCTTATCGGCCAAACGCGAAGAAAGAGTAGACGGCATCCATTGGACTTTCCCCTTTATGGAAGAAGACGCCACCGTAACTTTAGAGGAAAACACTTGCAGGACTAACCTGCACTTTGATGATGCATTTTCTATTTTTACCTTCTTTGATGAGCAAGAAAAAATTTACAGAACGGAAGGCATGCTTTGGAATTTATCTAACACAAAATCTACCATTAACACCCTGCTAACCAATCAATCCGATAAACTGATTGCTTATTTAGATTCGGAACCGGCTTTTGGGGAGAAGGGAGTTTGCAGCTTAAAATATGATTTTTCGCCTCTCATGACTCTGGAAGGGGAAGAGATAACATTTGTAGATAACGAGGTAATGAAGAAATTGACTGCAGATAAAAAACTCCCACGCACGGCTTTACTGCTTGGAGCCATAGACCTTTGTAAAAAAATGAAAACCCAAGAATTACAACGGAAAAACTCCTTGGAAGAATCTTCCCAATTTTGTAATTTCTTTAGGAATATGGAAGAAAAATTCTATAAATAATTAAAACACCCCCCGTCAACCGGGGGGTGTTTAATTTTTCCCTTTCATGTTACATCCTCTTATTTCTTTTTAGCGCCCGTTCCGTTGCCCCCTTTCTGCGCGTTTTGCGGTTTGGCTCCGCCCTGTTTGTTGGCCGGCTTGGCCGCGGCCGAAGGCTTGTTTGCCTTGTTGGGCTCCTTGCCCGCCGAGGAAGGTTTGTTTACCTTGTTGCCCGAAGGATTTTTGCCCGGCGTTAGCGCGTTTTGCTTGGAAGGAGCCTTGTTGTTTCCCCCCGAATTTTTGTTCTGTGCGGGAGAAGCCTGCTTGGAAGGCTCTTTTTTCTTGTCCTTTATTACCTCCTTTCCCGAAATGGGTTTTTTGTTTACCGGCTTTGCCTTTTGGGGCGGGTTTTGCTTGGCCGACACCGTATTTAGGTTTCCCTTTACCGGGGCGTACTTGGTGTTGGACGATAACAGGACGGTATTTTTTACCGAAATGTTGTTTTTTTTTATGATGGGCGTAACGGGGGCCGGGTTTTGTATATATATGTTGGACGATTGGTGCGTGATAGTAACGCCTTTCTCCCCCCCTGTGGTGCTTTTCCACTACTACCGTAGAGGTAGGAACATACGCCATGCTTACCCGTCCGCTCGGGGACACCGTGGCCATACAGCCACCCAACATCACAAAACTGCCCAGCATTACACAAAGTTTCATTTTGTTCATAAGATTACCTCCTGTATATTTTTCAAACACTTGTTTGAATTTTTTTATTGCACTTTATTTTTTACTGTGAGTTTTTTGCGAGGGAAAACCCAAATTTATATAATAATTTTATGGCCTCTATTAACTGGCGCGAAGCAATCGCAAAGACAAAAGAATTTATCAAAATATCGCTGAAGAAATATTCTATTTTTCTTCTGCACCTTACCCCACACCAAAATATTGCCCAAACGGTGCTGGCATATACTTTTTTGGGGTGGATTGTTCTGTCCCTGCCGTTTATGAACAGTACCGATGTGTCGTTTTTGGACAATTTATTTACCTCGGCATCGGCCGTATCTTCTGTGGGGCTTAACAGCGTAAATTTCGCCGATTCTTACACCTTTTTAGGCAAACTGGTAGTGCTGATTCTCATTCAAATCGGCGGGCTCGGGTACATGACTTTTTCCTCGTTTTTCTTTATTTCTTTTTCGGAGCGCCACCGCCTCCGAAAACACCAACAGGAAAATCTATCCGCCGAAGTGTCACTGCCTAACACCTTGAAACTTTCGGACTTTCTGTGGGCCGCCGTTGTGTTTACTATTATTGCGGAAAGCATCGGGGCTGTATTTTTGTTTAACTATTTCCGCCACCACAACTACGGTATTTTTGATGCGGCGTGGTACAGTGTTTTTAACAGTGTATCCGCTTTTTGTACGGCAGGTTTTTCTCTTTGGAATAATAGTTTGGAAAATTTTGCCGACAGTAAAACTATCAATATTGTCATTTCCTGTTTATCTTTAGCAGGGGCCATGGGATTTATCGTGGTAACAGATTTATTTAATTTTATCCGACGGAAAACAAAAACCATTTCTTTTACCACTAAAATTATTGTGGTATGCACCTTTTGTATGGTAGCCTTCGGTACTTTTACCCTGTTTGTTACCTCGCCCGGCCTTACGCTGCTGGAAGCCTTTTTCCAATCTACCGCCGCTATGACTACCGGCGGATATAATACCGTAAATGTGGGCACATTGTCTTCCTGTTCGCTACTTATTTTGATGCTTCTTATGAGTGTGGGCGGTTCCCCCTCCGGCACGGCCGGCGGTATGAAAACCACCGTTTTTTGCAGTTTAATGGCGCTGATGTATAACCGCTTGAAACTTAATACGCGCGTGGAATTTTTGGGGCGGCGTATCCCCGTAGTGCGTTTGTACTCGGCCACTTCCACCTTTCTTCTTTACATTTTGTTTTTATTCGCCAGCGTGTTCTTACTTACCTGGACGGAGGATCTCCCCTTCCTTAAATTATTGTTCGAATCTGCCGCTGCATTAAGTACCGCCGGGCTTTCCACCGGTATTACGGCAGAACTTTCTTGGCTGGGTAAACTTATCATCATCGGTACTATGATTATCGGCCGCATCGGTGTAGTAACTTTTGGTATGGCGATTTTATCTACGGACGACGATGATGACGACGATGACGACCATGAAAAACCCGCCATCACCGAAGATGTGGCCGTATAAGAGGACTTTTATGAAATTTTATTTAATCAGTTTGGGTTGCCCCAAAAACTTAACCAACAGCGAAGAATTTTCCGCACGCTTAATTGCAAACGGACATAAAATGGTTTTCTCCCCGGAAAAAGCCGATACGGTGCTTATCAACACTTGCGGCTTTATTGCCTCTGCCGTCAAAGAAGCCAAGGAAGAAATCCGCTACGCGCTGGAGTTAAAAGAAGCGGGTAAAATCAAAAAGGTAGCCGTTACCGGGTGCTTGGTGGAACGCTACCGCGAGCAACTTGCAAAGGAATTTCCGGGGATAGACACATTGTTTTCCATCGGCTCCCAACAAACCGTGGAAAAAACCATCAAACAAAAAGGCGTTTTTTTAGACCCGCTCCCGAGCAAACTTTACCTGCCCGAATATAAAATGACGCTCACCGCCCCGCACACGGCTTACTTAAAAGTGGCAGACGGCTGCAACAATCGTTGCGCGTATTGTACTATTCCGTTTATCCGCGGGAATTATATTTCTAAACCCATGAACGACATTGTACGCGAGGCTCGCCTTTTGGTGCAAACAGGCGTAAAAGAAATTTCCTTAATTGCCCAAGACACCACTTCTTACGGCATGGACTTATACGGCAAGCCCCAACTGGTACCCCTGTTGGAAAAACTGCTTAAAATACGCGGTTTGGGGCGTTTGCGCATTATGTACGGCTATCCGCACCGCGTTACCAAAGAACTCGCGCAACTGATGGCCTCTACGGATAAAATTTTCCACTATATTGATATCCCCCTTCAACACATTGCCGACCCTGTATTAAAACGCATGAACCGCCATTGCGACGGCGCCCAAATCCGCCGCACCTTGGATATGCTGAAAGCCGAAGTGTCCGATATTTCTTTGCGCACGAACTTTATTGTCGGTTTCCCCGGGGAAACGAAAAAAGATTTCAACGAACTTAAAAAATTTGTGAAAGATTACGAGTTCGATAATATGGGTGTATTTGAATACTTCCGCGAAAAAGGAACCACCGCTTATGCTATGGAACAAGTGCCCGCTAAAGTAAAGCACGAACGCGCCGCCGAACTGGTGGAAACGCAAAGCCGAGTGATTGATAAAATAAACAAACGCCTGATCGGCACGGTGGTGGAAGCCATTGCGGACGGGCCGGACTTTGGCCGCACCTACAAAGACGCGCCGGACATTGACGGCAAAGTAACCTTTACCCGCCCGGTAGAAGTAGGGAGTATATTTAAGGCACGCATGATAGCCGCTGACGGATACGAACGCGAATTAGAACCGATTGATTAGCAAAAAAGAGGCTCCTTTATTTTTAAGGGAGCCCTTTTATAAGTTTTAAGAAGTCAAAAAAATACCCCGGTAAAAACCGGGGTATTTTTATAAGTTTCTTTCAATATGCTTATAACTCTTTACAGGTATACGTTGCACAATACTGGGTTCCGGAAACGGTCAAATTCATATTACAAGTGTGCCCGAGATTAGAAGCCGTGCAGTTAGGAGTAAAATAATCTGCTCCGTATGAAGAAGGAATAGAAGTAAGCCCTCCGACGGGTGCATTATAAGCCGACATCATACAAGCAACAGTACAGAGATTTCCGCCCACGCTCTTCTGCTGGTTGGTAAGAATATAACCATAAGTCTTGACCAAGTCAATCTCTTTCATTTTGCAAAAACTTACTTGCTTATATTTACAGTTAGTATAATCCCATGTATATGTGATTTGACCCGTTGAACCCACAGGGCAAGACTCTGTATATGTTTCCAAACCATTATAGGTAGGAGCACACGGGGCTTCTTCCTCTTCCGCAGCGCCACACACCAAGTACACTTCGTCTTTTTCGTTCAACTTCACACGTTGCCAAGAAATGTCCGCATTGCAATCGGGGAAAGGATATCCAAAAATTTTTAAGGAAGAAGGATTAAAAACTTCCGCCTCAATACTCTTCGCATTAGTTACAGAGCCCACAGACAAATTGGAAAAATTCACTTCAGCCGCGCCCTTTGTATCAGAACCAATAACAGTTTTTTTATTTAATAAATAAGAGGACGAAGGATAGCTAGCCGCCAACTCTAATTTCCCTTTGTTTAGATTTACATTAGTGGCAGACAAAGAATAACTGGCATCAGAATCTCCCAAGGTCATTTGGGCGGAAGTAGCATTGAGCCCCACGTCCATTTGCTCACTAACCTGCACCTGGCTGTATGCCACATAAGGCACGGGGAAATAGGTTATCATCTTCATTTTATTGTCTTCTGCCGCATGGCAAAAAACGGAAGAGCAACCAAGTAAAACTCCAAATACTGTTAATAATTTTTTCATAGATTTTCTCTCCACATACCCCGCATACGGGGGCATATACATAAATTATAGGTTTTTTTGACGAAAAATCAACCTCTAATTAAGTGTAACTTTCCAAATAGGTATGTAAGCCTTCGGCGCGGGCTTGTTTTACCCCCGCATCATAGAGGGCTTCGGCTTCTTCCACCTTCCCGAGTGCATACAACACTTGCGCCAAGGAAAGTTTGGTTAAAATTTGCCCGCGGGTTTCATCGGAATTATCAAAAAGCACCTGGGCTTCCTGCAAGTCTTTCAGGGCTTCCTGCATTTTGTTTTTGCGCTTCAAAATATCGGCACGGCCCCATTTTACAAAACCCAAATCTACCTGATCGTTGATAGCGGAATAAAGTTTATCCGCTACATTATAGTGACGAAGAGCCACCTCGTATTTGCCTTGTTGGCGCAGGCCGTTGGCCATGCCGCAGTTGGTGTAGGCTTTACCGAAAACATCTTCGCTTTTGCGGAAGATTTTTTCGGCTGCTTGGTAGTTTTTCACACAATCGTCGATTTTTCCGCAAATACGGCTGATGCCCGCCAAACCGCAGTATCCGTAGGCCAGGCTGATTTCGTCCCCCGCTTTTTTGGCGAAGGCGATGGCTTTTTTGAATTGTTCAATGCCTTCCTTAAAATGGCCTTGCAAGCGGAAAATACCGCCTTTGGCCCAATAAATAAAACTCATGCCCGCATAATCTTTTTGTTGCGTATAAGCCGAAAGAACCGTATCCAACCAATCCAAGGCTTCTTCCAAGCGGCCCCATGCACGAAGAGCCATGCCCATTTCCTGCATGGCGCGCACGGCGTATTCATCGTATTCCAATTCTTGCGCCATTTGCAAAGTTTCTTCCGCCAGTTCGTAAGCGGCAGCAGAATGCCCCAATGTGCGATAGCAGGAAGCCATAGCAAGCAAAGTATCCATGCGCACTTCGGCTTCCTCGGCGATATGTAAGGCCTTGGCATAACTTTTCAGTGCATTTTCAAAGGAACCCAGTTGGCGTTGGGCCTCGCCGGTTAAAAACCAAAGTTGCGCATCTTTCGTGCGCACGGCTACCAACATTTCCAAAGCTTGGGAAGGGCGGTTGCTTTCCAACAGTTCTTCCAAAACGGCCTTCTCCACCGCCACACGCTTGGGAGCCGTTTTTTTAGCAACGGCTTTCTTTGCGGCAGGTTGTTTTTTTACTTCGGCTTTTTTTGTCGTCTTTTTTTTGGTAACAGCCATATGGGCTCCTTGTTATATTTTTAGATGTTTTTTGATTTCGGCCATGGTGGAAGCCAAATCATACGGTTTGGGGATAAAATGATCGGCACCGGCTTCGGCGGCGCGGTCTCGGGACTCCGGATCCGACAGAGTGGACATAATCACTATCGGTATTCTCCAGGTAGCATTATCCGTTTTTAACATTTTACAGACTTCAAATCCGCTTAGTTTGGGAAGCATTAAATCTAACAAAATCAAATCGGGTTTTGTTTGCTTGGCAAGCATCACGCCCGCCACACCGTTTTCGGCCCAGTGCACTTCCACTCCTTCCACTTTCAAGGCACCGCACAACGCCGTTCCCAACACTTTGGAGTCTTCTATCAGCACTACTTTTTTCATGCTTACATTTCCTCACAATGGTCTTTATACAAACCAATCGCACCGGCATATTCGCGGGCATTTTTCATAATGGCGTTTACTTCGTCCTCTTCCAACTCGCGTACTACTTTGGCCGGTACACCCATTACCAAAGAGCCCGCCGGAATTTTTTTGCCCGCAGGTACCACGGAACCCGCCCCGATAATGGAATTGGGGCCGATTTCACTTTCCATCACCACCGCGTTCATGCCGATTAAGCAGTTATCGCCGATTTTGCTTCCGTGCACCACGGCACCGTGCCCTACACTGACCCCTTTGCCGATTTGTGCCGGAGCCCCGTAGTTGACATGAATACAGGCATTTTCCTGGATATTGGAGTTTTCCCCCACCGAAATAGCAGCAATATCCCCGCGCAACACGGCGCAAGGCCAAACGGAAACATTTTCCCCCAGCGTCACATCACCGATTAACACGGCACTTTTGTGAACATAACAACTCGGGCGCACGTTGGGCACCAATTCGTTAATGCGTTCTTTCATGGCGGACTCCTTTGGGCTGTCTGGTTCTTACGGGAGAAGAAAGCTGCAACCCCCAATAGATAAAGATACTGACAATGCCCGGAATAAGATAGTAAACAACCCGATAGATAAGGGTGGCCATGAGGGCGGCGTCCCAATCGATTCCCATTTGGGAATAAACTGCCGTCATCGCCAATTCCATCGCCCCCAGACCGCCGGGTAAAATGGGAATAAGCGTGGTGACCATACCCACGGCAAACCCGGCCACCAACACGCCTGTAGAAATATGCACCCCTACGGCACGGAAGGCAAAATACAAAACCAAAATCGTAAACAACCAGTCGGCACAGATATAAATAATCGTCCAGGTCATTTTTTTCTTTTTCTTGTGGATAAGGTCTATTCCTTCGTCCAACTGATCCATAAAGTCATCGTATTTCCCTTTGGGAATCAGCGCGCGGAACACATGGAAAAGAACTTTGTTAACCATGCGGAAAGCCTTGCGCAAACATTTGGAACGCCACTCATCGTTAAACAAAAAGGCCGTTACCACCGCGCACACGCCGCACATACCCACAATGAGCACAAAGTTTTTAAGAAGTTGCATGGTAGTGGCTGAGGAGTTAAACAACATCAACACCGAACCTTGCAAAATGATAATCGCAAGTACAAAATACAAAAGCACCGATATTACAATACTGGCCGTTACACAAGTGCCAAAGGGCACGCGGCGGCGGTTAAGCAAGTGGGCCCGCAAGGCAAAACCGCTGGCCCCTAACGAAGATACCACATAGTTTACCGTGGTGGAAACAAGCGCAATCCCGATGGCGGCACTTTTGCCTACCTTGCGCCCCATAATGCGCAACACCTCGTACAAAGCAAGGCCCATGCTTACATAAATCATTATGGCAGAGAACAAAGAAAGGAAAAGATATTTTATTTTTACCGTCTGCCAAATTTTTACAAAACTATCCTTCGCCTGATAAATCATCACGGCGATAAGAGCAATAGAAAGCAAAACGCCAAGAGCATAGAAAGTATATTTCAGTGATTTTTTCACGCGGGTATCTCCGGGAAAATAAGTTATATAAATTATATAATTTATTTATACAAAAAACACCCGCGCGCGCGTAAGATTTTGCCTGCGGGCGTTTGTTTCTACAGGATTTGGATATGAAAAGCATTAAAGTAATCGGCGCAAAAGGCCATAACCTAAAAAATATTACCGTTTCTCTGCCCAAGGGAAAAATGACCGTAGTAACCGGGCTTTCCGGCTCCGGCAAGAGTTCTTTGGCGTTTGATACCATCTACGCGGAAGGGCAACGCCGTTATGTGGAAAGTATGTCCGCTTATGCCCGACAGTTTTTGGAACTCATGGAAAAACCTGATGTGGAACACATTGAAGGCTTATCCCCGGCTATATCCATTGAACAACGCAACCCTTCCAAAAACCCCCGCTCCACCGTGGCTACCGTTACGGAGATTTACGATTACCTGCGTTTGCTTTTCGCGCGGGTGGGCCACCGCCATTGTCCTCAATGCGGACGGGAAGTGGAAACCTGGAGCGTGCAGGGAATTGCGCAGGATATCCTCAAAAAATTTACCGACAAAACGCTTTATATTCTGGCCCCCGTGGTGCGCGGACGCGCCGGAACTTACGAAGAATTATTCGCCAAATTCAAAAAAGACGGCTATGTAAAAGCACGCGTAAACGGACAGGTCATCACATTGGAAAATACCCCCTCGCTGGAACGCTACAAAAAGCACACCATTGAATTGGTAACAGACGAATTTTATGTAGATGAATTTGACCGCGAACGCTTGGTGGAAAGTTTGGAAGCCGCCTTAAAATATGCCAAAGGCCTTGTGCATATTTTGGAAACCTCCGGCGAAAAACCCGTAGATTTTACCTACAGCGAAAGCAACGCCTGCGCCCACTGCGGGATTGGATTTAGCGAATTAGAACCCCGCCTTTTTTCCTTCAACTCCCCCTACGGTGCGTGCCCCGATTGCAACGGCCTGGGGCTTAAAATAGAGGTTGCCGAAGATTTGGTGGTACCGGACGACACTCTTTCCATTAACGAAGGGGCCATCGCGGCATGGGATAACCCCGTTACCACCCGCACACACCGCTGGAAAAATTCCTGGAGTGAGTATTATTACGATATTTTGCATCAAGTGTGCCGTCAAAACAAAATCAACATGAATACCCCCTGGAACAAATTGCCCAAGGCGCAACGGGATTTACTGTTGTACGGAACGGGAGGAGCCAGTTATACTTCGGTTATTTCCGGCGGAGAACAAGATTTTGAAGGCGTTATCACCAACCTTAAACGCCGCTACCAAGAAAGCGAAAGCGACTTTGTAAAAGAAGAAGTTTACACCCGTTTCATGCGCGAGGTTACCTGCCCCACCTGTGCGGGCAAACGCCTCAAACCCGAAGCCTTGGCCGTTAAAATAAACGGAAAAAATATCCAAGAAATTACGGCTATGCAAGTATCGGCCGCCAAAAATTTTTTCCAAACGATTGAACTGACGGATAAAGAAAAAATTATTGCCAAAGATGTCCTCAAAGAAATTCGCGCCCGCTTGGACTTTTTACACAGCGTAGGGCTTAGCTATTTAACATTGGAACGCAAAAGCCAAACTTTGTCCGGCGGGGAAGCACAGCGTATCCACTTGGCTACCCAAATCGGCTCGGGCTTAACGGGGGTTCTTTATGTGCTGGACGAGCCGACCATCGGCCTTCACTCACGCGATAACGACCGCCTGATTGAAACCCTTAAAAATCTGCGCGATTTAGACAATACGCTGATTGTGGTGGAACACGATAAAGACACTATTTTAGCCTCCGATTATGTAGTGGAACTGGGGCCGCTGGCCGGGGAACACGGCGGTGAAATTGTGGCCGCGGAACCGACGGAAGATTTCCTAAAAAACAAACACTCCCTCACCGCCGGATACCTCAACGGACAACGCATGATTCTTCCGCGGGAAGAACTGCGCAAAGGAAACGGCAAATTTTTGGAAATCGTAGGAGCCAAACAATTTAACTTAAAAGATATTCATGTTAAATTCCCGCTTGGAAAATTCATCTGCGTTACGGGTGTTTCGGGCTCGGGAAAAAGCACGCTGATTCACCAAATTCTTTACAAAGCCCTCGCTCATAAATTTTACGGGGCAAAAGATGTTCCCGGCGTACACAAAGCCTTAAAAGGCCTGGAACATATTGATAAAGTAATTATTGTAGATCAAAGCCCTATCGGCAAAACTCCGCGCAGCAACCCCGCCACTTACACGGGTGTGTTCTCGCATATTCGCGATTTGTTTGCCGAAATGCCCGAAGCCAAACGCCGCGGATATAAACCGGGCCGCTTTTCCTTCAATGTAAAAGGCGGCCGGTGCGAAAAATGCCAAGGGGACGGCATCTTGAAAATACAAATGCAGTTTCTGCCCGATATTTATGTAAAGTGCGAAGAGTGCAACGGAAAACGCTTTAACGAAGATACGTTGGAAGTTAAATTCAAAGGGAAAAACATTGCCGAAGTGTTGGAAATGAGCGTATCGCAAGCGTTGGAATTTTTTGACGCAATCCCCAAAATCAAACGCTACCTGCAAACCTTACACGATGTGGGGCTCGGATATATTAAATTAGGGCAATCGGCCACCACCCTTTCCGGCGGGGAGGCTCAACGCGTCAAATTGGCTGATGAACTCTCCCGCAAAGGGACAGGCAAAACACTCTATATCTTGGACGAACCCACCACCGGGCTACACTTCGCCGATATTGATAAACTGCTCCATGTGCTTCACGGACTGGCGGACAAAGGCAACACGGTGCTTATCATCGAACATAATTTAGATGTTATCAAAACAGCTGATTGGTTGATTGATTTGGGCCCCGAAGGCGGCGACAAAGGCGGAGAAATCGTCTGCCAAGGAACACCGCGCCAAGTGGCGGCATGTGCTTCTTCTTACACCGGAAAATACCTAAAGCCGGAACTGGACGCAGTAGATGCCTTTTTGAAAAATAACCCTTCTGCCGAAAGGCCAAAACCCAAAGAAAAACCGGCACCCGCCAAACGCAGTTCTTCCAAAAAACAGAAGTAAAAAACTCCCCGGCTCTTAACCGCCGGGGAGTTTTGAATTAAGAATAAAAGTTTTTATTGAATCAAATAATAAATATCTTCTTTTACACCGCTGCTTAAATCTTCGCAGATGTTGAAAGGACGGGCCGAATACTGACGGCAATAAATTCCCTGTTTCCCTTCAAACATACGAAGCGAGTAATAAGTATCCACTTTCAGGCGGTTGGCAATCGCAATTACTCCCGTGGTATCGCCGGAGGAGGTAGCGCGCGTACCGTATTGGAAATACTTGCTTTGTTTGCGTTTCATGTCCGCATACGTCACATCTTCCCCCCCTATTTTAACGGTAAGATTATTGATATTAGCGGTATATTTGCCCGTTTGCATTTTATGTATTTCGTTGGCCTTGGCAATACTGCGTACCATTTGCATGGCTTCCGACGCGCGGGACATTTCTACCGAGCGGTGATAGGCGGGCATCGCTATAGAAGCCAAAATGCCTATGATTAACACCACTACCAACATTTCAACCAGTGTAAACCCTTTTTTCATAACTTTCTCCTTGGGCCTTTACTCATAAGGCTGATTGTAATAAATTTACAAAAAATATCTCTTTGATTCAATAAACAAAAAGCCCCCGATAAACGGGGACTCAATAAAAATTCCTATTTCCAGTTCAGTAAATACGGCGGAATCAGAAGAACCATGGAAAGAACTATCAAAATGAGTTGCAAAGGCAAGTTCCATTTGGCCCATTTCAGCCACGGAATACCGGCCATGCCGATAGCCGCCATGGTAACGGGAGCGGTAGGAATAACGGCGTTCGTCCACCCTTCACCGAATTGATAGGCCAAAATGGCCAACTGCGGGTTCACGCCTATTAAGTCCGACAACGGAATCATCACCGGCATTGTCAGCACAGCCTGCCCAGAACCCGACGCCACAAAAAAGTTGATAAACGAGTGCGCCCAAAACATACCGATAGCCGCCATTAAGGGGTGCATCTGCCCGATTGCTTGCGTAATAGCATGCAAAACCGTATCCAAGATGCGCCCGTTGGAAGCAATTACCACAATCGCACGGGCCAAGGCGAGCATCACCGAAACGCTTACCATGCTGCGGGCGCCGTCTATAATAGCGTCCGTCGTTTGGTTTAACTTCAACCGACCGATGAGCGCACACAAAAGCCCTACACCCAAAAAGAGCCCGGAAATTTCAATAATATACCAATGGAAAACTGCCACACCATATACCAGTACCCCCATACCCAAGGTAAACACCACGGAAATCAGCAGATGAGAACGCTTAAACTCGGGCTTTTCCAAGGTATTTAACTGCAAGGTTTTGCGGCGCTCTTCGTCAGCCTCATAGGTAATACTTTTAGTCGGGTTTTTCCGCACGCGCTCCCCATACCAGGTTACGAACCCGGTAACAAGTGCCGTACAAATGCCCCACACAAGCACTCTGTACGAGAGGCCCGAATAAAGCGGCAGTTGGGCAATCCCGTGAGAAATACCCACCGTAAACGGATTCATAAAGGCCGAGCCGAAGCCCACCCAAGCCCCTAAGAAAGGAATACTGACCCCTACGGCCGTATCATACCCCAGCGATAGCGCAAGCGGGATAAACAACGGAATAAAAATAAGGGTTTCTTCCTCCATGCCAAACACGGCCCCGCCCAAAGAGAAAAGAAGCATCGACGCGGGAATAAAGAATTTCTTTAATTTTTCTTTGCGGGAAAACAGGTAACTCGTGCCCAATATAACCGCGTTAACCGTTCCCGTGCGTTCCAAAATGGTAAACACGGCCCCGGTAATGAAAATAAACACAATGATATCAGCACAATCACCAAAGGCTTTGGCAGGGGCAGTCAATACGGCCCCAATGCCCTGCGGGTTGGCCTCTACCCGGTGATAAGAGCCTGCCACCGTATAGGTGCGGCCGTCCCGCTCAACGGAGTTATACTGTCCGGCGGGTAAAATATAAGTCAGGGCCGCCACCAATACCATGATGGAAAAAATCAGCCCGTAAATGTTAAGAGAAAAAGTGCGTTTCATACTTATATTATAATTTGTTTTGGCCCTTCCCCGAAAGCCCCGCGGCAGTATTCCCCCATAAAAGCCGTTGGGTAGAAAGCAAACGGCTCAGCCGGAGCCCGTTAAATAGGTGGGACGGACGCGAAACCGTTAACTTTACTAACCCAAACGGCATTTTATTTGCTACAATAAACTATGTACTTCCTGGCAGAATTACATAGTTGAGGCGTAACGGAGCCGACATACCGCGGGCGCGGCATCGGTTTGTAAGGATAAACCGCTCCGTATAAGGTTTCTAAAATGTAAGGGAAAACCTGTACGCCTGTGAGGTAAAAAGCGCTGCAGCCGCTTTTCATATTGTTAGTATAGTAAGTATTGCTAGCATTTGTCAAGCGCTTTTTGCTTTGTGTATTTTCTACACTTAAATAAGAGGGCGACAATATGAATAAATTTGAAAAGCAACTGGAAAAATGGAACAACGGTGTTCTGCGCGGGGCACAAGCCAAGTTAGCAAAAATACTCAATGTTTCCACTGCCACCGTAGCCTTTTGGGCTACGGGTAAACGTACCCCTTCTAAGGGATACATCGCCCAAATGGCCCAGTTGTTCGGCTTGGCTTTTTATGATGTCATGCGCCTTTTTCAACCCGTTACCACCTATCCGGAAGGCCAAGCCGCCAAAAACACATCTACGCTGCGCGAAACCCAAGACCCCTCTTTTACTTACACTGCTGACACGAACTCCTCTTTGACGGACTCCGCCAGCAACAGTGTGCATATTCCGCTTATCAGCACAATTGGAGCCGCTTGGCCCGATTACGCGGAAGCAGATGTCTGCGAGTGGTGGACGCTCCCCCGAGCCGCCGCCAAAGGCGCCAAGTGCCTTTTGAAAAGCCAATCGATTGAACAATCTCCCGAAGCAACAGAAGACCTGTTTTTCATCAAACCTGTTTCGGCTTTTAGCGAACACACTTTAATGCTCCTTCGCGTTCAAAACCAATATCTTTTGCGCCGCGTATATACCCAAGGGGAATCCGTGTGCCTGTGCACCGCGCAAGGGCAACTTCTCCAAACTTTACCCGCGGCGGAAGTAACCCCGTTAGGGGAAGTGGTAATGAAAATTACACGCCCGTAAACTAACCCTTTTTTCAAGTCTTGATTTTAAGCAAAAACCGCTTATACTAACAATATCCTTCGGGGGATACAGAAAATACCCCTCCTTGTGCAAGCCCCTCCCGGTGATGTCGGGCGGTACAAGCGGAGGCAAACTGTCTGGCATAGGCAAGCGGAATTGCGCGAAGAGTGCAACCGTGTCGGCAAAGACAGAAAAAAAGTGTTCTTTGTTCAGTTGCGCCATTTCTGGGATATTAGCTTTACAGAATCCCTTTCACAAGCCTCGGGCCCTTTACCTGTGGGTACGGGGAGTACGCTGAGGAAGTGGATGGGTAAAAAGCAGATTCGGGTTATGGAAGGCACGCTCAATAATACTTACTGTATAAGGCCCGGAAGGATATGAGAGAAAACATGAACCAAACGAAGTAAAGCCCTCTGTATGAAAATACAGAGGGCTCTTTTTTCGGGCTAAAAAGAAAATTTAGTCCAACGAAACAGGCAGTTTCCCTTTTGCCTGCACATCACCCAACAAAATTTTCGCCGAAGTTTCCATGGCATATTCCGTAGGGCCGTACACCGCCAACATGGTTTGAGTGTGGGGATAGAGCGGAATTTCGTACGGATTTAATAAAGAGATTTGCACATATTTTTTCCCGGCCTTTTCCGCCGAGACCCGAATTTCTTCCGCCAGGCGTTGCTGGTCTTCGTTCAGGCGGGAAGTGTAACTCGTCCCTACCACCACCACATGCGCCCCCGGCATACATTCTCCCGCTTTTGTGCGGTCTTGCTTTGTGGGGGCTACGGAAGCATGTACCAGGCGGGCTTTTTTACCGCGGGCAGACAAATAATCGGTGAACGCTTCCAACTGGAGCGAAAAAATACCGTCCGCAAAAAACACGGCACAGATTTCTTTTTCTTTGTCCGTTAACGGCAGGGCGTTATCGGCGGAGCGCACCACCGTTACCCCCGCTTCTGCCGCCGCCCGGGAGGCCGTTTCAAACCCTGTTTCCAACACAGGTTCTTTCGCGGAATTAAAGAGGCCGAATTTTTCCTTCAAGGCTAAGATTTTTTCGGCGGAAATTTCTATTTCCTGACGGGTTACATTTTCTGCGGCAGATAACTTGCCGGCTTCCACTTCGCGCACCGTTTTTTCCACATAGTCGGCTGCGCGGCGCGGATATTTTTTGGCGGTTTTAATATCCCGCACATCTCCGCTTAACAAAAGCATATTGTTGCCGGCTTTGTAAGAACGGCGAACGATTTCTTCCACGCTTTGGTCGCTTACCGCGCCCATATCCAAACCGTCGGTTACAATCACCCCGTTATAGCCCATTTCTTGACGGAGAAGGCCTTTCAAAATAGTAGGAGAAAAAGAGGCCGGGTTGTTTTTATCAAGTTCCGGATAAACCACATGGGCACTCAATACGCCGGAAACCCCCGCTTGCACGGAAGGCATAAAAGCGGAAATATGTTTTTGCCACAGTTCGTCTTTCGGCAAATCGGTAACCGGTTGTTCGTAGTGAGAATCGGAAGAAGTATCTCCGTGGCCCGGGAAATGTTTATTAACGGCGGCTACGCCGTTTTGTTCCAAAGCCCGTACGGCCGCCGCCGCAAAACGCCCCGCCTCTTGGGCGTTATCCCCAAACGAGCGCGTTTGAATAATCGGGTTTTTAGGGTTGGAGTTTACATCGGTTACCGGGCCTAACGCCATTTCGGTTCCCACCAATTTCATTTCCAAGGCTTGGGCCGCATACATATCTTCCACGATTTTCTCGCTTCCGCCCGCGGCCAAAAGCATATTGGACGGCATTTGTTTCAGCCCCAAAAACATGGGAGAAGTAACCGTTCCGCCTTCGTAATCTAACGACAACAACAAGGGAATTTTATGACGGGATTTAGAAGCCCATTTTTGTAAATCGGCGATGGTTTTTTTCAAGGCTTTGCGTTGTTTGGCAATGTATTTCTTTTGATTGGCAGAAGTAATCTTGGGAGTATGAAGCAACCCTTCTTTGGTTTTAATAAAAAACCCGGTTACTTCCCCGTTTTTTACGGCCTTCTTAAAGGCCTTATGTTGCCCCACCAATACCCGAGGCATCACCGTTTGGCCCACTTGCTCGCGCAAAGTAAGATCAGCCGCCTTCGGTGCGGCAAACAACGGCACAGCCAAAAAACCGATTCCCAGCCAAGCTAACATTTTCTTCATAAAAAGGTTTCGTCCTCCTGTCTGTTTTCTTTTCATTATAACAGAAAAAAACCATGAAAAAACGCCCCGCCTGTTACAGCGGAGCGTTTATAAAACCAAAGCATCTTATTTTAAGAGATTGGTTAAACTGAAAGTAGCCACTTCTTCCTTCATTTTTTCGATGACTTCTTCCACGGATAAAGCCGGCGTATTGGTACCGTCTTTCAGGCGCAGGGTCAGTTTACCTTCGGCGGCTTCCTTAGCACCGATAATGGCGGTGTAAGGAATACGCTGCAAGTGCGCTTCACGAATTTTGAGACCCAATTTTTCGGGTCTTACATCTAATTCGGGGCGCAAACCGGCCTGGCGCATTTTGGCGGCCACTTCTTTGGCAAACGGGATTTGATCGTCCGTCAAAGTAAGCAGTTTTACTTGTACCGGCGCCAACCACAACGGGAACCAACCCGCGAAGTGTTCAATAATCACCCCGGTAAAGCGTTCGATACTGCCGAACATGGCCCGGTGCACCATAATCGGGCGTTGGCGGCCTTCGCTGGCGACATATTCCAAATCGAAGCGTTGGGGCAGGTTGAAGTCAAACTGAATCGTAGACAACTGCCACAAACGGCCGATAGCGTCCATTACTTTGATATCGATTTTCGGCCCGTAGAAGGCGGCTTCCCCGGCGTGGGTGGTGTAGGGAATTTTATTTTCTTCCAACACGCGTTTGAGAGCATTTTCGGCGCGTTCCCAATCGGCCACATCACCGGTGAAATGTTCCGGATGTTCCGGGTCTCGCGTGGAAAGTTCCACCGCGTATTTTTCAAAGCCGAACGTTTTGAAAATGTGCATGGCAAATTCAAAACATTGTTTTACTTCTTCTTCCACTTGTTCGGGCGTGCAGAAAATGTGCGCATCGTCTTGCGTAAAACCGCGCACCCGGAGAAGCCCGTGCAACGCACCGGAGCGTTCATAGCGGTAAACCGTGCCCAGTTCGCTTAAGCGGAGGGGCAAGTCGCGATAGGAGCGCAGGTGGGTTTTGTAAATTTCCACATGGAAGGGGCAGTTCATGGGTTTAATTTGGTATTTTTCTCCGTCCACTTCCATCGGGTGGAACATACTTTCGGAATAAAAACCGGCGTGTCCGCTCACTTCAAACAAGTGAAGGCGCGCAATATGCGGGCTGACAACCAAATCGTAACCGCGTTTTAAGTTTTCGTTTTTAATCCAGTCTTCCAAAGTTTTGCGTAACATACCGCCTTTGGGGTGCATCAAAATAAGCCCCGGGCCCACATTATCGTTTACGCTGAAAAGATCCAACTCCGGGCCGAGTTTGCGGTGGTCGCGCTTGGCGGCTTCTTCCTGTTGTTTGATATAGGCGTTCAATTCGTCTTTGGTATCAAAGCATAAGCCGTAAATGCGTTGGAGCATGGGGCGTTTTTCGTCCCCGCGCCAGTAAGCACCGGCAATGGCGGTTAACTTAAAACTATTCACTCTGCCCGTGTGTTCCACGTGCGGGCCGCGGCAGAGGTCGGCATAATCTCCATTGGTATATACGGTAATAGAACCGTCTTCCAATTCTTCAATCAGTTCCAATTTATAGGTTTCGCCGCGTTTTTCAAAAAATTCTTTGGCTTCGGCCTTGCTCATTTCCTTTCTTTCAAAGGGTTGGCGGGCCTTGATGATTTCTTTCATCTTGGTTTCAATGGCTTTCAAATCTTCCGGCGTGAATTGCTTGGGGCAATCAAAATCGTAGTAAAAGCCATTTTCAATAGCCGGGCCGATACCGAGTTTGGTACCGGGGAACAACTGCTGTACCGCTTGCGCCATAATGTGTGCACACGAGTGGCGCTTGGTTTCTAATTCTTTATTTTCCATGTTGGTTTGCGCTATGACCCTGCCGGCCACAACGACCGGGCCAGGAATCAAAGGTCCTTGAATTAAGATATAATATTATATCAAATTGAGGAGTAGATACCCCTTATGAATTTTCTTAAAAAATATCTCTTTTCCCCTTTTCAAAACGATTGGAAATTTTTATTGGTGGCCTCTTTGCCTGCCCTGTTGTTATGTTTATTCGGTCTAAGTCAGTTAGACTGCCTTACCTGGACGAACTTTTTAGCCACCGAAACTGTTAAACTGGCGTGCGAATTTTTGTTTTTAGGGGTGCTCCTTTCCTGTATCAACCTGTTGGGAATTAAAAACAAGTGGTTCGTGGGCGCGTCTCAATTTGTGTACTGTTTAACGCTGATTGCCGATTTGATTTTGCTTTGGTACTTTAAGGAACGTTTCGGTGCCAAATACTTAGACACCATGGAAGGCGGCGATTACGGGTTCCTGTTAGATCCGCGCGTGATCGGGTTTTTTAGTGCGGTAGCTCTCTACTGTGCCTTTTGTGTAAAACGCTTTTTTGTACCCGCCACACGCAAAACGGCCTGCCACCGTTTGGGGCTTTGCTTGGCGGGGTTATTTGTCCTTTTTATATTAAACCCGTTAAAACTCCTGCCCGCACCCAACCATTTCTATACTTCTTATTTAATTCCCCCCTCTGTGGTTTACACCACAAACGCCGTCTTGGCCGATATTCCCCAAGCAAACCTGGTTGCCGAGCCGGAAGCAGAAGTGGCTGACCTGGCCGAAAAATACAATGTTTTTTCCGCCCGAAATACCCCTGTCGGCAAAAAATACACCCGCGTAATTTTGATTGCGGCCGAATCGCTTTCCAACAAATACCTGCACCATTTCAATCCGCTTATTCCGCCGCAAGCCACCCAAGAGTTAGACCGTTTATACGAGCAAAATCCGTCCGTTTCGCTGAAACATGTTACCCTGTCCACCTTGTACGGCTTATCCGTCATCTTCACTTCGCACCCCTATGCACAACTTTCTTACGAAAACGGCTACCCCGTATCTTTTGTGCGCCTGTTAAAAAATAAGGGGTACAAAACCGCCTTCCTGCGCGGAGCCAACGAAACCTACATGAACGAACATCTCCTGTTCAAAGATGCAGGGTTTGAGGAAGTGATTGGGGCAACTTATTTTCAAACGCGCCCGGAATACAAAAACTATATCAACTGGTGGGGGCTGACCGACCGCAAACTTTTTGACTATGCCCTTGAGTATTTGGAAGAACAAAAGGATAACCCTGTTTTCATTACCCTGCTGACGGTAGATTCCCATGTCCCCTTAGGCCGCTTAGATTATTTAGACCACTCCTACCGGGAAATAGACGAGGAGTTTTACCGCGTCCCCACTTTGCCCCGCGCCTTTGCACGCTTCGGGCAAGATGTGGAGCGTTTTTTAAGCACCCTGAAAACAAAAGGGCTTTTTGACGAAAACACCCTGATTCTTATCACGCCCGACCACCCTTCTTACTCCAATACGCCGACCAATGCTTTATTCAAACCGTATGATAAGAACCAATACGACAATTTGCCTTTCATTATTTTAACGAAAGATAAAATCACCGCCCCGCTGACGGATAGTCCCTTGGCCAGCCAACTGGACATCGCCCCCACGGTGCTGGACTTACTTAATATCCCGCAGCCCAAGGCTTTCTTCGGCCATAGTTTATTTGATACGCAAGCCCAAAGAAGTGTGTTTGACATCAAAGAAGATTACGCCGTCATCACTACGGAAAAAGACAAATATGTTATGCCCTTAAACTCCCGCAAGCCGCAGGATAGGGCTTTGTTAAAACTGATGACCACTTTTATTACCGAATAACCGCCTAAGAGGCCTCCGGACGGAGGCCTTTTTTATCTTCAGCCAAACCCAGGGCCGAAACCCGCAAAACGCCTCTTAAAATTCTTCGGCCTAGGACGGGCTAAATATGCTAGAATAACAATGTGTATTTTTATTTTTAATTGGAGGACGTAATATGGAAACGACTGCCCAAGGCGGCGGAATGATTTTCTGGTTACTGATGATGGCATTTGCGTTCATCGTTATTTTTATGCCTGCGCGCTCCCAAAAGAAACGCGAACAGGAACTGATGGCAAAAGTAAATGCACTTCAAAAAGGAGACCAGGTAATTATCCCCGGTGGAATTATTGGAACGGTAGCCGGTTTTAAGGATAACGCAATCGAAGTAAAAATTGCGGAATCGGTAAAATTAACCGTGCTGAAAACCGCCATCGTAGGACTTGTAAACGATTTGCAGCCTGCTGCGAAAGAAGGAGGAGCTAAGTAATGTCTAATAAGTTAGCCGTAAAGTGGGGACTTATCATCGCCATTTTACTGGGGTCTTTGTATTTAATTTACCCCAACTACAAATGGTATTCTAAACCGCTCGCCGAACGCGAGAAATTAGATACCTTGGGCGAACGCCCCAAACGGATGCTGAACTTGGGCTTGGATTTACGCGGCGGTTCCAGTTTGCTGTTGGAATTGGAAGTAGCCAAATTAAACACCAAAGAACCCTTAAACGAAGCCATGGCCCGCGCCATCGAAATTATCCGCAACCGCATTGACCAATACGGTTTGGCGGAAACCTCTATCACCAAACAAGGCGATAAGTGGATTATGGTGCAGTTGCCCGGTGTGTCCAATCCGCAACGCGCGGAAGAACTGATCGGTAAAACCGCTATGTTGGAATTCCGCATTGTAAAAAACGACACGGCCGCCGCTCAAAAAGCCATTGAAAAATTGGAATATACCGATAAACCCTTCGATGAAAACGGAAATGTAATTCCCGAAATTGCCGAATTGGTGCCTGCCGGCTACCAAATCATGCGCAATAAAGACGGGGGCTACAGTTTAGTAACCGATACCGCCACCGTAACCGGTGCGGATTTGGAAAATGCCCGCGTCGTGATGATGGGCGAAAACGGCTATCCCGAAGTGGCCTTTACCTTCAACGCGGAAGGAAGCAAAAAATTCGGTCAGTTAACCGGTGCGAACATCGGCAAACAACTCGCCATTGTGTTGGATAATACCGTCCAATCCGCTCCGGTGGTACAAGCCCGCATTACCAAAGACGGCCGCATCTCCGGCACTTTTACCGCCGAAGAAGCCCGCCAACTTTCTATCGTCTTGAAAGCGGGTGCTTTGCCTGCTCCGGTAAAAATCATCGAAAAGAAAACCATTGGGCCGACCTTGGGTGAAGACTCCATTAAATCGGGTCTTTCCGCCTCGTTCTATGCCTTGGTGCTCATTTTGATTTTCATGCTCGTTTACTACAAAGCGGCCGGGTTTATTGCCGATATCGCTTTGTTACTCAACTTTGTGTTGACGGTTGCCATTATGAGTTACTTCTCCGCCACGCTCACTTTGCCCGGTATTGCGGGTATGATTTTGTCCTTGGCGATGGCTATTGACGCCAACGTACTTATCATCGAACGTATGCGCGAAGAAAAACTCCTCGGTAAACCGGTGTACGAAATCATTAACTTGGGTTATGACAAAGCCTGGTCTGCCATTTTTGACTCCAACATCACCACCATTATCGTGGGTGCTTGTTTGTTGCAATTCGGCACCGGCCCGGTGAAAGGGTTTGCCGTAACGCTTATTATCGGCTTACTCGTCAGTTTGTTCACCGCCGTATTTGTAACGCGCGCGATTTACGAACTTGTTTTAACTTCTAACACCAAGGAGATCAGTTTATGATGCACTTACTTCCCAAAACAAACATTGATTTCCTTAAGTACAGAAAAGCCTATTACACCTTGTTTGCCGTGCTTCTTATCGGCGGTATAATCTGCTTTTTTACCAAAGGATTTAACATGGGCATTGATTTTACCGGCGGTACCATGGTACAGGTAAAATTTTCTGCTCCCGTAGAAATTGCCCAAGTGCGCGAAGCCTTAGCCGCCACGGGTGCCAACTCCGAACTTCAAACCTTTGGGGACAATTCCTTCGCCATTAGCGAAAAAAGCACCGCGGACGAAGTGGGCGTCGTACAAACCCGCATTGAAAAAGCCTTGGACACCTTAAATGTACCCTACACGGTGGAACAAACCAACTCCGTTGGCCCGGCCGTAGGCGAAAGCATGACGGAAAGAGCCCTGTGGGCCATTTTGCTTTCCTTGGTGTTCATCATCATTTATGTAGCGTTTCGTTTCAGCAACATTTTGTGGGGCGTATCCGGCGTAATCGCCTTGTTCCACGACTTGTTTGTCATGGCGGTAGCGTTCTCGCTTACGCAACGCGAAATTGACTTGGTAGTGGTGGCGGCCTTCTTAACCGTGGCCGGTTTCTCCATCAACGATACCATCGTTATTTTCGACCGTATGCGCGAAAATATCCGCCTGCACCCCAAAATGAGTTTCGGGGAACTGATTAACTTGTCTGTTAACGAAACCCTCTCCCGCACGATTATCACCACGTTAACGGTGCTCTTTGCCCTTACCGTGCTGTATTTCTTCGGCGGCGAAGTGATTAACTCCTTCGCGTTTGCCATGCTTATAGGTTGTCTGTCCGGTGTGTACAGTACGATTGCACTGACCACTCCTTTGGTATATACCTGGAGCCATGGTGAACTTAATGACGGTTCCAACCCCAACAAGGCCAAACCCGTCACTAAAGAAAATGTGGAAGCGGTTGTGAAGGAAAAAACTGCCAAGCCGCAAGGCAAAGTAGTAACCAAAATCAAACGCACCCGCAGAAGCAAAAAGAACTAATGCTTTTACACGGAGCCTTCCTTCGGGGAGGCTCCGTTCAAATGTTTTACGCAAGTTTCCAAAGGGAATTTACGCGAAATGCTTGAAGGCACTTATGAGAAAAATTAAACGTTTCAAAATTTCCCCACGCCAAAAAGAAATTCTGCGCAAACTCTTGCGCGGCGGAGGACTTTTGCGTCAAGCGGGGTTTTCCAGCGAGTTGGAAGTAACCCAATATATTCTGTCGGCTTTTGCTCTCTTGGATCCGGGCGTAGTGTACGAATTTAACCAAGATGCCCACTGGGAACTGGACGGAGACAGTTCTATCCATAAAGAAATGTTTTCCGCTTGCGCGGTAACCTTGGGCAGCAAATTGGAACCCTTTTTACAAGAAGCCCGCGCCCACGGGGAACCGCGTAACATTGTGGCGGGCACAATTGCTTTGGAATTTTTGAAAAACGCCGTAACCTTTATTACCGATTTAGTAAAAGAACAAGCCACCAAAGAGGAGTACGACACGCTGGAACCGCAATTTGTCTATCTCCCCCCCTTCGGCATCGCGGCGCCGCCGAAACTGTTGCGGGAATCGGTACGCTTGGAAAAGAATTTAGCCGAAAAGACCCTGCCCATATTACTGAGCAAATTAAACGCAGATAAAATAGATTTGGTTTATGCCGACGGGGCTTTTACCCCTGCTTACACGACGGTATTTTTAGTGCCTTGGCAAAAACGCAAAAAAGGAAAGAAATAATCATGGCAAAATCTTCCGCCCCCAAACAACACAATGACTGGAAACATGCCGTCGGTTCTACGCTGGCCTACTGGTATTCCGTTTTCTTAGGCTGGACGACCCGCGTCTATTGGTTCAAAACGGACGAAGGCAAACAGTTGGAAAGTTCCGGCAAACCCATTATTTATGCCATCTGGCATAACCAACAACTCTTTTTGTTATACCCCTACCGCAAACACAAAGTGGCCGCGCTTATCAGCCAATCCAGCGACGGGGAATATATCGCCCGTTGCTTGCCCAAATTCGGTATGCGCGCGGTGCGCGGTTCCAGTTCCCGCGGCGGGGCCAGAGCCCTTATCCATTTACTTCAAGCCGTGCGCGAAGGATACAGCCCCATGCTCACGCCGGACGGCCCGCGCGGCCCTATCTACAAAGTGCAGGACGGCATTTTGTTCCTCGCTAAAAAAACAGGCCTGCCGATTATCCCTGTAGGTTCTGCGTTGAGCCATAAATTCAAAGTACGCTCTTGGGATAAAATGCGTATTCCTCTCCCCTTTGGGAAAGCGGCTTTTACTTATGCTAAAGCTATTTATGTAAAAGATGATGCCGATATGCCCCGCGCCGCCAAAGAGTTGGAAGAGCAACTAAATTGGACGACCGACCAATCGGAAATGTTCATTAACAAACAACATTTTGACAACACCCAAGGATAACAAAAACCCCCGCTTTTCGGCGGGGGTTTTTGTTAAAAGAGTTTTCTTATTGTATGGAATAATAAGGGCCGGTCAATTTTTCTACCCCTAAATTTTCACAGATTTTGGAGCCTTTAGTGGTGTAATACTTGCAAACGAGAGAGCCGTCCTCTTTGGCCAAAATACTATACATACTGCTCAACGGCAAGCGGTTTCCCACCGCCAAGTGGTTAATCGAGCCGTCCGTTACCAAAGCCCCGTAAGAAAAAAACTTTGTATTCTTGCGGGTAGAGCCGGAAATTTGGCCGCCGCTTTCCCCCGGTACATGAATATCTAAATCTTCAATTCTGGAGGAATATTTGCCGTTGGACATATAATAAATTTGTTGTGCATCACGAATATTTCGCACCATGCTGATCGCTTCGGAAGCGCGAGTAGTTTCAACCGATTTTTCATATTGAGGAAGCGCCACCGCCGCCAAAATGCCGACAATCAGCACCACCGTTAACATTTCTATAAGAGTAAAAGCCTTGTTATTTTTCATTTTAAGTATAACCTCACAACCCTGTTACTTTCAGTATATCAAAAAATTTCTTCAAACCTTTTATTTTTATACAAGATATTTTTTCTAAAGACCTCTCACTCCCCTCTTTTTTTATATTAGTTCTCTTGCCAAAAAGCCTTTTACCTCTATACTATCAGTAAGCAGTTTTACGGGGGTGAAACTATGTATGCAAGCGTATGGAAGCGGTTTACCGCATTTTTAATTGATTTAGCCGTATTTGTCATCTTGTTTTGGGTGTTTGCCCAAACGCTCAATTTGGCTACGGCATCGCTCGTTTTACTGGTAATTGTGTGGCTTTATTATGCTTTACTGGAAAGTTCGCCTTTACAAGCCAGTTTGGGTAAAATTATCGTAGGCATAAAAGTAGTGGATAAAAAAGGGAAAAAACTTTCCTTTTGGCAGGCTACGGAACGGATACTTTCCAAACTGATTACCAATGTTACTTTTTACTTCGGTTTCTTTATTGCCGCCTTTGACAAGAAAAAACGCACCTTGCACGACCGCGTGGCACGCAGCCGCGTAATAACCAAAGAGGCCGAATTTGACCCCGGCAGCATTGAAGAGGAAACTGAAGATTCCCTTACCCTTATCACGGTAATTTCTATTTTGCTTTCGGTTGTGTTTGTACTGCTTTTGTTGGCATTGGTGGCTTTGCCCCAATACCAAAAAACAGCCCGCCATATTCAATTATCCCGCGTGCTTACTTCTTTGGATAACGCCGCCCGCCAACAACAGCAAACGGCCGCCCTTCCGGGGAGAGATCCGCGCGTCTGGCAAGAAGAATACGAAGGTTGCGAACGCATCAACCCGCAAAAATTATCTTGCCAAGGGTTTGAACTTATCCTGCAACCGGGCGGAGTAACCGCTCAAGCCCGCAGCGAAGGTATGGATATTATTTACTCCTTGTTTTATCCTTTTGACGGAGGGCCCATCAGTTGTGAAGCCCAAACGCGCACCGGGGCGGAACTGTGCAGGGAACTAAAAATTCCGTAAAAATCCTTTCTATAAAAACGCTCTCTGCGGGACATAAAATAAATTTGTTAAGATATACTTATGTCCGCTAAACGCATGAAAAAAACCGCTGTTTCTGTCGGCGGTAAAACAGAAAACAGTTTCTCTTGCTTTTTACACAAGGCTATCGTTCACCTTCTGGGGTGGACGGGGTTATTGGTCAGCGTGTCTTTTTTCACCGCTACTTACGACACGGCCCAAGTAAAATTGACCCTCTTTCAAGTAGGGGCTTTTTTACTGCTCGGGTGCTGGGGAACCTTAATTCTTACCCAACACAAAAATCCTTTTACGCGCCGCAATTTACCTTTTATCCTCCCCGTTATGGTGTATTTGGGGTGGAACATACTGTCCTTTTTATTTGCTCCTTATAAACTGGAAGCCGCCGAGGAATTTTCCCGCATTTTATTATACGGAGCCGTTACCTTACTGGCCGCTACCGAACTTACTTTAAGAGATGTCCGCACGCTTTTCAAATTTATTTTGGCGGCGGCCTGGATATCCTTTTCTTACGCGGGCCTGCAAATTATAGACGGGTTTTTCCCGGGGGCGGATCCGATGCCTTGGAGAGGCTTTTTCACTAAGCGCGTCTTTTCTACCCATGCCAACCCGAACTTTTTTGGCGATTTTGTCATTTTTGCTTCTGCCATTACGGGAGCCGTTTATTTATTCACCAAAAAGAAATCTTTGCTTGTGCTTTTTGCGTTGGGCGCGGCAGGGCTCTTTTTTACCGAAAGTAAAGGGGCCTGGGTGGCTTATGCCGCTATGGTGGCGGGCGGAATTATGCTCTATGCCAACCGCTTGTCCGCAAAGGCTAAAAAGCAGATAAAGAAAGTTAATATATTGGCCGCCGTGCTTTTGTTTTGCACCGTGATATTAGCCGGTTTTTATACGGCAAAACGCTTTCAGTCTGTCAGTTTCCGCGCGCATACTTGGTTGGGCGCATTTGAAATGGTAAAAGATTCCCCTGTTTTGGGCACGGGGCCGGGCAGTTTTAAGGTTATTTATCCGGACTATCGCCGTCCGCAAATTTATTACATAGAAAGTTCCCACAACACCGAAACCCAACACGCCGAAAACGAACTTTTAGAACAAGCCGCCACTACCGGACTGGCGGGCTTGGCTATCTTTTTATGGTTCATACTTTCTACCTTGCTTATCGCCGTTAAACGCTTAAATGCAACCCCGAAAACGGAAGAAGAAAAAGAGCGTAATTTTTACTTATTGGGCCTTATCTGTGCCGCTTGGGGTATGTTTGTGCATAGTTGGGTAGATATCAGCCTGCGCTTTGCGTCCAGCGGGTTTTTCTTTGCTTTATTTTTGGGTATATTACTCGCTCTTTCCAAACCGCAGGAAGAAATTTCCCCCTTGCCGGAAAATCAGCCTTCTCCGCGGGCCGTGTTGGTTATCCTACGCCTCCTGTTAACGGGTGCCGTAGCCTACTGCGCCTACCGCACGATTACGCTTTTTTATATGATTACCCGCTCGCTGGGCATAACAAACTTGGGAGAGTTTATTTTGATAAGCGTCTCTTGGGGAGTATTGCTGGGGATTTGCGCCGGGGCGGGATATGTACTTTTGCGCTTGGCCTGGACGGGAAAAAATGCTTGGGCCACGGGAGTTCTGCTCCTAACGCTACTGCCGATAACCCTGTGTTACAATTTTTTCCAGGCCAATCATTATTACAGTTTGGGTCTTTCCTTGGTGATGCGTCAAAATGCCGAAGGCTCTCTTGGTTTTTTTACAAAAGCCATTGACCTAAACCCTCTGCAAACCGAATACCGCCAATACCGTGCCAACACCTTGGCCACCACTTTTCAACTAAATAAGTTTTTCTCGCCCGCCCGCGGAGATAAAAAACTCCCCGCCAATGATTATGAACGGGCGCTAAGAGATTTTCAGACCGTGGAAAAACACGCCCCCAATCACCCGCTTCTACACCAAAGCAAAGGGCAACTGTTTTACGCCATGGCCTTGCACAAAGCCCAAGCGGCTTCCCAAGCGGCAACGGCGCAAGAACATTTTTTATTGCGTAATGAAGCCACCCAAACCATGGAAAAAGCCAAAGAATCTTTTAAGCGTTCTTTGACCACGGATCCCGTCAATGCAGACACCTATGCCTTTTTAACCAGCATTGCGCTTATGGAAAGAAATCCCCGAGAAGCGTTGGAGTGGATATCCCGATACCGCCAAGGCCCCGACGGGGTAATAGAAGAAGAATTTTTGCAAAAAAACCGCCAAAATCCGCGCTTTTTTGCCTTGGAGCGCGAAGCCCTTAATTTACTTTCTTTAGACGAAACAAAATAGTTTTTAGTGCAAAGAAGGTTTTATTTTTGTAGAATATATTTGTTGTAAAAATGAAGTTATTTATTAACCCGTTTTTGCCAAGATAGCTCAGCTGGTAGAGCAACCGCTTCGTAAGCGGTAGGTCGGGGGTTCGATCCCCCCTCTTGGCTTAGATTTAAAACCCGCCGAAAGGCGGGTTTTCTAATCTATGGCTGAAGCGCATAAACTGCTTTATGCGCGTGGGGGGATCGAAAGACGGAGCGATGTTTTTGTTTGAGCCGATTTAGATTTTTATCGGCGAAAGGCAAAAACCGCGAGTCCGGCCTGCAGGAAAATTCCGTCAGGAATTTTACCGGAAGGAGATAGCCCCTCTTGGCTTATATTTAGAACCCCGCATCAAGCGGGGTTTTTTATTTGGCAAAGAGAGAATACAAACTGCCTTTACTTCTTACGGCACACCTCTTTGAAAGCCACAAGGGCGCGTAAATTCTGCAAATTTAGCCCTTCTATCCCTTTGTCGGCATAATCAAACCGTATCCGGCAAATAGCCGCGCTATTGGCCTTTATGGTCGCGCAACCGCTCAAGGCAAGCACCGCGGTTAAGGCCGCCGGCATCAGTAAGCGTTTCACGGACGATTTCATATCCTTTTTCCTCTTGCTCTTTGTATTTTAGTTCTTCTTCTTTTCTAGCCAATCGGGCGGCAAGGGCGGAAATTATCCATACCGCCCCTACCGTCAAAGCCACTTGTCCTAAAGTGTGCCACATCAATTTGCCTTCTTTCCCACGACAGACCCGTCCGGGTTTACCAGAGAAAGCGCACAAAGCACTTTAAGCACTTTGGCCCAGGCCGTGTCGTCCCTGGTGGTAGCAGTTAACTTCACAATACCGCTAATTGCCAATACAAGTGCCCCTAAAATGGCCAGCAGTTCTTCCCCATTGGCCGTAACCCAATTTACAATTTCACTCATCTTATTTCCTCCTGTTTTTATATACGGAAAACACTTTTGAGTTTTCCAAAATCCTTCCGTTTTTTCGCTTTCTAAACCGAGAACTACTCTTTTCCGTGCCGGTTGAGAATAAAGTTTTCTATCCGGGTGACGGCGTCCAAAATCATGGCTTGGCGCACTTCGGTAGCGATTCTTCCGCGCTCATATTCCTTCATTTGTTCTTCAAGACGGGTAACACGGGGCGGCAAGCCGTACATAGTGACCGCCCAAAACACCACCGCCCCCAAAACGGACAACACATATACCCAACTTTGTACTTTTGTAATCATACCTACTCCTTCTGCAACCCCGCCCGTCCGTTTCCGCGGGCTTCGGGTGGTTTTTATTATTTGTTTTTGTTGTTTTTCCTTTGTTTTTTGCTATACTATTAACAGGGTTTGCCCTTATTTTAACTAGGAGAATACCATGAACAAAGGTTTTACGTTAATTGAATTACTGGTAGTTGTTCTCATTATCGGTATTTTATCTGCGGTAGCCTTGCCGCAATACACCACGGCGGTAGAAAAATCCCGCTCGGCCGAAGCCTTAACCCTGATGAGTTCCATTGCCGGCGCGGCGGAAAGATACCGCTTACAAAAAGATGAGTGGCCCACCGCCAATGCATTTGCCAAATTAGATGTGGAAATCCCCAAACGCAAATCCGACAGCAAATTTGGCGGAACCAACTTTATCATGACCTTTACCTCCAACGGTAATGTGTTAACCGTTCAAGCCGAACGCGACATGACTAAAGGTAAATACTACCTCAGAACGGTTGTAACCGATACGACCGACGGATCCTTTAACTATGTTCGCTCCTGCACTTATTCGGAAGCGGTCGGTCAAAAATACTGCGAAGCCATTACGAACGGTAAAGTAACCAACTTCTAATTTTTGCTTTGCATTTTATCCCCGGCCCCAAAAGGCCGGGGATTTTTTATCAAGTTAAACGCGCTGACTTCCCCGTGCGTAAACGAAACGAAAAGCGTGTATTACTCCGCCGGCGGTATAATATACGCTTACGGAGTCCCCTTCTTGCGCGGGTACATAGGCACTAAGCAGCACGCCCCCCGAAGCGGCACTCATTCCGGCGGAAATACCGCCTGCCGTATTATTTTGAAGGCGTATATATTCCCCCGCCGCCACCGCCTGTATGGTTAGTTGAAAATATCCGCAAGCGGGAGCGGTGTAAGTGCTTGCGCTTTCCAACAGGTTTAACCCTTCAAACCTTTCGCCGGGCATACTTAAAGCGGCAGCTTGCTCCGCGCCTTCGGCAGACAGATTTTCTAAAGAGATGTCCGCCTTGAGGTTTAATAATTCGTTCCATTTTTCCGCTTGCGTGGCGTACATTTCTTGGCCGGCGTGGTAAGCCACCACCCACGGATACAAAGTGGTATGAGCAGGCGTTACCGTGGAAGAACTGCCGTAAATCGGGTTAGACATAGAAGCATCAAATCCCACGCTGTCCCCTTCTCCGTTTGTTCCGTTCAGTTTATTGCCGTGAGAGGCTCCTCCCGATGTAAACGCACCGTCTCTTGCAAAATTACTTGAAAACCCGGTTCCGGAACCCGGGCTGAAACTGCCCGTGATATTCGGTAGCCCCGCCGAACTTTGCCCGATTCCTTCCGCCGTATTTGCCATTTTGATAAAGTGCGCCAGTTTGGGTAAGCGCAAGGAACCTTCCGCCAACACATAGTAGGGGCACTCTCCAAAAGTGTTTAATGCCTGTTCATACGCTTCGGGTGTGGTTTGAAGTTCCGGGTGTTGGGTTAGCCAACGGTAAAAATCGGGGTAGAGCGTTTCGGCAGAGGAAACAGTCTCGCCGGTAAACAAAGGCAAAGCTCCGGGGTTATCTTGCTCCGATGAACTTTGCGAATAGAATACTTCCCCAATACACTTAGCCACTGTTTTTTCGGCATACTGTTTTGCTTCCTGAGCCGATTTTTTTGCTTCCTCGCCCAGAGCAGAAATTCTTTCTTGCGCTTCTTGCCCCGCTTGCAAGACTGTTTGCTTTCCCTGCAAAGCGGCCTCGCTGATTTGTACCTCTACCTGCGCAATGGTATCCTGTGCGTTGGCAGCACTTTTCCGCGCTTCTTCGGCGGAAGAAACAGCCTGTTCCGCCGCCGACAAAGCCCCCTCTTTGGCTCTCAAAATGTTATTCAGGAAATGTTCCGTATCCAAATTTTGCTCTTGAGTGGAAATGGGATACTTGATACTGCGATTTACTTTTTCGTTTAACTCCTGCACCATCAAAGTCAATTTATCGTATCCTTCCTCTAACACTTCCGCGTCCAATTCCCCTTGGCGGATAAGGTCTATTTCCTGCGTGAGCGGCGTTTGGCGGAAAACAGTTAAACGCCAACCGCTTTGCAACGGCTCCTTGCCGCTTTCCAAGGTAGGATAGGTAAGGGTGCGGGTCAGCAAATCTAACGAAAAATCACCCGACACTTCCGTTTCGGTTCCTTCGGGCGAAACAATACGGATACGCACATCTTGTGAAGATACTAACGGGAAGTCCACGTCCCACCGTCGCGTAATTCCGTTGCCTTGATAAATGCGTTTGGTTAATTGCATGGAAACTGTCATTTTTTTCTCCTAGTGGTTTAATAATTTTTTGATTTTTTCCCAAGCGGATACTTGCTCTTCGGTAAATAATCCGCCGCCTAACACCGCTTTTGCCACCCGCCACAGGGTGGGCGAGTCATATTTTTGGCGGTTACAAAATTGGGTAATCCCCGTGTATAAAAAATAACCTTGCTCATCTGCCCCAAGGGCTTCCCGTCGTGCGCGGACAGCCTGCAACAACCAATACTCGTCTGCGGATAGTTCTTGGGCACGCCAGGCACTAAAAATCTCTTGGCAAGAGCCGCGAAAGTATAATCGCACAAAGTTTTTTTCGTTCGGGCGCAAAGGAAGTCGAAATAAATTTCCCGCTACTTCCACCGCCTGTTTCAGTTCAACCTCCCCTAATTTCCCCAGCAAGAGAATCGGTTTTATTTCTTCTTTACTTCCCCGGAGCAATTTTTCGTACACGGAAAAGCAGGCCAACTTTTCCCTTTGTTTTTCTTCGTTTGCTTTCCCGGTTACTTCGACCAGGACGGCTCTTTTCAGTTCGGGGTCTTTTTCGTCTAAACGGGCCCGGCAAAAGCGGAGTTTTTCGTCAACAGAGGCCGAAATATCCTTTTGTGCATCACCCCATAATTCTTCCGCACGGGCCTGTGCAAAAGAGGTGCGAATTTTAGCGGACAATTCCGCTTGCACGGAAACGGAAAATCCTTCTCGGTTCTCCGAAAAAACACGCTCTGCCGTTTGCCAATCGCCTACGCCCAAAGTTCTGCGGATATGTTGCGCCAGCGTTTGGGTACGCAATTTTGCAGCGGACAAGCGGATATTTTCTTCCGTTTCTCCTGTCTGGCGCAGATGTGCTTCGTACGCGGGAATTTGCATGGACAGATATTCATTTAAGGCTTCTTTCGTAGGAACGAGCGCCCCCACCTGGCGTACCAGGCGGGCCTCCGTTTCCGCCCCCTGTTTACTGATTTCCCGCGTGCGGCGCAAGGAATCGTTCCGCGCAGTTTGGCGCAACACCAAATAGTCGCGTCCGGCAGAACCGTCTGCCTCTTGGGGAGAAAGATTCCGGCGTGCGAAATCATCTAATTTTTCGACGGATAAAAAGCCGTCCTGTGCCACTTGTTTTTCCGCTTCCGTTATAAGTTCCGCACGCATATTTACTTGCGACTCGTAAGAAACATTTTGCGTTTCTTGGGCCGAAAGGTTTACTTCCTTGGGGGAAGAGGAACGGCCCTTTTTATCTTTTCCGAACCAATATTCCTGCGCTTGGGAAAGCAGTTTTCCCGTACGGGAAAGGTTGTTCGGGTAGGCTTCCTTCAGGCGGACAGGCGAAGAAGCACTCGTTTCCACGGAAGGAACTTGCCAATTTTCTTGGCGGGTATAGGTAGGTACTGTAGGCATATTTTTACTCCTTGCTTAACATTGTCAGCCAGTTGCTTCCCAGCGTCCACAAAGAAGTTTTTTCCTTGGCTACTTTGCGGTATTGCTCCGCCGTAATGCTAAGCCCGCGCACCCGTTCGGCGGCGGCTAAATTATTTTCGGTCAGTTGGTCTTGGAACGAGGAACGAACGGATTCTTCGTCAAGCAATGCCTGCAACCGACTGTTTTTTAAGATAGCCTGTTCCGTAGCCGAAGCACTCCCCCTGCCCGCGGCGGCCAAGGCCGTTTTTTGCGAAGCGAGCGTTTGGCGGTAAGTTTCGTAAATTTCTTTACTGCGCGATGCGGCCGATTTAAGCAAATACCTGTTTTGCCGTTCGTTGGCACGCCGGGTATAACCGGCTTGATAATCGGCATCGGCCGCCAGCGAATTATAATAATCGGCTTCGCTTTTTTGACCGCCCAATAAACTTAAAGCGGTAGAGGCTTTTTGCCCCGTTGTTTTGATAATTGCTCCCATTGTTTCCTCCTGAAAGTAAAATATAAAAATCGGGTATCCCGAAAAGAAAGGCTCTCCCCGTTAAAAACACCGCCCAATCGCGAAATCAGCCGCAGGCTGGGCAAGTATCTTTCATCGGTAAAGTTATATAGTTCGGGGTATAGGGCCCATAGCCACCCCAATAGCAACCGAATCATTTTTACAAAAGCGATTTTCCGCTTTTCTACACTCTGCCCCGTCAGTAGCCATACACAAGCAGTTTTTCCTAATAAAACAGTTGGATAAAGCCCTCCTAAAAAAACAGGCTCCTCTTTTTCGTAAGCAAATACGGCAAATACAGATTTCGCTATAAAATCTTCCAACAGTTCCTGCGGTGTTTTTTCGGGGAAGGAAGAGGCTAATTCCAACCGGTCTGCCCGACGAAGTTTTAACGCCAGACGGATACCGTCACCCGCGCGGGCACGACGCAAAATAATGCTATTTTCTTTGCACAAAAATGTCATAAAAAAATATAATAATAGGAAAGTTATAAAGGAGGTCTTACCATGACAACACTTATTATTTTGTTACTCGTGGCCGCGGTAGCAGTGTATGCCGTTTTCTTTTTGCTTTTTAAGGTAATTTGGATTATTCTTAAAAAAAGCAGCAACAAATGGCCGCTCATTTTGGCGGGTATCTGCACGGTACTTTTTTCGGGCGCTGTTATCGGTACCGCCGCTTGGGGTGTATATAAGATTATCAGCCCTTTCCGCGGCATGATTGACCGCTACGACGCACAACAACCCCCGACCTATGGGGTAAGCACCTACACCGATCCGCGCTACGGAATCAGCGTAGATTTGTATGAAGGGATGGATTTTTCCGAGTGGATAAATTTTGATGATTTTTCCTTCAAGGCGGGCATGGATATGAACGCCCTGAAAAAAACCGAAGATTCTAAAAATCAAAAAATGACAGTTGCCTTCCTCGCACGCCAAACGGACATTGATAACGACGAGCCGCCCTTCCAAGAATTTTATGAAATTTTGGATACGGCCAAGCAACGTCCCCAATTTCAAATTGCGGAAGAAAAACAAATTTTGGTTGACGGAAAACCCGGGCATTATGTGTCCGGACGCATCTACTCCAATAACGGAGCCAACGGGCCTTTTTGGTTGACCGCCGTGCATGACAACAACCAAAACTTCTTCCTGCTTACTATCCAATTCGGCGGCGAAGAAGATACTTCTGCTGCCCAAAAAATGGCTGAAAGTTTGCGGTTTACTCCTGCGGAACCGTTACCGTCCGCCGTTTAACAAGTATCTTGTTTTTTGAGGGGCTTTCGGCAGAAACGAAAGCCCCTTTTTTTCGGCTTATACCAAACGCGAAACCACCGCTAATATCGTAACGGGCAACGGATCGGTTTGTTTGAATAAAACACCGGGTGTCAGCCCATGAACCGCAGATACATTTAACCTGTACTCCTGTGTTTTAAGCGGGATAGGTTCCCCCCATTTTTCTCCGCTCCGTTGTAAAATTTCTTCCAATGCTTCTTCGCGGGTGCCGATGCGTCCGCCGCGGCTATCCAGCATTTTAACGGTTACCGATACAAGCCTTCTTTGGCGATCGGCCAAGGTGCCGTTTGAACCCTCTAATACTACGGGAAGGGTTTGTAATTCGGCCGCATAAGTCAGGCCCGCATGGACGCAATTTGCGGCACGCGGAAGTGTAATTTTCCCGTTTAACACCACTTGTTCTCCCAGCGGGTTTCCGTCGGCAAATATCCCTACGGAACACCCTTCCAAATGCGAAAGCCCCGTTATTTCGGTAAAACTTTCCGTACCTTTGCGTGAAACGGCGGAATCTAAAAACAATTGGTCTTGCGGTTCTTTGCTCGCCAAACGCTGTACCAAGCGTTCTATACAGTATCCGTTTGCCCGCTCCACCGCCAGCCACACTTCATCATATCCGCGGTTGGGAACAACGCAAATACTCTTAAATGCCCCTTGCGTTTCATGGTGTGTCCACGCGCAGAGATTTTGTTGCGGCAAGTAGGTAAGAGAGGCCAACTTCCCGCCGGAAAGTACACACCAAACCAAATTATCCGGCTCTTGCTGATAGGCCATATCTGTAATTTCCTGATGAAAAAACAGGTGTTTGGCGTAGAGGGTAAGGTCGTTACCCGTGTAGGAAGCGGAGTTATAATCGTAAACGAAATCACGCAACACACCGCCGCGGGCTTGCACAAAAAGGGCGCGATTTCCCACTAATATACACGGAGTGGAAAACGAGCCTCGTTCTCCCAGTTGCTCCACCTGCACATTATACGGGGTAAGTGCCCCCGATGAGGAAATACTCCACTCGCTCCCCGCCGTAAAAACCAACAGCCGCCCCGATACCATTACCGAACGAATCGCATTCAGTGTTTTGCCGGCAAGCGTAACACAAAAGGAATCATCTTCCCGAACCGTGGCACGGGCATGGCCGAAGTTGGCAAATTCGCCCGTTTTAGAAAACCAAACGGTTTGTCCTTCCTCTTTGGTTCCGGCCAGCCCCAAACGATTTTGATAAAAAAACACACAGGCGGGATATCCGGCTTTGGGCGAAAATGCCCCCTCCGCCCAATCAACCGTCCAATCTTCGTTTCCATATTCACGCTCGATTTCCACGGCGGCTTGGCGCGGGGTAATAAAATCTCGTACCACGGCCACCCCTTCCTGCAGGAAACTTTCCGCCTGCAACTCGTAAGCCGCCTCGCCGACAATACTTAAAGCCCGCAAGCGTACCAAATACATACCCTCCGTATCGTCCAACTGCCCGAAGGTAGAGAGGTTTTCTTCTCCCTCGGCACGCGAAAAAGTTTTCTTTTGTTGCCAAGAGGCTCCTAAGTCCTGAGATATTTCCAAAGCCAAAGAGCCCGTCCAACTCCCCGCAGTAACCAACCGCCAATCCCCTGCTGTTTTGACGGAACCGGAAATATCTTCGTAGCCAAGCGTACCCGTTAAAAATTGGCTTTCCACCGGGTGCAATAAGGAAAAACGCCCCCCTATATGTTGCGGGGAAAAGATATCAAAATCACTTTCCAATAAGTATTTTTGTTCCCCGAGGGGCACTTCGCTTCCCCGATTGGCTCCGCCCGATAAGGTTTGTACTACCGTCCAAACCGCACTTCCCGCGAAACTGTTTCGGTATTCAAGCACCAATTCCACCCCGTTCCAATCGCCCCCCGTTTCGACCGGAGAGGTAATTTTAATCACTCCTCCCAAGTGGGTAGCCGTACAGCCTTGTGCGGCGTATTGGCGGTTAAACTCGCTGACAAGAAAGGATAAATCCAAGCCGAAATCTCGTCCGGAAAAAAACAGTTCCCCCTTAAAATAAGCCTGCACGAAATAGCGGGCATCTACTTCGGGCAAAAAGGCACAAGTGGCGCAAGCCCCCTGCGAAACTACCGTTTCGTGATATTTAACCAAACGAAGGTGGCGGGTTTCGTCGGTATTGGTCGGCTTAAAAGGCCCGTAGCGGATAGGAAGATCCACCAATTCAAATTGTCCGGCGGAAACTCTCACCAATTTTTTGGGCGGATGATTGGGGTGCGTTAAAAACAGGGTCTGTTCATATTGGGCATAACGGACGGCCGATACTTCATGGGTTCCGTAAGGGACGGACAATTCATATACGGAGCCGTCCTCGTTTAACAGTTGCCCTGCCGCCGTAAAAACACGCAAGTATTTTTCTCCCATTTCCAATACATATGCTTCCTCTTCGCTTAACACAAAAGGAATCAAACGGCATTTCCCTTTTCCGCTTCCCATGAAAAGCGTTCCGGGCCGGTTGGAAGCCCCGCCCTGCGGGTGTACATAAAAATTACGCGCGGTTTTAAGCCAACTGCCGTAGGAAGGGCTGTCGCTGCGGGCATGCAACGCCGGGGCCACTTCCCCGCCGGAAAAAGACGGTTGCAAATGATGAAAAACCATTACCGAACCTCCGTAAAAGAATCTTCTGCAGACGTACGGCAATAGTTTTCCGTCATATTGGAACGGCGGGCTTCATCGAGACTAGCCGTATATTTTTGCATCAATTGTTGCGCTAAGTGACTGTCCCCCGTCAGTGCAATAGCCAAATCGCACGCCAAAGCAAGCGAAAAGGTTTTGACAAAAGACGGGTCAAACAGGTTTTCGTCCGCAATGCGGCGGGTAAATTCCGCATAGGCTGATTGCGTAGGCACATATAACACGCGTGCATGTAAATCGCGCCTAAAACGCTCCGTAAAAGGCAGCGGGCGGGGGTTGCGGGGGTCTTCAAATACGCGGCGTATAAAAAGCGCATCTGCGGGATATTTATAGCAAAAACCTTCTTGGGTTTCCTGTTTAACCTCCAACAAAGCAAGCGGCTCGCAAGCATTGGCAAAAGCCCAATGATGTGTCCGTAAAAGTTCATCACGCACCGGTTCGTAAAATAAATTTAATCTTCGGGCGCGCTCATCATCTTGTTCCAAGGATAAAATAGACGCCTGCCCCAACTGCGCCAATGCCAAATTACAGATTGCAATTTTTGTTATCATTTTATCGCTCCTTTTTATTTCTATTTATTTTTTAAGTATTTTTTATTTTTATATATCAAACTAAATTTTATGTTATTTTTATTTATGCTTATTTTATATATATTTATTTTTTTATAAAAATTACTTTTGATATGTGCTTCCAACAGAAAAGACAAGCAGTTTTGCATAAATCATTTTTTATGTTAATTTTGAAAATGCTTATTTTATAATGATTTTTATTTTTAGATATATTTTTACACAAAACAAAAAAGGCTTTTTTCTTCCAAAAACATTTTCTATGCTTTTCTTCTTTTAGGCACTAAAAAATAATCTCTTTTAATTATTTTTTAGAACTTTTTAATTTTTCTTTTTTCCTTTCCCAATAAGATTTTGCGCCAAGTCTTTTTTGAGATTCAAAAGGGTAAGATTCCCGGCTTGAGGGAAGGAAATACGGTTTTTTTCCGTTTTTTACCGGATAAAAACCCGTTTTTACCCCCTCTTTTCGCCAAAATACCCCTTTTTTTGCGTTTTTAAGGAAGTTCCCCCATCTTCCCCTATTCAAAATTGTTTTAACAAGCCTATAATTCTGTTTTTTCTTGAAAGAACCCCGGGCAGCGGTCTTATCCAACTGCCCGGTTTGTTTTTTAAGGTTCTTTTTCTTTTTTAACTTTTTACTCCGCGTTGGCGTTATTTCATATCAACGCCGTCTGTTAAAAAGAAAGACACCGCACCTTGGGTGGCTGAACCGGCAGGGACATAGGAAACACGCAAGTAGCGTTTTACCCCTACCGGGAGCGGAACGGCAAAAAGAATCTTTCCCGGTTGCTCCAGCACCTCCGCGAATACGGTAACGCTCATCAATTCCGCGGGATTAGCAAAAGAAGCCTCTTCATCGGTTTGCAAGGTAACTTCCATTTGCGTCAAACCGCTGAATCCTTCCTCCGTGCGACACACGGCAAAAAGAGCCCCCGGGGCTACATTACCGGCCGCTCCGCAGTCTATCGTATTTTGGGAATACGCATTTGCGGTAATGGCCTGCTTGTCAGACAAAATGGTATTTTTATCCAGTAACATACTGCCTCCTATTTCACCAAAGTTTCCGTATCGCAAATGGCATCGCACACATGGACGGGAATTTCGTTAAATGTCATTAACGGACGGGAAGTGATTTGATCCGGCGTGTATTGCACATTGGTACGATTGGAAGTTAATTTACGAAGGGCCGCCTTGACGGTGCGGTTCATATACCAAACGGGCTTACCCATGGAAAGGCTTTGGATACGCTCTTCCAATTCGCACATTTGATCAATTAAGTTAGACGGCACATTTTCCACATCAATGTTGCAAATGCGTCCCGCGTAACGCCAATCTTGCACGGCAAGGCCTAATTTCCACTCGAAATACTCCTTGTAAGCGGGATATTCGTTTCCGTCGCCGTCCACATGGTTAACCAATCCGTGATCCACGCGTTGAATACCGGCTTTAGAGCCTTTGGGGAAGAAGGTAAACACCTTATCGGTATCCCAAACTACCAAGTAGATAGAGGAATTTTGACCTTCGTTTTCACTGCCGCCATCAATCACATTGCGGGAACTTTCCGCACCGGACAATTCGCAATAACGGGCGGCCAAGCCGGTAAAACGCTCCGGATTTTTACCGACATTTCCGTAAATTAAGTTGCTGGCCATGGTGTTGGACATACCGGCAATAATCGCGCGGGATTGACCGGTACGCACGGCCTCTACATGGCCGCCTTTTTCGGCGACTAATTTATCTACTACCGAGTAGGCAGATAAGGTGCCGTAACTTTCCACCACTACTTTGGTGGTGGCTTTGGCGGGTTCAATGCCCTGATAGGCACGCCGCCAGGTGCCTTCCGGGATTCCGGTACGCACGGCATATTCGTGGCCGCTGTCCAAGGAACTTTCCGTTACTAACGCATCGGCGATAATATCGTTGGACTGGCTTAAAACTTCCGCAATAGCCAATTCTTGGCCGGAAGGGTCAAACTGTTTTGCATAGTCCACAAGACTGTACTGTTTATCAGCAATAATTGCCATTTTTTACTCCTTTTTTTAATTTTTTCCGTACAGGGCCTCGGTAAAGGTTTTATCCTGCGGGGCGGCCGGTTTTCCGCCGGGGCAGGCATCTTCGCTGATAGCTTTGCCGATTTCGCTTAATGTACGGATAATAACCGGGTGATTACCCAGGCCCGTATCTTCCAACAATGTCCTCAATTCCGGGCCGCCGAACGCATCGGCCGCACGGAGTGCATAGGATAGTTCTTTTTCCAAGCCCGCCCCGTATAAGGCGCGGGTTTCTTCGGCCCAACGCTCCACGGTGTGGCGTTTTTGTTCTTGCGCTTGTTGGAAATTGGCACGCAAATGGGCCGATTCAAAATCTAACAATCGTTGCACTTGCTCCTCTGCCAAATTCATCTCACGCGCCAGTTGCTTGAAAGCGGCTAAATTTTCCGTCGGGAAGGAAATATCTTCCGGCAGAGAAAGCCCTTCGTAAGATAACGAACCGGGATTTTGTGTTTCCGGCCCGGGGGGTTGGGCCGAGGGGCAAGTTTTATTTTCTTCCCCCGGGCCCGATCCTTGGGCAACAGATGTTGCCGGGGCCGACAACGAGGTTTCCAAATCGGCAGATTGTTCAACAGGCGGGTTTATGGTTTTATTCATGGGTTAACTCCTCTTGCAAGCGATCTATTTCTTTTTGCCCAGAAATCATTTCCGAGCGATATTCCCCCCTCATTTGGGCATAAGCACCGGGGGCGGCTTCTTCTATTTCGTCCAATAAAAAAAGGCCGATACTCTGTTGCCCGCAATGAAAGGCCGTTGCCGTTGCATCGGCAGGCACAAAAGAGTGCTGGCGAATACGGGCTGCCTGCAAAATACGCCACAGCAAGCGGCGGCCCTGTGCGGTTTTCAACACGGTTTGCAAGTCGTAGATATTACGTTTTTTAAGTTGTTTTTCGTTCATAAAATACTCTCGGGAAAAGGAGCACTCCCGGGCGCACCCCTTCCCCCCGCTAAAGCAGCGTGCGATAATTTAAGACGCCTGCCCTAGCCGTTTCCCTTTTGTGTTTGTGTAGGCGGGAAAACCTTTACCGGGAAAGGTTCCTCCCGCTCTGCGCCGAACCGTAACGCTTATAAGGACGCGTCCGCGCGCAGTTTTTATTTATTTCCCGAATCTGATTGAGAGGCCGGGGCTCTTGGTTCAGTAACCCCCTGCGAAACGGAAGGAGTATCCTTCTCTTCTTCCGCGTCTTTTAAGAGGGCAGGCGCTACGCCCAATGCTTTTAATCCTTCTTCCAAGGCACAGGTGTAATCAATGCGGTTTAGCACTTCCGGGCGCACCGCACCCAACGAGGCGGCATAATTTAACCCTTGAACCAAAGAAGAAACCGCGGCGGCTTTTTGCGCCTGGGCAATCATGGATACATATTCCACCTTCATCGGCAGCCCTTCTATACTGCCGGGCGGCGCGGGCAGTTCCCCTTGACGGGCCAGCAAATTAAACACGCGCTCGACAAGCGGATCCAATAATTCGTTTTTCAGCCGTTCCAACACCGGCCCCAACACCAACATTTTTTCTTGGTGGCGTTCGGCCACTTCGGCAGCGGTCATATTGGAGTAAGTTTGAGAAGAAAGAGATAAAAACACATCGGCAAAAAACTGAGCGCGAATTGTAGCGCGGACATTTTGGATAGCATTTTCCAAGGCGCCCAAATCTGCCTGTACCTGGTAAGCGGGTTTGACGGCGGCGTCCGTAGTTCCGTTGTAACGGGTAATGCCTCCGGGGAGCAAATTGACTTCTCCCTGCACTCCCGCCGATACCATCACCGGCGGATTGGTGCTTTTATCCAAAGCGACCAACTTGGTTTTTTGCATTTTTTGTAACATTTTCACATCGCCCAAACACTTCCACCCCGGGCCGCGGCCATAAGCATCGGCCGTATTTTTCACTTCCCAGCGTGCGGCAATAACCGGAAATTCGTGGTATCCGCTTTGGCGCAGGATAAAACCGTCTTCCAAAAAGTAAACACTTTCAAACGGCATGGAGCGGTTGTCTTTGCGGGAAGGGGCGTATTTGCGGTTCGGCAAAATAAGATGAAATACTTTATGCCAACGGAAGGTTTTGTTTTCTTCCAATTCGCGGGCCAGTCGGGGTGATAATTTTTCTTTACCGAAGGACTCTGCCAGTTGTTCGGCCGTCATAAAAAATTCGCGTCCGAAGCGATTGATTTTCCCTTGGGCATCTGTTCCCAAGGCATATTCTCCCACGGTAAACGGACGGCAATAAATTCCTTTTTGGGGGTCATACTCCACCAAAAAGGCCGCCGTACCGAAAACAGCAATTTCCTGATAGAACCCGTGCAATACGCCATAGACATTACTTTTGGCGAATACATCTTCCAAGCGTTTTTTTACTTCAAACACCCAATCTTTTGCGCCCGGCAAATCCATCAGTTCCTCGGGGGAAAGGGCCAAATCAAACCAACTGCGGCTGGGGCTCGTAAGGCCCGACATCATGCCCGCACACAAAACTTCCACCGCCAGGCATGGGTCAGAATCTAACAGCGTTTTATGGTCAACGCGGCGCCCGTTATTGGGTTGTTGCCCGTCGAAGAAGCCGCGCGTAGGTGCCAGGTAGGCACTTAGATCCTTCCAAGCAGGCAGCCAAGTGCTGCGCTCGCTTTTAAGGGCGTCGTATTGACGCATATAGTCGGTATGTGTATGTTTCATAAAGGGAGTAATTAAAAATTACGGTAGGAAAGAGGAAAGAAATTTACTACTATAAAAGAAAGAAGGAGGAGGAAGCGAATATGGCTGGAATTTTTTCTATTTTAATTTTTGTGATATTACTGGCTTTTCCGGGCTTTTACATCATTACCCGAAAAATATTTCCAAAGAGGAGCAAGCGTAGTGCGGCATGGATATCCGCGTTGCTGACGGCGTTGTTAATCGGCATCTTGGCTACGGTAACAATTGCCACACCCGTTTAACAAAATAATTTATGTTGATTTTACACCCGCCCGAAACGGCGGGTTTTTTTGTGGGAAAAAGCCCCAAAAAGGCTTCTAAGGGCGCAAAAAGGCCCGAGCGGGAAACAAAAAAAGTTTGTGGGAAATAAGTGTTAGGAAAGGTTACTGCTATTTTTTAATTATATCATAAAAAATAGTTGTTTGTCAAGCATTTTTCGGCAAAAAGCCCTTTGTTTAGTTCTCTTTCAACAAATAATAACGGGATTTTTATTCGTGTACGACAATGCTTAAATCGTTACCCAGAAGGCGGTTGTATTTTTGGGAGATGACCCAAGAGTTAACCAATTTAGCATCGTCGGAGGAGTGGAACTGTTTACGGATTGCATCGCTTTCCTTAAAATGGCGGAAAAACGGGTTTATCGAGCGCAAATATCCGGGAATTGCCACTTGTATCACAAAACTTTTTCCCTCCACTAAAGTAGATACAGCAGAGGGGTTGTGGTATGCCACGTGGTCTATCCCGGCATAAACCACCACCAAAGCGGCAGGATCGCGGCGACGGAGTTCGTTTATTACCCCGGCCCAAAAGTTATTACGGAAATACATACCTTCCAAAGAAGAGGCATACTCTTCAAAATCTTCCTTTGAAAGAAAATCTTTCCCGTCCGCCAAAGATTCGTTCATAATGGCCACTTGCGGCTCCAACCCTACTACCGGGATATTCTCGTCCAATGCGGCCCGAATCACTTTGGAAGAAAAATACTCCTCCGCCCCTTCCAAAAAAGAAAGCATCGCTTTTCGGGAATAAGGGAGTTGGGATAAATCATCTAAAAGTTCTTCCTTGGCGGGCACCATTTCGGTAGCTAAATAAATGGTTCGGTCAGGATAAATTTTAGGAAGTTCATGAATAATTTGGGCAATTTCCTGTTGAATACGGGTTTCTTTATGGAGTTCCCCGATATAAAGATAATCAATATCTTGCGGAAGGAATTTTTTATAGTCGATGTTTCCCACAAACACTTCGCTTTCTATGTTATCGGCGATTTGGTGGATATGCTGACGAAATGAAGCCAAATCGGCTTTGAAACCGATAATACCCTGTAGCATTTTTCCATCGTTTCTGGCGGATAAAACGGGATAGCTCGCCGCATTTATTTGATAATCAAAAAAACGCGTCTGCAAGTCAAAACGGTACATTTGCATCATTTTGGGAGGCAGTTTAAGATGCGTATTGCCCAGCGTAAAAGATTGCACGGCCTTTTTGCCCCCTTTCACAAGCGGGCCGCCGGCAAATGCGCCGTTACAAATCCCCAAAACAAATAAAAATATGAGTAGTTTTTTCATCATTTTTATTCTTTTTTGCGAGGGGTAAATTCTTTAACCGATACCGGTAAAATTACATTTAAGTCAAAACCAATATGCGGGGAGAAGTCTGTTTCGCCTTCCTTCCAACCCAACACATATCGGTTGGCCACCCGCGCCATGTATGAGGGGTTTTGGCCAAGCAAGTACCCGAGCATACTGTGTTGAAATCCGTTTGTAAATTGAATCACATAGGGTTGCAAATGACGCAATTTTTCCGAGATGGAATAAAAGCGGGTTTTATCCACATGTGCGTTGCCTGCGTGGACGATAAACACGGCTTCGGGGTCTTGCATGCTCACCCGTTCTATTACCGGCTCTATCACTTTTGCCCAGGCTTCGTTTCTTTCAGCCAGGCTCAATAAACAAGCATTGGCCGTTACAAAATCAAGCCCGCAGGCGCGGTCTGCCTTATGTGTCATGGCAGAATTTTCAAGCCCGTATATTTCTACTCCGCTGGTAATGGCTTGCAAATTGATAAGAGAACGGCGATAGTCGGGGTTTTCCGTCCAAAAATCAGCCGGCACGGGTTCGCCTTCCCGCCAATAACCGCGTATGGAACTGGGTAAAAACTCGCTGAATAAAATAACCCTGCGTTTGGGATACGCAGCTTGGTAGGTTTGCAAAAAAGAAGCAAGTTCGCGTTGGATACCGGGACGGTAATGCATTTCTCCCAACAAAATCACCCGCGGGTCTTTTTTCTGCACAAATGTCATATAATCTTGTGCGGAGGCCGACGAAGAAACCCGAAGGGTTTTCAAAATTTCCGCCCGGTTCTCGTTTACAAATTTGGTTCTTTTCTTGAAGAAAGATACACTACTTTCCATCAAATCGTTGTTTTTCATAGCGAAGGAAGTATTGGCCGGGAGGAACGGATAGAGACTGAGAAATAATTGTTGCTCCGACGAAGAAAGCGGAGAATTAAGCAAAAGACGGGCTTGTAAACGAACCGATTTATCCAATAAAGCCGAGCGGGAAACGGAAGCCAGTTTTACGGGAGTACGAATCCCTTGGGAAATAGGCACCACACTTACAGCATTTTTCCTTCCCAACAAAAGGGCTTCTTCCATCAACACATCAATCGATACGGAGGCAGACGGCTTGGCAATGACGGCCTTTCCTCCCTGAACAAGGGCGCGCTTCGGCCCTCCCGCCCACGCGGAAGAAGCCAAAACCATCACGCAAACCGCACCCAAAAATTTTTTCATAGTTTCCTCTATAATTAGCCTATCTTTTTTAGCAGAAAAAAAACAGTGTCTTTAGACCCAAAATTGCTGACCTAAAAGACCTATGTAAAAATAGGCCTGTTTCAAAACAATTTGTATTCGCTGGCGGCAAACTCCGGCCCGTTTTGAAAAACGGCCTGAACCGGGAAGGCAAAGGTAAGGGCCAACGCGTCTGCCAAATCGGGGCTTTTTCCGCAACGCTCTTTGATTTTTTCCTTTGCTTCCAAACGAAGGCGGCCCGCCGAGTCAAATTCGTAACAAACTTGGCATAAATCCGCCTTCAATTCAGCATGTTGCGGCAGGGATCCGCCTGTTTTTATCCATCGGGCCATTTCCCCCCACATTTCGGCACGCTTATTGGCATACTGTCCCGCGCGCAACGGAGTAGAACCGAAAGGGACTTCCGTCACCGAAAAACCCAGTTGACGCAAGCGGTCAATCACCCCTCCGCCACACCCGGCATCAATAAACACTCCTTGAGGCCGGAAGGCTTGTATTTGTTGTGCCACCCGTTCGGCCAGAGCCATATTGTCCAACTGCCGAAAGACAAACGGCTCAAAAGCTTTTAAGCCTTGACGAAGGAAAATGACACTGCGGTCGTCCCCGAAGCGGGCCGGATCCACCCCCATTACCCGCGGAGAGAAACGCAACTCCGCAGAAGCATAACTGCGTGAACAGGCGGCAAGCACCGAATCAATGGGAATCAGTACATTTTCCGCACTGGCCGTAAAATCACACAGGTATTCCTGGCGAAAAATCGTCTGCGGGGTTTCCCGCGAAAGACGGGTCAGTTCCTTTGGGCTAATAACCCCGCTTTCATCTGCACGAAAAACACCCACCCACCAGGTGTCCGGTTCCTCGAGGGCTGCTTTTTGGGCCCGGCTAAAGAGTTCATAAAAGGCATTTTGGCCTTTGGGGGTACCCATAAAAACGGCCCAGCCTTCGCGAGACAAAAGCATCGGGCGGACAATTTCGGTAAAAACATCGGGCTTGATTTGGGCATATTCGTCCAATACCACTCCGTCGGCATAAGTACCGCGCAAAGCGTCCGGATTGTCTGCGCCGCACACCCAAATGCGGGCACCCGTAGGCAAATGCACACACAACTCGCTTTCGTTCACCGTTACCTGCGGCAAAGGGCCACAATAACGCTTTACATAGTCCCACGCAATCATTTTGGCTTGTTTTAAGAAGGGGGCAATATAAAAATACCGAGCATGAGGCCGCGTATTCTGTAATGCTTTTTTAAGCAGATGGTTCACCGCACAGACCGTTTTGCCCAGTTGGCGATGAGTAACCAACACACAAAAACGGTGGTTTTCTAACTGTTGGTGAATAGCCGCCTGAACAGGGCGCGGGCGGTAGGGAATTGTTATCTTCCCCGCAGGAGAAGTGATTATTTTTCTTCCCATGTAATCACCAACGGCCCCGTGGAAGAAGGGTCTTCTTTCCCGTCCTTCCAACCCAGTAAATTTTTTGCCGTAAACATGGCAAAAGAGGAAGAATAATTCCCCCGCAGGCTGTTTTGGATAAGGATATTGCTTTGCAAATCACGCGCTTTTTGACAGGCCTGTGCAAAAGCGGGATACTTCTTTTCCCACCCGTTTAGCACCGCACAGGTAGTACCCATTTTTTTGGCAAAAGCAGCAAAAGTAGGCAATTCGCAAGCCGTTTCCAATAACGAAATGCTGCCGTCTCGCTTTTGCACTTCCGTAATGCGAAACGGCGGAATATCGAAGAAACGCAGCAGTTCTTCGCAAAATTCCGTTCGATAACCCAAAACGGCTGTTTTTTTCCGTGTAATCCCGATGCTAGAAGAAGATTTTTTTGAGGAAGGCATAAAAACTCCGCCAAACAGTAACAGGCGGCAAGCCGCCTAAACTAGATTGAATTTTCGGGAAACAAAAAGAAAAGGATAAAAAAATTACAAACCGCCGAATTGCGTTTTGTAATTATAATATATTATAGCATAAATAAATTTATTTTGTCAATCTTTTTTAAGATTTTCGACGCCCCACCTCCTCAAAAAGCCGGGCAACCCCTCCTTGAAAAACAGTAGGAAACAAAAACTGACAGATTAAAGTAAATTTTGATATAATATGTCAAGGGGTTTTTTATGACCAGGGAAGAATTGCTCCTTCAAAACTATCAACAAATTAACCTTGCCCTGCAATCCGCGTGCCGAATTTCCGGCCGCAAGCCCGACGAAGTATCCCTGCTGGCCGTTACCAAGTATGCGGCGGACAGCGATGTACTTTTCCTGCTGGAAAAAGGGCTTATTACTCATGTGGGAGAGTCTCGCGTGGGACAAGCCTGGGCCCGTTGGAAAAACCCTGCTTTTGCCAAGTTTCCCGTTGTAAAACATTTTATCGGGCACTTGCAAAAAAACAAAGCGGCCAAAGCCGCCGAACTCTTTGATTTTATAGACTCGTTGGATAGTTTTTCTACGGCACAGGCCCTTGAAAAACATCTTCCGGCGGGAAAAATGATCCGCGCACTTGTGCAGGTAAAGTTAACAGACCGGGAAACTCAGTCCGGCCTGCCCCTACCCGAAGCCCGCCAACTGGCTAGCCGGTTAAAAACGCTTCAGCGGGTGCGTGTATGCGGATATATGGGGATTGCTCCCCAAGGGGCCCCGGAGGCCGATTTGCGCCGTCTGTTCAGGCAGGTAAACGATGCTTTTAAGCAAGATTTTCCGGTTGGAACGGAGCGCTATCTTTCTTTGGGTATGAGTGAAGATTTTACCGTGGCGGTGGAAGAAGGGTCTTCCCTGCCGCGCATTGGCAGCGGTTTGTTTGCCAAAAATTTGGAGGTTTTATGATTATTAAGGTCCGTTTGATCCCCACCGCGGGACGCAGTGAAGTAATTAGCCGCATCGGCAGTGTTCTGCGCGTAAAAATTAAAAGCAAAAAAGTAGATGATGATCCCGCAAACGCCCTTATGAAAACCTTCCTGTCTGATTTCTTCAATGTTTCCGAAGAAAGCATCATCATTGTGAAAGGTGCAAAAGGGAAGGAAAAAACGGTAGAAGTGCGCGATAAAAGTGAAGAAGAACTCCGCAAAATTATGGATTCTATCCCCTAATTTTTGTTGTATGTTCCCTACAAACCCGGGCTTGGAGAAATCCAAGCCTTTCTTTTTTGTACGAAAGAAAACTCTTCTTTTCAGGCCGAACAAAAACCCGGTCTGCCTAACGGCAAACCGGGTTTCTTATTCAAAACCGGCTCAGGACGCTTTCTTTTTGAATTGGGCATTATACAAGGCCGCATAAGCCCCGTTTTTCACTTTCAAAAGTTCCTCGTGGGTACCGCTTTCCACTGCACGCCCTTCGTTAAGCACCACAATTTTATCCGCATTTACAACCGTGGATAAACGGTGAGCAATCACAAATACGGTGCGGTTCTTCATCAGGTTATCCAAAGCTTTTTGCACCACGGCTTCGGATTTGTTATCCAAAGCGCTGGTGGCTTCGTCCAAAATAACGATAGGCGCCTGGCGGATAAAAGCACGCGCGATAGCCACCCGTTGGCGTTGACCGCCGGAAAGGCTTACGCCGCGTTCGCCGATAGTGGTATCCAGCCCGTCCTTTAAGGTAGAGATAAAATCGCTTAAATGGGCGTTTTTGACCGCTTCCTGCAGGTCTTTTTCCGTGGCACCCGGGCGACCAATCATGATGTTATCGCGCAAGGTTCCCGAAAATAGGAAATTATCTTGGAACACTACGGCAATTTGGTCGCGCAAGGACTTAAGCGCAAAATCTTTCACATTAACACCGTCCACGGTAATGCTTCCTTTTACCACATCATAAAAGCGAGGCAACAAGTTTACTACCGTAGATTTTCCCCCTCCGGAATTACCGACGAGCGCCACCGTGCTGCCCACCGGGACAGAGAGGTTAAAATCTTTCAGTACAAATACATCGGGTTTATAGGAAAACCACACATTATTAAAGGAAATTTCTTTCTTCACTTCCGTTAATTCTTTCGCATTGGGAGCATCATAAATTTCCGTTTTGATATCAAAAATTTCGTAGATGCGGTCAATAGCCAAGAAGGCTTGTTTGATTTCTATGTACTTATCCCCCATGCTCTTTACCGGGTGATAAAGCATCAGCAACGCCGCCACAAACGAAGTAAAGTTACCGCTGGTAATGGTTCCGTCCACAATCATGGAACTACTCTGCCAGAACACAAGAGCCAACCCCAAAGAAACGATAAAGTGCATCACAGGCGACAACCAACCCGTATGCTTTACCATACCCATATTGAGCGAGAATACCTGATCCATCAAGCGGTTAAAGCGCTCTTTTTGGTCATCTTGTAAGTTGTAAGCCGCAATGGTGCGGTTTCCGTTGAAAGTTTCGTTGTAGGCGCGCATCGCCACGGAACCGACTACAACCGTATTACGGACGAGTTCGGTCAGTTTCTTGCGCACTACATAAATAAGCGCCCCCGCCACGGCAAACGAACCGATAGCCGTTAAGGTCAGTTGCCAAGAGTTATAAATCAGCACACAAACCAAAGTAACGGAAGAAAACAACCGGGTAAGCAAAAGACGCAAGTTGTTAATGAGGGAGTTACAGGCGGTGTCCGCGTCGTTATTATAACGCATCATCACATAGCCGGAATCGGTAGAATCAAAATAAGCGGTATGCATGCCCAAAAGTTTATGAAAAAGTTTTTTGCGTACGCTTAAGGTAATTTTACTTCCCACCCAAGTGTTAATATACTTCACCAAATAGGTTAGAATACTTTGCAAAAGAACGAACCCGATAATAGCAATCGGAATATAAGCAGCCAGTTGCGCATTTTTATCTACAAGCACATCATCGGTGTAGTACTTCATAAAAAGCGCGATGGTACCGTCTAACGCGCCAACGGGCAACGCCAGCGTAAGCCCCAACACGGCACGGAACCAATAGGGCTTAATAAAAGGCCACATTCTTTTGTAGTTAACGATAAAAGGATTCGCCATGATGAGTTCCCCCACCGGGCGGGTTAAAAATTTTTTCATAAATTCTCCCTAAAAAAACAACCTCTTTTTATTATAACAATTCGGTAGCGCTTTATTTCATTTTCCGGGCTTGAAAAAGAAATCTTACTTTGCTAAACTAATCAAACAGTGTAATGAAACAAACCGTTTCAAACACGCCGATTTTAGACCGAGGTTTTGTATATGGCTATCAAAAAAATAAGTAAAGAATCTTTAACCGCTGCCGAATTAAAAGAAATCAAAAAACATTTGGAAGAAATGAAAGAGGAAGCCCTTGCCCGCTTGAAAGATAAGAAAAATATGGATATGCCCGAAGCCGAAGTGGGCGACCCGATTGACGATGCTTCCCGCAGTTTGGATAAAGAAATTTTATTTGAACTTTCCGGTAATGCCCACAATACCATCGAACAAATCGAAGCGGCCTTGCGCAAAATCGATAAAGGCATTTACGGCACTTGCGAATACTGCCGCCAGCCGATTCCCAAAAAACGCATCAAAGCGTTGCCGTTTGCCCGCTATTGCGTCAACTGCCAAACCTCCAGCGAAAAGAACCGCGAATAATCTTTATAACGCTACAACAAGAACCCCTGCAAATATCCGCAGGGGTTTTTTATAGCAGAAAAACCGCCCCGAACGGAGCGGTTTTTGTAATTTTACAAACAATTATTTTGATTCAAAATAAACAGGAGTACGCTTACTGTCCCGCGCCACGCCACTGATTTTATAGCCGGTTTTGTGTACCCCGATCTTAAAACCGCGAGGTTGAAGGGCTTTGCGCGTATCCCGTTGAAATTGGACGGGATCGCCCGACAACAGAGAAAGGCGCAACAAATCGTTGGTATAGTAACCGTAGCGGGAGTAGTGGGCTTCTTCCAACATAGCGATTTTTTGCAAGTGGTCTTCGGCTTTTCTGATGTAGTAAGCCCCGCCGGATAAGTATTGGGTACAGGCCACCGCCACAAAAGCAACGATTAAAAGCATACCCAACATATTGGTAGCAGCTTTTTCCAAAAAAGATTTTTGACGAATCTGCACCACTACGCTTCCGCCCAAAAAATCGTGGAGCGCACGGCGGCGTTCTTCAAAAAACGCAAAGAAAAAACCGCCGAAAAACAACACCGCGCTGATGTAGTACCCAATCGCACGCAGAAAAGCGTGGAAAAAGGAAATAGGGCCGCTTAAATCTTTTTTTACAACGGCAATCCCTATCAAACTTTTACCTAAAGTAACACGATCTCTGCAAGACAAGACGGTTTCATACAAAATAAATGCCAGATTGATGCCTACAAAAACGGATATAATCTGCCACAATTCCGCGTTCGGGCCCATCAGTTTGATAATCAATCCGCCAATCAACTGTGCCGGGAAAAATACCACCCCGTAATCAATCAGCAAAGCCACAAAGCGTTCGGTAATAGTGGCGTATTTTACTTCGGGTTCTTTTGGTTCGGTTTGAGCCGCGGAAACTACTTGCGGAATTTCCGGCTCCATAATGTTAATGCGTTTTTCGTTCATAAAAGGGTTACCTCTCTTTACATTATTATAACAAGTTTTTACGAACGCGAAATAAAAACGGACGGGAAATTTTCCCGTCCGTTTTTAGTGTTAAACCGGTGTTTAGGCGGCAATCCCCATAGAGGAGAACAATACATACACGCCAAACACACAAAGCACAATGGCAATGCTTACCACCACCCCCATATTCCACGGGGTGGTATCCACTACTTTTAAGTCTTTGTTGTCGTCATAGCGGTTTTGCGTAGGCCACAGTTTGCCGGTGATGTACATAAAAACAATGGACACCACAAACAAAATAGCCAAGATATGCAGGAAGTGCAAGTCCGTTTTGATGACGCCCAACTGCGTAAGACCGTAACCGATCATAAAGAAAATTAAGGTTACTTTGGCCGACCAGGCAGGTGCGGTTTTGTTGAGCATACCGAAGATGATTAAAGTGAAAATCGGTACGTTATAAAAACCGTTTACCATTTGCAGGTAGTTAAATAATCCCTGCGGAGCCATGGCAATAAGCGGGGCCACACACATAGAGAAAATGGCCAGCAAAATGCCCACATATTTCCCTTTGGTAACGAGTTCGTGGTCGGTGGCACTCGGTTTAATAAGCGGTTTATAGACATTTAACATAAACAGCGTGGAAGTAGAGTTAAGCGCCGCATTAAACGAACTTAAAATCGCACCGAACAGCACCGCCGCAAAGAAACCGATTAAATAAACCGGAAGTACTTTGTTGACCAACATGGGGTAAGCCATATCGCCGACTTTTAACGGATTATCCTGGAAGATATGGAAGGCCACAATGCCGGGGATAATCAGGTACAACGGCCCGAAAAGTTTGAAGATAGCCGCCAAAAGAAGCCCTTTTTGACCTTCTTTTAAGTTTTTAGCGGCAAGAGCGCGTTGGATAATGGTTTGGTTGCAACCCCAATAGAACAAGTTTACCAGGAACATACCCGTAAACATGGTGGCAAACGGCACAGGGTCTTTCGGCCCGCCGATAGCGTTGAATTTTTCGGGGTGCGCGTTGACTACTTCAGTCAAACCGCCGATAATATTTCCGTCACCCACATAAGACAACGCAAAGAGCGGCACCATTAACCCGCCGATAATAAGCCCGATACCGTTTAATGTATCGGCAATGGCCATAATGCGAAGGCCGCCGAAAATAGTGTACAAACAGCCCAAAATACCAATCGCCACGACCACTACGATAATGGACATCATCTCGGAAAGGCCGAAGGTTTCCATGATGTTAAAAATACCGCCCATGCCGATGGCACCGGAATAAAGTACCGTAGGCAAGAGAATTAACACATACCCGGCCAAGAACAGAAAGTTTACAAACTGTTTGGTTCCGGCATCATAGCGTTCGCCCACAAAATCCGGAATCGTGGCATAACCTTTCTTCAAATAGCGGGGTAAAAAGAAAAAGGCTACGATGATGAGTGCCAAGGAAGCACCTACTTCGTAACCCATGCCGGACATATTGAACATATATCCCTGCCCGTTTAGCCCCACCATTTGTTCGGTGGAAAGGTTGGTAAGCAGTAACGAAGCCGCAATTACCCACCCGGTGAGTCCTCTTCCGGCTAAAAAGTAGCCTTCCGAGGAGGAAGCATCTTTTTTTCTGGTCAGGTAATACGATAAGCCCAACACCAACGCCGTAAACCCGACAAACGACACAATCGTCAGCAACATGAATCCTCCGTGATGATGAATAGTCCCTAAATTTCCGGCTTTGGAGCCGGTACTTCCGTTACAAACACAACTTTTTGCACTGTCCCTTACGACAGGGACTCCGCCTGGCGGTCCCTTGATTTTCGGCGGTTTAATTTTATACTTTAGTAGTAAGACGGGTCGCTACTTTCATTTTAGTTATAATAAGAAAAATAGTCAACTTCGGGGAGGTCAAAAAAAATGATTATTTGGTTTATCTTCGGCGCAATGTGTATGTTAGTGGTTTTGTTGATGTTAGCCTACTTAAAATTTATGTCCTTAAACCAAGCCGCCAAAACGGCTTGGCAACAACTGGATAATAACATGAAAAACCGCGCGGAACTTATCCCCAGCCTATCTCTTTCCGCCGCCGCATTTGAAGAACTGGAACGCTCTTTTATCTACGAACTGAGCCACATGAAGGAAGCCTGCCGCGAAGCCCGCTCTCTGCAGGAACGGGTGGTTTGCGAAAATGAGATTACCCAAAAGTTCAAAAAGGTCTTTACCGCGGCCATGAAACACCCCGAAATGAAGGAAGACGAACACTTTATCAAGTTACAGGAAAGTATTATCCAGGCAGAACGCAAGGTTCAAAACTCTAAACGCAAATACAACAGCGCGGCGAGAGATTTTAACACCATTACTTCTATTATCCCGCTTAATCTAATTGCCAAAATGTTTGAATTGGAACCTTACGAATATTTCGATTTCGATTCCAGCCTGAAAGAAGACAAAAATGAAAAACTCCCCGCTTAAGCCGGGGAGTTTTTATTTGGTTTGCAGAAATAAACTGTCCATATCGTTTAGCGCATGGATACGCTCCCCCACCGGAGGGTGTGCTTTACCGATACCGCTAAGGCGCTCAAAAAAAGTAGGTTTTGCATGGGGATTTTCAATACACATTGCCCCCACCAGATTCAAACGATCCAGCGTTTCCAAACGGCTATCTTCGCTGATGCGCCACAAGGCTTTGGCAAGCCCCTGCGGGTTGCGCGTAAGCAAAACCGCCTCGGCATCAGCCAAAGCCTCCCGTTCGCGGGATAAAGCCAACCGAATCATCGGGGCTACAAAATAACCGTACGCCATTAAAGCAAGGCCTACCGGCAACAAAAAAGGCGGCATACGGAAAACTGTATTGTCTATTTTGGGATCTCCGGTTAAATTTTCTTTTTCCGTTCCGTAAACAAACATTTCTCCCGCAAAGGTAAAGAAGGCCAAACAGGTAATCAGCACTGCCATCACGCGCGTATCGTAATTACGAATATGCACCAATTCGTGGGCCAAAACTCCTTCCAGTTGGGGACGATCCAACTTTTCCAAAATCCCTTTGGAAAGAATAATGGCCGAGTGTTCCGGGCAAACCCCTACGGAAAAAGCATTTAACGAGTCATCGTTTAATTCGTATAAATCAGGCAGGGGCATTCCGGCCGTGATGCATAAATTTTCCAATGCCGTACAGGCATCAAAATGATCCAACTTAAAAATAGGGCGGATACCGGGAATATACTTAAGCACTACACTTCCCCCGTCTTTTATGGCAATACGCGCCCAAAAAGCAGACAAAACAAAACAAATAGGAAGTACTATCTTACACCACTCATGCGCGGCTACAAAAGCAGATTGCAAAATTTCTTTCCACACGATTTCTCGGGATATATCCAAATAATAAAAAACCGTTCCTGCCGAATGAAAAAACATAATTACCAAAAAGGCAAATAACGTAAAAGAAACAGGAAACATAGCCGCTAAAATTAAACTGCGGCGTTTATTTTTTTTAATATATTCGTAAGCAAGCATAGTGTTAAATTCTTCCGTCCATTTCCTTAAGTGCTAAAATGCGTTTTTCCACAGAAGGATGCGTTGCATTTAAGCCTGAAATTTCCATAATTAGCGTACTTTTTTCGCGCGGATTTAACACGCAAAGCCCCGCCAAACTGGGATGCAAATCTAATAACTCCACGCGGCTATCTTGCCGCATTTTTTCCAAAGCACTGATAAAAGCCTCGGCGTTACGGTTAATCAAGACCCCCTGAGAGTCGGCCCAAAAAGCAGCCTGCCTGGAAACAGCAAACCGCATCAGCGGTGCCACAAATGCTCCCAACACCCAACAGCCCACTCCTACCAATAAAAAGAAGATACTACCTATTACCCCTCTCTTGGGAAGAATAGCGGAAGCAAAGCAAGTCTCTGCCAAAAAACTTAAAAATAAAGCCGTTGTTAAGCCGGCAAGCCACAATTTGGTATTGCCCAGTTTAATATGGGCAACCTGCTGGGCCAGCACTGCCTCCAACTCCGCCCCGCTTAATTTTTCCAGCAAACCGCTTGTTACCGCCAAGGCGATATTTTCTTTGCCTACCCCGGCGGTAAATGCGTTCAGGGAATCGTCCAACACCAGATAGATTTTTGGGGGAGGCAGGCCGGCTGTCTTACAGATAGTAGTAACCCGGCGGTAAAGGTCTAAATGTTCTTTTTCTTGCAAGCGTACGGCATGAGCCGCACTTAAAGTCAAACACTCGCCATACCTGTAACCGCCCAAGACCCACAAACAGGCGAAAATAAACCCAAGAAGCATACTCCGCCAAGCAAAGGCAGGCGCAACTTCCTTCATTTCATCCGTGATAAAAAGCGGTTCTTCTATGATGATTTCGTGAGTGTCCGGGAAAATAGTATTACAGATTTTAGCGGCAACTGTTTTGGACAGACGGCCCCAAAAATTATTTTCCTTCTGGGAAGCCGTATGAGCTAATCCAATGCCATACCCCACCCCCCAACTAACGGCTAACGAAAAGAGCACAAACACCGTCGCCAGCAAAAACATACGGCGGGAGTTAGAAGCCGCATAGTCATAAGCCGTGTACATAACAGTTAAATTCTTCCGTCCATTTCTTTCAGAGCGGCAATACGCGCTTCAATAGGAGGGTGAGTGGCCCAAAGCCCGCTTATTAAGGAAAAAAACCGCGCCGACCCTAACGGGTTTGCAATACACATAGCGGCCACCGTTTCGCGGTTATCCAATGCTTCCACGCGAGGGTCTGCCGAAATTTTACGCAAAGCGGAGGCCAATGCGCCCGGATTACGCGTCATAAGGGCCGCGCTGGCATCGGCTTGATACTCGCGTGTGCGGGAAACCGCCAAACGAATCAAGGGGGCCACAATGTAACCGTAAATCGTCAGCATGATACCTATAACCAAGAAAAACACCGCATTATTCCCCTTATCCTTTCCGCTTCGTCTGCTGGAAGAAGCCGCCATACGAAAGCAAATTTCCGCCAATAGTGTAAAAAAGGAAATACCCGCCACAACCAAAAGCATCAAGCGGATATCGCGGTTTTCCACATGGGCCAGTTCATGCGCAATAACGCCTTCCAATTCTGCCCTATCCAACTTTTGAATAATGCCGGTTGTCAGCGCAATAATGGCATGGTCCGGGTCACGGCCGGTAGCAAAGGCGTTAAGCGAGGGATCTTCCATGATATAGATTTTAGGAACGGGCAAGCCTCTGGTAATACAGAGGTTTTCCACCAAACGGTAGATTTCAGGATTGTCAGCACGGCTGATTTCCTTCGCTCCCGTACCGGAAAGCACAATCGGTGCCCCAACGTACCACGAAACATACAACCATATCATGGCCCCCAACCACACAAAAGGCAACACATAAGCCAACGAAGTGCTTACACTGGCCGTTATCGGTGCTGAGGCCGCCATCATATCTACCGTTTGTGCGGTTTGCGCGGAAGACGCATTAACTCCTCCAAACAAATAGCAAATACAGCGTTATCCAAGCCAAAATAGCCAAAGAAACGGGAAAAAACAAAACAAGCAGCGCAGTGCGCCACTTGTTTTGACTAATATGTTCGTAAGTCGTAGCCATAAAAGGCCCTCTTAAAATTGCACTTTAACGGCTTGGCGGGCAGCCTGTTCCGAATCGTCCAATTCAAAGAACTCTTTCTTTTCAAAGTGGAAAAGAGAGGCCACAATGTTGCTGGGGAAGAGTTCAATTTTGGTATTGTAAGACATTACATTTCCGTTGTAAAAACGACGGGCGGCCTGTAATTTGTCTTCCGTATCGCGCAGTTCGCGTTGAAGTTCCAAAAAGTTGGTGTTGGCTTTTAATTCCGGATAGTTTTCCGACAAGGCAAAAATAGATTTAAGCGCGCCGGAAAGAACCGTTTCGGAAGCGGCAATTTCTTTCAAATTTCCTTTCGGAATCGCCATGGCCATATTGCGGGCTTGGATTACTTTTTCCAAGGTACCGCTTTCGTGTTTGGCGTACCCTTTCACCGTTTCCACTAAGTTAGGAATCAGGTCATAGCGGCGTTTCATTTGCACTTCAATATCGCTCCACGCCTCTTGCACACGTACACGCAACACAACAAACCCGTTATAGGTCGTCACAACATACACGGCAAAGACCGCCACTAATATCCCGACAATTAACAATCCACTCATTTTTTCTCCTTTTTGATGATTATTTTGACAAATCACAACCCCTAAAATATTTCGCCCTTACAGAACGATACTTTTATTATAAATTTCCGTTACAAACTTGTAAAGTATTTTTTACGATTTACAACAAACAAAAAACACGCAGGCAGAAATATCCTTTCTTTGTTAGTTTTCCATCAGAAAATTGGGGCGCAAAAAACCCGGAAACAAAATTTGTTCCCGGGTTTTGATTCATGCTAAAAACTATAAGGCATATATATTGGGAGCCCCCACAATTTCAGAAAAATATTTGAAGGTTTCCCCACTCACTAAAGTTCCCCCCATGCTTTTGCATACTTTATTTGCGGTTTCATCTGTTTTTACGGCTAAACAACGAATAGCCCCGGGGTGATCGGAATGCTGGAGCCAAATGGCATACCCCACCTTTACCTGCTTATTCGCCGCCAACACATTGGGGACGCCATAATCTAATAAATCATACATAACATTGTTGGGACAATGGTTCCCGCCCGTGGTGCCTGCTTGCGTACAGCCGGGAGGCACTTGGATATCAAACCCGAAGTCGGTAGAAGAATCATCAGGCGGATAAGCCCCGTTGGAAAGACGGTAGAGTTCCAACGCATTGGCCATGCTTTTTACCACCGGAATAAGAGAACTAATCCGGCTTTTGGCCACCGCAACTTGGTACTGCGGAAGGGCCACCGCCGACAAAATACCAATAATCAATACGACTACCAATAATTCTATTAAAGTGAAACCTTTTTTCATTTATTTCTCCTAAAAAGATTTTTCATCTCTAATCACAAGTATAACAAAAAAAGCCCCGCTTTGTGCGGGGCTTTTTAACTGCGTCAATTCTATATCTAACTTAGTTGTTTTCTTCTTCCGTTTTGAAAGAATCTTGCAAGAGTTGACCCAAGGTCGGGCGCGGGGCTTGTTTCAAGTATTGAGCCACCACTTTGCGGTTTTGAACTTGGTCGTATTTCTTAACGGAGAGGTTCACCGTGAAGGTTTCCGGATCCACACCTACTACGAGGGCAGTAATCGTATCGCCTTCTTTAGCGGTAAAATCGCGGCCCATTTCGAAGGGGTTGATGAAACCTTTGGTGTTGTTTTTGCCGATGGTGCATTCTACGCCGTTTTCAGCGTCCACTTTGGTAACCAAAGCTTTAACGGAACTTTTGTACGGATAGCGGCGTTTCAAAGCATCAGCGGGGTTAAGGAACAACTGTTTCAAACCGAATTCCAAGCGCGGGGTTTCTTTGTCCAAGTTTAACAATTTGGCTTTCAAGCGTTGACCGCGGCGGAAGTTGGCAATGGCGGTTTCCGGTTCCTTCCAGGCGATATTTTCCAAGGTTACCACCCCTTCAATACCGTGGAAGCGGAGGAACAATTTTTCTTTGTCCACTTTGGAAACCACTACGCGAAGCACATCACCTTCTTTGATTTCGCCGAGGACTTGTTCGCGGCGGACGGCTTCATCTTCTTCCAAAACTTGTTTGCGGGAAACGATAAGTTTTTGTTTTTCTTTGGCAAATTCTACGATTTGCGCTTTGATTTTGGCACCTACGGGCAAGTAGTGTTTGTAGGCAGTGTGGAGTTCGGAAAGGGAAAGCGGCATAAAACCGTTTACACCGAACACTTCTACAATGTAACCGCCTTTAACGCATTGTACGATAGTACCTTTCACGCGTTCTTTGGCTTCGTAGGATTTTTTGCAAATATCCCAGCCCAAAAATTCCAAGGCTTTTTTGTGGGAAAGGATAGAAGGTCTTTCGTCGCTACCGCGTTTTACGAGCACGACGGAAACACTGTCCCCCACGGCGGGCAAGGTTTTGCCTTCAAATTCGGACACGGCAATCGCACCTTCTTTTTTGGCGCCGGTATCCACTAAAATATAATCTTGGTTAATCTGTACAACCGTTACATCTACAATTTCTTTTTTGTACAACTTCTCCGATAAAGACTCTTGCTGCGCAATTAACTGATCCATCGTCATTTCTTGTTCGTTAATTGTTTCTTCCGTTTGTTTGATTTCTTCGTTTGTCATAAGTCCTTATTACAGGTTCCCCCGGTGGGGAAATCTGCGTTGACCTCCATTAGATATGAATTGAATTTATTGCATCCATTACTTGATTTGCAAATTGTTTATATTGCGCTTTCGGTTCCAGGGTTTCGTCCTTTTGCAGGTGCATCACCGTGCCGAATTTCACACGGATTTTGCGCACCCACGGCCAACCGAAAGTGCCTTCTATTTTTACGGGTAGAACCGGCGCTCCCGTTTTGTAAACCAAAAAGCCGATTCCGCTTTTGGGTTTTTGGGGTTTACCGGTGCGGCTGCGCGTCCCTTCGGGGAACATCACCACGCTTTCGCCTTTTTCCAAGGCAGCCACTACCTCTTTTAACGCGCCCATATCGCCGATAGTGCGTTTGCGATCCACCGGAATATAGTTACAATGGCGGAAAAACCACCCGAGTACCGGAATTTCAAACAATTCCTTTTTGGCCACAAAGCGGGAATCGCGCACGAGCCCGGCAAAACCGCCAATAGCCGGCGGATCTGCATTGGACAAGTGGTTCCCGGCGATAATTAACGCCCCTGTTTGAGGGATATTTTCCAACCCCTCCACCTTAAAGTTGTAACAGGTTTTGAAATAGATCCTTGCTAATAATTTTATCAAATTAAGAAGCATGATGCTGAAGTTTCTCCAAAACTGCGTTTATAACCTGCTGCATATCGAGTGACGAAGTATCAATAACAATCGCGTCTTCGGCAGGTTTTAACGGGCTGACGGCCCGGTGGGAATCGCGGTAGTCGCGTTCCTGTATCAATTTGAGAATTTGGTCATAGGCCGGGTGTTCGCCGGCTTCTTGCAATTGTTTCACACGGCGTTTAGCGCGTTCTTCGGCGGAAGCGTCCAAATAGAACTTAATATCCGCGTCCGGAAAAACGACCGTTCCCACATCGCGCCCTTCCATCACGATTCCGCCTTCTTCGCCTACTTCCCGCATTTTTTCGGTCAGCACGCGGCGGGCTTCCCCGTTGGTGGAAACGCGGCTGGCTACATTGCCGACTTCTTCCAAATGGAGTTTAGAACCCAAAAAATCTCCGTCCACAAACATTTTGAGGGAAGCATCCGGCTGGAGAGCAAAAGTAAAGCGCAACTCCCGCGCAGCGGCTAACACTTCGTCGTGATTTTCGGGATCGATTTTTTTCTCAAAAACTTTATAGGCCAGCGCACGGTACATTTCCCCCGTACTCAAAAACCCGTAACCCAGTTTGGCGGCCACGGCCTTACCGACGGACGATTTCCCCGTCCCAGCCGTGCCGTCAATGGCAATTAACATCCCGTTGATGCGTGTAGTCATATTAAGCGGCGTCCAAACTGCTGGTTACCCCGCGCACGGCGAGCATAATGGCATCGGGGCTGGTAGCGGCCGATTGTGCCGTTTCCAGGTCAATAAAGCCTTCTTTATACAAACGGGCCAAGGCTTGGTCAAAGGTATTCATGCCATAAAATTCCCCGTTTTGCATGGCTTTGAACAAATCACTGGGTTTGTTTTCCATAATCAGTTTGCGTACCTGCGGAGTGGAAACCAAAATTTCCAAGGCAGGACGCATACCGGGTTTAATAGTCGGGAGCAAGCGTTGGCAGATAATCCCGCGGATCAGTTCGGCCAGTTGCATACGCACCTGTTCGTGTTGTTCCACCGGGAAAGCGTCCACCAAGCGGGAAAGGGTCTGCGTTACGTTTACCGTGTGCATGGTACCAAGCACCAACTGCCCCGTTTCAGCCGCGGAAATGGCAGCCTTCATTACCTCTCCGTCGCGAAGTTCGCCGATGAGAACCACATCCGGATCCTGACGCATGGCCCCGCGTAACGCCCCGGTATAAGAAGGCGTATCTACCCCAAGCTCCAATTGGCTGACGATACAGCGGTTATCGGAGTGGATAAATTCTACGGGGTCTTCAATCGTCAACACGTGGCCGGAGCGGGATTTATTGATATGGTCAATCATGGCGGCCAAGGTAGAAGTTTTACCGGAACCGGTCATACCGGTTACCAAAATAAGACCGCGGCGGTTTTCGGAAATTTTGCGCAAAATATCACCGGGCAAATGGAATTCTTCAAAGGTAGGAATTTTAAGCGGAATATGGCGAATAGCCATACAGATTTTACCCATTTGGCGGAATACGTTAAAACGGAAACGCCCGTAAGATTTGGCGTCCAAGGAGAAGTCCACCGTGCTGTATTGTTCAAAAATTTTGCGTTCGCGTTCCCCCATACAGGCATAGGCCATTTTTTTGGCTTCATCGTTGGTGATGAAGGAATCGTCAATCGGTTTAATTTGCCCATGCAAGCGCACATACGCATTGGAATTACCGCGGATATGAAGCCCGCTGGCTTTGTTGTCAACTACCGTTCTTAATAAACTTTGAAGTCCTACCGCCATAGTTTCTCTCCTTTAGTGTCGGTTTTGTTTACGGCGCAAAAACGCCGGGATACGCATGGTGCTGGCCGGGTCGGATAAGCGGCTATCTTCCGGGAAAGAAAGGATAGACTCCGCCGGCATAGCCGGAGCAGACGGCATCGGTGACTCCGGCGCAGTAACGCGGCGCGTGTTAAACACATTGGCCTTCTCTGCGCTGAAACCCGTAGCGATAACCGTTACTTTGAACACCCCGTTCAAGGTAGCATCATATGTTTGGCCGAACATAATGATAGAATCGTTGCTGGCATATTGGCGAATTAAGTTCATCACTTCCCCTTGTTCCAAGAGAGGCAAGTTATCCTCGGCGGAAAAGTGAACGATAAACCCTTTTGCTCCGCGAATATCGGCATTTTCCAACAAAGGCGAAGAAATCGCCTTTTTAACGGCTTGCAAATGCCGTCCGGGGCCGCTGGCTTCGCCAATCCCGATAAGAGATTTATGCGACTTGGCCATCACTTTGCGAATATCGTTAAAGTCGATATTTACTTCTCCGGGTTGCGTAATTACTTCCGCTATTCCTTTGACGGCCTGTAAAAGCACTTCATCTACCATCTGGAAAGCATCTTTAGAAGATGTTTCCGGATCAATGTTGGCAAAAAGTTTTTCGTTGGGAACGATAATCATGGAATCCACATGCTTTTGCATTTCTTGGATACCTTCGTCGGCTTGTTTTTCGCGCACATAGCCCTCAAAATTAAAAGGCCGCGTAACAACCCCTACTACCAGTAAGTCGTCCCCATACAGTTCTTTGGCCAGTTTAGCCAAATACGGGGCAACACCCGTTCCGGTTCCGCCCCCCATACCGGCCGTGATGAATAATAAATCGCACTGGCCGATAATTTGTTTCAATTTTTCTTTGGACTCTTCCGCCGCGCGTTTTCCCTTCTCCGGATCTCCGCCGACGCCCAAACCTTTAGTAATTTTTTCGCCCACTTGCACCAAATACGGCGCACTGTTGCGGCGCAAATCTTGCGCGTCCGTGTTGACGGCGATAAAATCAACATCTTTCAAACCGGAAGCAACCATGTGGTTAATGGCATTTCCGCCACCGCCACCTACACCGATTACTTTTATTTTGGCCTTCTTGCTTTCAAACGAGTCGGCCGGCATAAATAAATCTCTCATTTCGTACTCCGTCTAAAATCAACCGCCGAAAATATCTACATTTTTGAACAACTTGCCCAATTTGCTGAAAAAGGAACCGCCTTTATCGTAAGAATTACCGGCATAATCGTTGTAGTCTCCTCTTTCCGCCGCATAAATGGCAAGCCCCATGGCCGTGCTGTATTGGGGGTCAAAAAACTCATCATCACTGGTAACCAAGTCGCGTTGAACGGTAGCGCAACGCACTTGTTTTAAGCCTAAAATTTTGACACAATGGTCCGTAATGCCGGGCATCAACGACCCGCCGCCCGTTACCACCCCTACCATGGGATAGTTTTTGTAGCCGGAAGATTCCACACACTCGGCCACTTTTTCAATCAGTTCTTCCACGCAAGGTTGGATAATATCAAGCACATAACTCTTTTTGATATTTTGGAAGGTGCGTCCATCCAAAGAAGGAACCGGGATTTCGCCTTCTTCGTCCAAGAAAGTAGGGAAGGCCACCCCGTATTTTTCTTTGATTTCTTTGGCATTTTGGCGGGAAGTATAGAGCACACTGGCCAAATCTTGCGTGATTAAATCGCACCCGACGGGAATTTCGCGCGAAAACTTCAAATTACCTTCAATGTAAATACCCACAGACATCGTTTCGCCGCCCAAATCCAAAATCAAAGTTCCGCGTTCTTTTTCTTCTTGGGTAAGCACCGTGTCGGCCAAGGATACCAACCCGTAAAGGCAGTCGTCCTCTCTATAGCCGGAGCGTTCGATAGATTTTTTCAAATTTCTAATATGGGAAGAAGACCCCGTAGTGATATGCACATCTACTTCGAGCAAAGAACCTTCCATACCTTCCGGGTTGTTAATACCTTTTTGTTTATCGACGGTATAACTTTGAGGGATAACATTAACAATTTCGTTGTCGCTTTTAATCGGCATAGATTTGGCATTTTCAACTGCCGAGTCCATATCCACTTGGTTAATTTCTTTATCCATACGGGCGATGTTGTAGGTGCCGTGATTACAGAACGAAGACAAATGTTTCCCGCGAATTGCCACATATAAACTGCCGATAGATTGGTTGCACTCGCGTTCGATTCCGCCCAACAAATGGTTTATTGCGGTGGAGGTTTCGCGTATATCGGCCACTACCCCCCCTTTCAACCCTTTACACGGGATACTGCGCCCCGCCAAAACTTTTAATGTATGTGTTTCCGGATCGTGTGCCACGGCAACACAAGTCATCTTGCCGCTACCGATATCCAACCCTGCAATAATGTTTGTTTTAGCCATAAAAAAACCACCTAAAAAATATACCTTAAATTCTATTATAAAATTTAATGGGCGTTCTGTGTTAAAAAAACTTTTCCGTCTTCGTAAAATTCAAAATTGATAAGGAACGGGTGCTTGTAACGTGGCTTGGCATAATCCAGTATTTCCGCCGCATGAAGGGCTTTTTTCTTGAGGAGTACCGCCGGGCCGAAATCAATAATGCAACCGTCCGGCATATGCATACGCACCGTATTTTCCTTCAAATTCATACGCAAAAATTCAAAATCTAACTGTTTTTCCAGTTTCAGCGTACTTTCCAAAAGTTCCACAAACTCCTGTCCCACTTTTTCCGGCACGACACCTTCCAACTCCACCAGAGGAACTTCTTGTAACAAGTCCGGGTTGGAATCGGTGTAAATAGTGGTGTCGGCATCGATATATTTTACGCTTCTATCGGGAAGGGAAAATTTGGCAAGCGGCACACGGCGTTGGGCCGATACTTTTAACTTGCCACCCAAAAGGCCCCTTTTTACCCGCACTTCCTTTAGCATAGGGTACGTTTTGATAATCTGCTCGCGCAAGGCTACGGCATCTTTGATAGAAAAGGGTTTCCCCTCATAGGGTTTGGCAAGGGCATACACTTCCCGCCCCAGTTTCCCCGTCAAGCCGGAAACGGACACGGTCTTTGCGTGCCAATTGGAAATTTTAGATTGAACGATTAGTTGGTAGCCGGCCGAAAGGGCTTTCCACCCGCCAAACAACAAGGCCGCCACAACCACAAGGAGGATAAGACACTTAATAAAAAAAAAGAACGACCCTTTTTTCCGTCGCGCAACACGCTTTTTTTTACCTAAAGGATATGCTGACGGACGATATAAGGCATTCTTTCTCATGTTGTAAAACCAAAAAATAAAATGGGCGGAAAGGGAGTTGAACCCTTAAGGACTTTCGTCCATACGGTCCTGAGCCGTACGCGTCTGCCAATTCCGCCACCCGCCCAATTACAGATATGTTACCATATTGCGCCGTGCTTTGGCAAGGAAAAACAGCCCCGGTTTAACCCGGGTTACACGGCGGAGAAATAAAAAACTAGCGTTCGTTTTGGCCGCCCACATTGTGCACAATCATATCGTCGCCGTCGCGTTCTTTTAAGTGGACATGGATAATATCGTCCGCTTCCGTATGAACGGTGCGACCTACAAAATCGGCACAGACGGGCAAAGTATGGTGCCCGCGGTCAATCATGGTTAAAAATTCCACTTTTGCCGGCTTACCGAATTGTTTTAGGGCCGCCAAGGCACACAAAATCGTGCGGCCGCTGTAAAGCACATCATCAGCCAAAATAACAATTTTTCCGTTGATATCCGTTCCCAAGTCGGTACTTTTCATTTGCGGATCGTCGGCTACTTGGGTTAAATCATCGCGGTAGAGAGTAATATCCAATTCGCCCAAAGCAGGTTTTGTTCCGCAGAGTTTTTCAATGCGTGCTTGCAGGCGCTGGGCAATGTAAGCGCCGCGGGTTTTGATTCCCACCAAACAAAAGGTATTTAAGTCCGGGTGTCGTTCCAAAATTTCACAGGCTAGTCTATCCAGTTGCCGTGCCACGGCAGTTTCGTCTGCAATTATTTTTTTCATGTATCCTCCCTAATTAAATTGTTTGGTCCTGCTAAAAACGGATATTATTTTTGAAGTTTTTTTCCATTTCGCGGTTCAAATCGCGCTTTTTGAGTGCATCGCGCTTATCAAACAGGTGTTTGCCTTTGGCAACGGCCAGTTTTATTTTAGCCCACCCGTTTTTGAAATACACTTCCACCGGAACGAGCGAATAGCCTTTTATTTCTGCTTTGGCTTCCAATTTACGCAATTCTTTTTTGTTTAAGAGTAACCGACGGGTACGGGTCGGGTCGGGTTCGGTTAACGAGTTAAATTTGTACGGCTTTACATGCATATTCAGCACAACCGCCTGGCCGTTTTCCACCCGCACGAAACTCCCCTCCAGGCTGAGTTCTTTTTGGCGGATAGACTTCACCTCCGCACCTAAAAGTTCTAACCCGGCCTCGTAGGTATCTTCAATAAAATAATCGTGATAGGCTTTTCGGTTGGTACAAACGACCAAAACGGCTTGTTTCTTATTCATAATGTATATATTAGCAAATTTATATCCGCGGGCAACCCGCTCCTTTGCCGAGTACCTCTCCATAAAAATGCGCTTCCTAAGAAGCGCATCTTATATTTGATAATCGTTTATTTGGCACCGGCCTCAATAAGCAACTTTACAATTTCCTCGTAGGCGAGTTCTTTCGCCAGATCCCCGCTTTTTTTGGCCTTCTGTTCGCCTCCTTGAGCCAGCATCAAGGCAGTTTTTCCCTCTCTACCCGTTAAATTTACATCGGCACCGGCTTCTAACAAGACTTTTACATTTTCTACGCAACCATGTTCACTGGCTAGCGTCAAGGGCGTTCCCCAGGCACTCTTTTTATTCACATCTGCATTTAACGCTATCAACCATTTAATTCTTTCTGCTTTTTCTTCCCGGAGACTTAAGTGAACTAAAGCAGTGAGGCCCAGCGGACCTCCAAAATCTACATTCATTCCCGCATCCAGCAGGATTTTTACGGTTTCATCGGAAGACTCTAGCATGGCAACAGTCGCAAGGGATTGGCCAATCATTCCATAAACATCCAACTTGGCCCCGGCCGATATCAATAGCCTTACAACTTCCGTTTGGTCGTTTAAAGTAGCAAACACGATAGGAGTCCAACCGTGATTCTCCCAATTCACATCTGCCCCATGTTCTAATAGCAACTTCACTACTTCCGTGTGGCCTTGTACACTTGCCCCAAGCAGAGGAGGTTGATTGTATTCGTTTGTAACATTTGCGTCAACCCCAAAATCTAACAACAGTTTTACCACTTCCGTATAGCCACCATAACTAGCATTCCACAATGCGATTTCTCCAGCTTCAAGCATCTCTGCAAATGCCGACTTACATGATTTTTCCCCCCAAGGATTTATGGATATTGACTTAGAAGCTTCGTCTGCAACGGTTTCCAGTAATAGTTTTACCATTTCTGCATGCCCGGCGTTGCTAGCACGAATTAAAAGCCTTGGATTTCGGGATAAATCTTTCTCCATACATTCTTGATCAGTACCCTCGTTTTTTACAGAGGCGAATATAATTCTTCCTACTACTCCTTGTATTAGTCCCTGCAAGCAGTTTCGGTCAGTACCGGCCTGTTCGCCGCTACATTTGTCTTTCAATGTCTCATCCCAACAAGATTCTATCAACGCTTTTGCGATTTTATGATGGTTGTGTGCAAATGCATACAATATCGGCTCTACCAGCGCTTCATCCAATAAAAAACCATCCTTATCCTTCAACAACAGTTTAACCATTTTCGTGTTACCATTTTTGGTTGCACGGATTAAAACAGAGTCGAAATTTTTTTCTAAATTTACATTTGCTTCTATTAACATCTTTACCATTTTCAGATTATTGGCTTCGACTGCCAATTCTAAAGGAGTTTGGCCTCCCTCATCCGCTACATTTGCGTTTGCGCCGGCTTCCAGCAACAATTTCATAATTTTTAGGTTATTTTTCTTTATTGCAATTGTTAAAGCAGTAGTGTCTTCTACCGAGTCGTTTATGATATTTGCATCAGCACCGGCCTTTATCAACAGTTTAACCATTTTTGTCTGTTCAGCCTTAACAGCAAATATTAAGGCCGTGTAACCATGCGAATTAGTGGTATTTACATCTGTTCCGGATGCTAATAATTCCTTTACTTTTGCAATATCTCCTTTATAAGCAGCACAAAAGAGAGCATTAGAATGGAGTGTAGCTTCACATGGATCGCCCATACCATAAAAACTGACACGCCATTTTTGCGAGTTTTCTTCTTCGCTGGCATCGGTTGCTTGAGTATCCTCCACAGGGGCAGCACTCACCCCTCCCCCGATCAATAACACAAACGCTAACAATACTATCCCTATTTTCATAACGGATATTTTCATATATATTCTCCTTCTTTTGCTGTAAAACTTAAATTTTTAACCAACGCTTACATTCCTTTTTTCCTAAAAATTTCGGTTACGCGCTCAAAAATACCGTGGCAATAAGCAATTGCCAACCCGTAGTTACTGAGCGGAACTCCTTTTTCTTTTAATATCTCCAAACGGCGCATGATTTGGCTGCGTGTTACCATGCACCCGCCGCATTGGATAGCCAAGGCATAAGTATCCGCATCTTCGGGGAGAGGATCCAAATTGGAAATAAATTTGAATTTCAACTTTTTACCCGTCCGCTTACTAAGCCAGGAAGGAATTTTCACCCGGCCGATATCATCGCACTTATTAACGGTATGGGTGCAAGATTCCAACATTAAAATTTTGTCACCATCTTGCAAACGGTCAATGGTGCGTGTGCCCGCCAAAAAGGCATCAAAATCTCCCTTGGCCCGTGAAAAAAGAATACTGAAACTCGTTAGCGGCGTGGTAATAGGCACTACCGAACTGGCATACGCAAACGCCTGGGAATCGGTTACCACCAATTTGGGGGAGTGGGTTTTCATATAATCGCGCAGTTCCGTATCTTTCAAACACACCGCCACCGCCCCGATATCAAGCAAGTTGCGAATCGTTTGCACTTGGGGCAAAATAAGCCGCCCTTCCGGAGCCGATGCATCTACCGGGATAACCAACACCACTTCCTCCCCGGGGCGGACATAATCGTCCAAAATGGTATCCTGCATATAAGAACTTTTCGGCAGGTGCTCCCTGATTTTGTTAATCAGCATAGGCAGGTGCGGTTCCTTGCAGGAAAATTCCACCACATCGGCCCCTTCGATTTCCACATTTAATTTTTGTAAATCGCTCTTATTGTGTACGAAGAAAAACGGCACCTTGCGCGCAATGCAAGTTTCCATCAAACTTTGGTCGTAAGAATCAAACTGTCCGGCAAATACCAAAATGGCCAAATCTACCTGGTCTAACGCTTCGCGCGTGCGTTCCACCCGTTGCGCACCCAAGGCGGAAGCATCATCTACCCCGGCCGTATCCACTATCACCACCGGGCCTACCCCTAAAATTTCAATAATCTTTTTAACGGGGTCGGTGGTGGTACCCGGTTGTTCGGCCACTACGGATACCGCTTGCCCCGTCAGGGCGTTAATCAGGGAACTTTTCCCCACGTTCATTTTTCCGAAAAGGCCAATATGCGGCCGGTTTAGTTTTACCATAACCTCATTATATATAAAAAGGATACTTTCGGCTCAATACCCCTTTCCCCGGTAATTAAGGTATAATAGAAAGGTGTATCACTATGCCGTATTTACAAGGATAAATTATGAACGATTTTAACACCTACTTAAAAGAACGCGCCAAATTGGTAGAAAAAAACCTTTCCAAATACATTGGAAAAATTAAAAATTCGCCCCGCATTTTGACGGACGCGATGGATTATTCTCTCCAAGCCGGCGGCAAACGCGTACGCCCGGTACTGCTTATGGCAACGGCAGAAGCCTTCGGTAAAAAACCGGCTGATGTTATGCCGGCTGCGTGTGCGGTGGAAATGCTCCATACTTATTCTTTGATTCACGACGATTTGCCGTCTATGGATAACGATGACCTGCGCCGAGGCAAACCCACCAACCACAAAGTATTCGGGGAAGACTTGTCCCTGTTGGCGGGAGATGCCATGTTGACCTATGTGTTTGAGGTTTTTGCCCAAAACGGAAATGTAAAAGCCGTCGGGGCCGAAAATACCATCAAAGCCCTCATCAATTTTGCCAACTGCGCCGGGGCTTCCGGTATGGTAGGCGGTCAAACAGCCGATGTGTATGCTGAAGGTATGGGCACTCACGATGCCCACAGCTTCCGCGCCGATAAACTGCGCAAAACTTCCAAACCGCTTGCGGATAAATCTCTTCACTATTTTATGCTCCCGCAATCGGTAAAAGAAACCACCCCCGAAAATATTTTGAACTATATTCACGCCAATAAAACAGGTGCGTTAATCCGCGGCAGCGTGGAAACGGGCGCCCTCTTGGCCGGAGCGAAAGGCACCGATTTAACCAACATCAAAAAATATGCCAACTGCATCGGGCTCGTGTTCCAAATTGTGGACGATATTTTAGATGTTACCGCCACTGCCAAGCAGTTAGGCAAATCCAACAGCGATGCCCAAAACGGCAAACTCACTTTTGTGAGCCTGTATGGTTTGGAAGGCAGCCGCAAGCACGCGCAACTATTGATTGCAAATGCCCAAAAAGCACTCAACGCGCTCAAAAATGTAAAAAAGAAAAACCTGTGGCCGTTATATGAAATGGCGGAGTTTTTCAAAACGAGAACTTACTAGTAAGGGAGTTTTATGAAAGTACTGCCCAGTATCCAAAGTCCGCGCGATTTGCGCCTTATCAAAAAAGAACACCTCCCCACTTTGTGCGAAGAATTGCGCCAAGTCATTATTGATACCGCCAGCAAAAACGGCGGTCACTTGGGTTCCAGTTTGGGTGCGGTGGAAATTATTACCGCTCTTCACTATGTGTTCAACACGCCCGAAGATAAAATCGTGTATGATACGGGCCACCAGGCCTATGCCCACAAACTGTTAACCGGCCGCCAAAAAGAATTTGTAAAAATTCGCACGAAAGGCGGCATCAGCGGTTTCCCCAAACGCCATGAAAGCGAATACGATACTTTCGGCGTCGGGCACGCTTCCACCGCCATTTCCGCCGCGCTCGGCATGGCCGTGGCACGCGACCAGAAAAAAGACGGCTCCAAGGTAATCGCCGTAGTGGGAGACGGTTGTATGACGGGCGGCATGGCCTATGAAGCCATGCAAAATGCGGGACTCTTACGCTCCGATTTACTCGTTATCTTAAATGACAACCAAATGTTTATTTCCAAGCGTGTAGGCGCGCTTGGGAAAGCGTTAACCAAACTCCTTACCACCAAATATGTTCAACTGGCCGAAGAAAAAGCCGAAAACTTTTTGAAACGCTTTGACGAAGTAGGCAACAACGCCGCCAAATTAGCCAAGCGCGCGCGTTCTATTCTTTTCCCGGGTACTTTGTTTGAAGAAATGGGTTTCCGCTATTTCGGCCCCGTAAACGGCAACGACATTAACGACATGATTGAAGCCTTGGAAAATGTAAAAGACATTAAAGGCCCCGTCATGCTCCATGTGGTAACCAAAAAAGGAAAAGGCTATAAACCCGCCGAAGAAAAGCCCACCAAATTCCACGGAATCGGCATTTTTGATGTAGATACCGGAGATTCGTTGGGTTCGTCCAACACGGTTACATTTACCAAAGCGTTTTCCGATGCGCTTGTGAAATTGGCCGAAGAAGACGAAAAAATCAACGCTATCACGGCGGCCATGCCGGAAGGCACCGGGTTGGATACCTTCCGCGACAAGTTCCCCACCCGTTACTTTGATGTGGGTATCGCCGAAGAACACGCCGCCACCTTTGCGGCCGGTTTAGCCGCCAACGGCATCAAACCGTTAGTGGCCCTCTACTCCACCTTTGCCCAACGCTGTTACGACCAAATTTTGCATGATATCGCTTTGCAAAACTTACCTGTCGTGTTTGCCTTGGATCGCGCGGGAGTTGTAGGGGAAGACGGCCCCACCCACCACGGGGTGTTTGATTTAAGTTTCCTTCGCAGTATCCCCAATTTGATTATCGCCGCCCCGGCGGATGAAAACGAACTGCAACACATGCTAAAAACGGCTTTTGATGCCAAGGCTCCGTTCGTGCTTCGCTATCCGCGCGGAGCCGGTTTTGGTGTAGGAAGAGACGAAAAACTCAAAGCCTTACCTATCGGAAAAGGGGAGTGGCTTAAAAAAGGCAAGGACGTAACCATTTTGGCTATCGGCAATCGAGTTCACCCCTCTTTGCAAGCCGCCGAAAAATTGCAGGAAAAAGGAATCAAAGCGGGCGTAGTAAATATGCGTTTTGCTCACCCGTTGGATACCCAAATTATTGACGAAGCATTAAAATCTTCCAAAAAAATCGTAACCGTGGAAGACAATATGCTCGCCGGCGGTTTCGGGTCTGCCGTGGCCGAATACCTAACCGACAAACAGGCCGACTTCAAAATGTTGCGCCTGGGCGTGGGAGATGAATTTGTGGAACACGCTAAATCGGCCCAATTATATGATAAACTGCATCTAAGCGCGGACGAAATTGCCGCCGAAATTTTACGTTGGAAAAAATAAGCGAGGTTCTTATGACAAAAGATTATAAAGACATTGACGTAGATCCCTCTTATATTAAAGCGTACGAAGATATCCCCCTCCTCAAAAAAGATATCATGCGCCCGATTCGCATGGAACTTGAGGTAATGAAACCGGAAATCTATTTGAGACACTTTAATGTCAACGAAACGATTGTGTGTTTCGGCAGTGCGCGCGTGCGCGAAGAAGAAGAAGCCAAAAAGAAAGTGGCCGATGCCGAAGCCGCTTTGGCCCAAAATCCCGACGATAAAAATTTACAAAATCGTTTATATGAAGCCAAAGGCCTTTTGCGCTTAAGCAAATACTACGAAGAAGGCCGCAAATTCGCCAAATTGGTAGTAGAAAAAGCAGGCGACCGCTTTGCCATTGTAACGGGCGGCGGCCCCGGCCTTATGGAAGCGGCCAACCGCGGTGCTTTCGAAAACGGCGGCAGAAGTATCGGGTTCAACATTACCCTCCCGCACGAACAACACCCCAACAAATACTTAACCAAAAATTTGTCGTTCCTGTTCCATTATTTTGCTATCCGCAAACTCCACCTGGTGATGCGCTCCAAAGCATTTGTGGTGCTCCCTGGCGGATTTGGTACGTTTGATGAACTGTTTGAAATTTTAACCTTGGTTAAAACGGGCAAAAAACAGGAAATTCCGATAGTGCTTGTCGGCAAAGAATTTTGGAACGATGTTGTAAACATTAAAGCCTTGTCCTCTTACGGGGTCATTTCTCCCGAAGAAGCCGAATCGTGCCAAATTGTGGAAACGGCCGAAGAAGCCTGGGACATTATCGCCAAGTTCTACAAGATTGACTAACTTGCCTTATCCAACAAAAAACCCCGCTCGATTGAGCGGGGTTTTTTGTCTAAAACTTTCTTATTTTTTCTTGGCTACTTTTTTAGCCGGTTTTTTAGCGGCCGGTTTTTTGGCAGCCACTTTTTTAGTGGTTTTAACGGCAGCTTTTTTTACGGCTACTTTTTTAGCGGCCGGTTTTTTGGCGGCTACTTTTTTAGCACAAGTTTTTTTAGCGCAGGCTTTTTTGGCACAGGCTTTTTTTGCCGGTTTTACAGCGGCTTTTTTAACAGCCACTTTTTTCACGGTTTTTTTGGCGCAGGCTTTTTTGGCACACGCTTTTTTCGCCGGTTTCACGGCAGCCTTTTTTACGGCTACTTTTTTAGCGGCCGGTTTTTTGGCGGCTACTTTTTTCACGGTTTTTTTCACAGCCATTTTTGCTCTCCTGAGACAATTAGTTTTAACCTCATAAAAATAATACCACAAATCATTTTATATTGCAACAAATTTCTCGTCGTAAAATAATTTTTTGAAAAAAATCAAGTCCATTTTTCCCCGTCTAAAAAATTATTTTTCTTTTTCTCCCGACGGAATATTCCTGGAACTGCGTACCATATCGTAAATTCCGGTGCGTCCGCAAAGCATTGTAAAAATTACGCGATTAAATGTATTTTTATATGTAACAATTAAACAAATTGCAAACAAAAAAGCGTACAAAAAGTGTCCGTCTTCGCACCAAAAGCCGCGCCAAAAAGCGGAAAAAACCGCATAACAAACCAGCAAAATATACAGCCAGTTACACACATAAAAATACTTCAACAGTTTTTCCAATTCCGTAATGCGCAAGACCCGAATCCCCAGCGGCAAAACAGCACTTTTCCACAAAGCAAAAAGTAACCCGATGCAAATGCCTTCCGTAAAATTTCCCACAAACACATGGCCTGCCCCCGGAGCAAGCAAACTAAAAAAAAGTGCAAAAATTGCGTTCATTTTTCCCCTCCGTTGAGTAGAGCCGTGGCCGTTTTTACTTTTGATTTTTTGGAAAAAGGCAACCCGCTTAATCTCATAATTTGAGAGGCAAATTCTTCCAGTTTTTCCGTCGGGCCTCTTTTCAATTCCAGTTCGATTTCTTTTAACTTGGTTTGCCGGTCGGCGGCGCGAATTACGCATCTATCAAATGATAATTCCAACGCACTCCCCTGCCACTTAATCAAGCGTACCACACGACGATTTGAAATAGAAAATAAAGGCAATAAATCGGTAAGCAAGATTCCTTCCCACGCTTTTTTTTCTTTTAAGAAATGAAGGGCACCCGATAAACTTTTCACATTGGGCAAAGGCAAAGTTTCTTCGCGGCGGATAGCTTTTCCGTTCAGCACTTCCGTGCGGGTCTTGTATGTAATTTCAAAAGTTCCGTTTGTGTTCCGCACGCGTAAGGCAATTTTTTCTTTTTGCAGTCTTCCGTCGGGAGCATCTAAATATACATCTTTTATTTGCAGGTAATCGGGAGCGGAAACGCATTGTTTATCCGCCACTTTTCGCATAGCCCCCAACATGCGTGCAAATGCGTACGGGGCAGAAGCGTCCCACTTAAATTCGGTTTCAAATTTCTTCATAAGTTAAGTGTAGCAAAAAAGTATAATATTTTTATAAGGAGAATTTATGAAGAAACTTCGTCAACCCACTTCTCTACAATGTTTTGCCTGCGGGCGGAATAACCCCTTTGGACTTAAATTGGAGTGGTATAATAACTACGATGAAAAACAGGTGGAAACCGAGTTTACTTTAGGCGATAATTATTGTTCCTATCCCGGCACGGTACACGGCGGAATTATCGCCACGATTTTGGACGAAACCTCCGGCCGCGCCATTATGCTTGATAACAACTTTGAACGCTTAATGGTTACGCTTAAAATGGAAGTGGTGTACAAACACAACACCCCCACCAACACTCCGTTAAAAGCGGTAGGCCGCGTACTCCGCGACGGCGGATCTCGCGCACAAGTGGAAGCCGAAATTGTCTTGCCGGACGGCACTGTTTCGGCCAAATGCACCGCTATCATTTTTAGAATTCCGCAAGCCGTAAAAGATAAATGGGGGCCGGAAGCCGACGAGTGGGCACGCACCACCCCCAAAGTGGAAGAATAGAATTACACGGAATAAATTGCCCCGCGAAAAAGAAAATTTTGCGCGCTGAAAATTTATTTGCTATAATAAATGTAGACGGATCGGTAGCTTAGTTGGTAGAGCGCCTGCTTTACACGCAGGAGGTCAGGGGTTCGAGTCCCTTCCGGTCCACCATTTGATAAGGCACTTCTTACGAAGTG